>DASYIS010000461.1:0-1931 GCA_035997375.1 Chthoniobacteraceae bacterium
TCTTTCATGCGCAGAGCTACACGGAAGCGCAAGCGGCGGAGGTCCTCGCCGCGATCCGCGCGCACGAGGCGCGTGTCCGGGCCAAGATGGGCGACCACTGGGTGCTCTCCACGATCCGGGAGCAATCGCAAAATCTGCTGATGCGCTTTCCCAAACTGCGCGCGGAGACGCCGCCGGAAGACGCCCTGAAAATCACGCGCTACTGGACGCCGTACCGGCTGGCGCAGTTCCGCGACGGCACGCTGCAAGCGGCCAATCTCTACATCAAAGAGATGATCTGGCGCGAAGGACGCCTCTGGGTTTTCGCCGACTTTCGGGGCCCGGAGCGCGGGCGCGACGCGAAGAAGCCGATGTTCATTTTCGGGATCGACCTGAAGACGTTCGAGACCGAGGTGATCCCGTTCGAGGAGCCGCCGCCGCTCGCCGTGCCGCGCAAAGACCATTGGGGCGGCGCCAACGTCGAGATCTCGCCGGACGCCGTCTTCGTTTCGAGGGAATGGCAGCTTTCGCGCTATGATCGGCGGACGAAAACGTGGCGGCATTTCACCGATCTGCCGGGTGTGTGGGAGCAGCCGTGGCTGGTCGGCGGCCGGCTCTACGTGCGGATCAACAATTCGCCCGGCGGCTTCCAGAACCAGCACTTCGGCGAGCTGGTGGAAGTCGATCCGCAGACCGGCACGCCCACGCTGCTGGCGAGCGATCGGCGCAGCCCGGCCGAGGCGCCGCTCGACACCTGGGGCCTGAGCTGGCTCACCCTGCGGGCCGGCGCGGACGGACGCGTGCTGTTCCGCGGCACTCCCAGTGACGGCTCACGCAAACACCACTACGCGGCCTACGATCCCGCGGCGAAACGCTGGGAGCCACTCGACGAGGCGGCGTGGAAACCACCGGCGCCGGGCGCCGGGTCGGCGGCGCACATGGCGATGGCCGGCGGCGAGAACGCGTGGAAGGTCGAAGGCCTCGCCGCGGGCCGCGATACGATGTCGCTCGTGAGCGGCGCCCGCCGCCTTCAGTTTCATTGCCAGCTGAGCCCCGAAGATCGCGCCTTCCTGGTCCACAACGGAACCGAGCTGAGCATGGAATCCATCGAGCAAAACCGGAAGCCGCCCTTCCCGAGCACCCCGCTCGGCTGCGAGACGCCGGAAGGGATCGCGCTCAGCGAAGTCTTCTGGATGCCGGGCTTCTGGTTTGTGCCCAGGGCCGACCTCGAGCGCGCTGCCGCGAACGTGAAACCCGCGTCGACGCCAACCCCTCGATGAAAATGAATAACGATAGTGTGCGAAAAACACGAAGGGGCGCAGATCGAACGCCAGTTTTCGCCGCGTGTGTAGAGGCGGCTCTCTGTGAGCCTGGGCGAACAGGTGCCGCCTCACTTTTCCTGAGCGCTGCCCGCGCGCGAGACGCCCAAGTGCTGGTGAGGCGTCCCTTTTTTTGGACGTCGTTTCCTCCACCGACGCTCAAGGAATTGGAGGCGGCGCCCCTTCGCCTAGGCTCAGGGAGAGCCGCCTCTACACAGGAGGACGAAGCCGCTCGCGCGGAGCCGCTCCGTTCGATTTCCACGATGAAACTCGCGCTTTTGCTTTTCCTCCTCACCCTCGTTCCGCTGGCCCAGGCGGCGGACTCGCCGCGCCTTGCCATCGTCGCCGATGCCTCAATGAAGACGGAGGCGGATTTGCTGACGGTCGAGCTTTCGCACCAGCCAGTGGTGTTGCTGGAGCGCGCCGAGATCGATCGTGTGTTTGCCGAACAGAAGCTCGCCGCGCGCGGACTCGCCGAGGCCGTGCAGGTGGGAAAGGTGCTGCGGGCGGATGGCGTGGTGCTGCTCTCCCGGATCACGCCGTCGCAGGTGAGCACCCTGGTCTGCCGGCTCGTGGCGGTGGAGACGGGCGCGGTGCTCGATTCGCAACTCGCGCCGCCGGAGATGAAGGATC
>DASYIS010000462.1:0-40433 GCA_035997375.1 Chthoniobacteraceae bacterium
GCTGACTTGTCTCTCCCACGGGCCTCCTCAGGCGGCGGCTTCAAGGCTGCGGCGCGGGCGCCGGCAGCCCTTGCAGCCACTCCAGAAGCATTTGAATGCCCGCGGGATCAGGCATCAACGTTCCCACCGGCGGCATCTGGCCCGGCCCTCGCATGGCGACGCGCACGGTCAAGATGGAGCGGCCGGGGTTGCCCGGGGCGACGATCCGGGCGTCGGGAAGGCCGAAGGCGCCGTGCTCGGGGGGCGCGTCGATGAGGTGTTGTTTGTCGGGCGCGGCGCCGGGGGCCAGGTTCATGAGCGTGTTGCCGCCGCCTTCCGAGACGTGGCAGTGCGCGCAGTTTACCGCCAGGTAGGTGCGCGCCCGGTCGGCGAGCGGGGCGCCGGGGTCGTAGGGGTCGACATGGCGCGGCGCATCGGGCTTCGGGAGCGGGCCGGTGGCCAGGCCGAGGTCGATGAAGGAGGCGATTTGGTTCTGCATCCGGCCTCCGATTTCGACGTCGCGATGGAGCTGCGCGCCGGTCAGGCCGATGGCGAATTTCGCGGCGCGCGAGTGGCACATCAGGCAGTCCGAACGGCTGGGGACGAGCCATTCGCGGTCGGCGAATTTGAGGCGCCGGCCTTCCCTGCCGACGAGCTCGGCCTCGTCTTGCGCGTCGTTCCAGAGATACGAGTAGGCGGACCAATCGCCGGCTTGCTTGAGCAGGACGCGCGTCTCCAGGCGGCGGCCGGGCCGGCCTTCCCGGGGAGGCAAACTGAGCGTCTGCGCCAGGACGGCGCCGTCGGACAGATCCCACGTCGCCCAGCCGCCCCCCGCCTTGACCGTGCTCGTACCCGGCAGGGCGAGCAGCCGGTCGGCGGTCGCGCCATCGTGCCACGCCGGGGCGTTGATGGCGTAGGGTTGCACCCCCGGCGCCGGCTGGAGCGCGGGCACATTGGCGAAGAGCCCCGTCTCGCTCAGCCGAGTGGGGAAAGGCCTCGCGCCCGCCGCGGCGGGCGGCGCCGGCTCGAGCCGATACAACCCATCGCCGCCGTGATCGACGACGAGGATGTCGCCCTCCGGGGTGGTTCCGAAGCCGGTGATGGCGAGCGCGGTGTCGACCAGTTCGCGATCCCACAGCAGTCGGGTGCCATCGTGCTTCGCCGCCCAGATGCGGCCGGTCGCCCAGTCGCCGTAGAGGTAAGCACCGGCGAGCTCCGGGAAGCGCGCGCCTCGATAGACGAAGCCGCCCGTCAGCGAACGGAACTCTCCGTGATCATGCTCAATGGTCGGCGGCGTGAAGGGCGAAGGGCCGCGCAGACGGTCGGCGAGGTAGACACGCGAGCCTTCATACGCGCTCCAGCCGTAGTTGGCTCCGCGGTACAGCAGATGCGCGCTCTCGCGGAGATCCTGCCCGTTTTGCCCCACCCAAATCTGCCCGCTCTCGCGGTCGGCCGTGATGCGCCAGGGGTTGCGCAATCCGTAGGCCCAGATCTCCGGGCGCGCCCCCTCGGTGCCGAGGAAGGGGTTGTCCGCAGGCACCCGATACGGCCGGCCGGCCGGCGCGCCGTCGACATCCAGGCGCAGCACCTTGCCACACGGCGAACTGAGATCCTGCGCGGCGTAGTCCGCATCGAAGCCCGGCGTGCCGTCGCCCGTCGTCACGTAGAGCATGCCGTCGTTGCCGAAGGCCGTGGCCATGCCGTTGTGCCCGTTGCTCGGCCACTCGACGATCTTCAACGCCGAGCCCTCGACGACGCGATGCGGCGGCTGCCGGTCGACGGTGTAGCGCACAATGTGGCAGACCCGCTTCTTTCCCGCCGCATCCGCCGGGTCCGGCGCCGTGCTCCCGATGTAAATCCACCCGTTCTCCGGGTAGCGCGGATGGAAGCCGATGCTGTTGGCCGTATCCGGCAGCTCGATCAACGTCTCCGCCTCGGCGACCTCCGCCTGCGGAGCGAAGCGCCTGAGCCGGCACAGTTTGATGTCTCCCAACGGGTATTGCAGGAGCAGGAGCTGCCCGGTCCCCGGCTCGAGCTCGATCGCGACCGGGCGCTTCGTTTCGAGGTTGGGAAACGCCCGCACGACGGCGTACGGAGCCGGCGGCTCCGGCGAACCCACGAGCCGCGCATTCACCCACGGCTGGCGCTCCGCGGCCTGGCAAAGGACAGCGGCGACGGGAAGAAAGAGGAGAGCGAGCAGGCGGCGGTTCATGGGAGAATGCGACAAGAGCATCACCATGGACATGGGGCGCTGACAGATCAATTTCCTCCAGCAGATTGAAAGTCCGCCGGCTTCTGCCAACCTGCCATCGTGAGCATTGAATGTCCGCATTGTTTCGGCCGCGTGCTTCCGTCGAGCGACGGTCGCTGTCCTGCGTGCGGGGAAAACGTCAACGCAGGCTCCGGGGAGAACGCGGAGTTGACCGGCCTCGTGCTCCGCGAATCCGATCGGCTGCCGCCGAACTGCCATCATTGCGATGCGGAGACGGAACGCATGATCACGATCGACTCCGATCCGCGCGCGGACAGTCGTTCCATCGTCGGTGCGATTGGCCGAGTGCTCTTGCATCTGCTCCTGACCTTGGTCGCCCTCCCCTTCCGGTTGGTGCTGGTCGTTTTCCGCGGGCAGCGATTTTCGACATCGCGGCGGGTCCGGCTCGAGCTCCCGGAGTGCGCGGCTTGCGGGCGGCTTTCGCTGAGCGCGGTCCGTCACGTCGATTTCGCCCATGGCGAATGCACCCTGGCCGTCCACCGGGGTTTCAAGCGAAGAGTCCTCGAGTTGAACCCCGGTCCCCGCAGCGCGGCCTGAGCGGCGGGAATGCAGTTGAGCGCGAAGCGCGAACGGCCCGGGGAGCACACGCGCCCCGCGTGTTCTGCCCGGCGCCCTCGCCGGGCAGCGCGTGTCCGACACACTACGGTGCAAACTCACCACACGATATGCCGCGCACAACGGGATTCGGCGAGGGCGCCGAATCCGGCACGCGAGGGCGCGTGCGCTCCCCGGACCTCGCGGTCCGCGCTCAATCTACCGCTGCGCTGTCTCCACCGGCGCCTGGATCGGCACGGCGTACTTCACCGAGCCGACCAGCATTTCCTCATTGGTCTGCTGACCCCAGCGCACGTTTTTCAGCGGGTCGGGGTTGGCCTTGTTCGCCGCGCTGTTGTCGTACCAGGCGGTGGCCTTGATGCGGGTGCCGAGGCCCGACATGAACGGGGTGGCAAGCTCGTACGTGAGCTGCCAGTTGAAGTCATAGCGCGGGACCTCGAGCAGCGGGCGGCTCGTCCCATCCATCTGCACGAGATCGTAGCGGAAGGCCTTGCCGCGGACGTGCATGTGCGGGAAGAAACCGAGGACCAGCACATTCGGCGGCACGACCAGCTCGGCCGTCTCCTGGTGGTTCGCGTCGCCGGCCGGGATCGCGATGCGCATGTTCATGGCCGCCGCGGTGCGGACCTCCCATTTCGGCGGCTCCTTCGCGAAGTAGAGGCCGATGCGCGTGGTGTCCTGCGTCGCCTTGCCATTCGGCGTGTAGTGCATTTGGAAGTTCAGCGTCGTGCCGGCGGGGAGCTTCTTCGCCATGCCGGCGGGGAAACGCTCGGCACTGGTGCCGGGAACGTAGAGCGCGAAATACGTGAAACCGCCTTCACCGGAGTTCGCCTTGTTTTTCACCGTGGAGACGACGACGTGATGCACAACCTCGCGCGCGCTCGGCAGCACCTCGACCGCGGTGATCCAGCGGTCCTCGGCGAACGTCGTCGGCACCTGCACGTTCACGTACGGCATCGTCCCCTCGGCCTTCACGTCGACCGGCTTGGCGAAGGTCAGCACCGCGTCCGGCTGGCCGATGCTCCAATCGGGAATCCATTTCACCGGCTTCGGCGCGTCGGCCGGCCTGCCCTCCGGGCGATCCTTTGAATCGAGCCAGGTGAGCAGCGTTTTCTTCGAGTCCGGCGAGAGCGAGCGGTCGTTGGCCCACGGCGAGGGCTTGTCGGCTTCGGCCGGCACGGCAAACCACGGCGGCATGATCCCCTGCTCCACCACGCGCTTGATCGTCTTCGCGCGGTCCTTCACGTCGCCCAGCGTCTCGAGCGAGAACGGCCCAATGCCGCCGGCATGATGGCACTCGGCGCAGTTCTGCTGCAGGATGCGCTCGACCTCGCCGTGATACGTAATGGACGTCGCCGCCTTCGCGGTCAGCGCTGGCGTTTCCAAGTCGCAACCCGGCGCGCTGGTCGCGGCGATCGTCACCTTGCGGCCGGCGACCATCTCCGCCACCGCGTCGAGCAGGTAGGTGAGCTTCGGCGCATCCTGGCTGTAATTGAGCCCGTACTGGTCATCCAGCGCGCCGCGGTAAAGGAGCGTGCGCGTGGCGTCAATGAGGAAGACCTCCGCCGACGAGCTCCCCTGCAAGCCGCGCAGCACGACGCCTTCGCGATCGTGCATGACGAGCGAGCTGACGCCGAGGCTCTTCATGTTCGCGCGCAGCTCCTCCGGCTTGTCGGTCGCGAAGGGATCGACGAGCACGAGCGCGATCCCCTTTTCGCGCAGCGATCCCTCCAGCCGCGCGAGGCCGGGCGCGTAGCGCTTGCTCACGGGGCAGGTGGTGCTGGTGAACGCGATGACCGCGCCGTTCTTCCCGACGGCCTGCGAAAGCGGGCGTGTCTTGCCATCGAGATCGGTCAGCGTCAGGTCGTCGATCCGCCGGCCGATGCCCGCCTGCGACGCGCTCACCGCATGCGGCCCGGTCGGCGCCGGCACCGCGACCGAAGATCCCTGGACCCGCCGCAGCTCCTCGGCTCGCGGGATGGCGGCGAAGGCCTCCTCCAGCGTGATCTTCCCGTCGCCGTTGCGATCGAGAAATTTGAAGATCCGCGGCGCGGGCAGCTCGTCCGGGGTCACCACGCCGTCGCCGTTCTTGTCCAGTTCCTTGAACTTCTGCTCCGCGGTATCATGCGCCTGGTCGGCGCGGAGAGCCGTGAGCGGGAGGAGCAAGACGAGGGCGGAAAGCGGAATGGCGCGCATGTGTGGCCCTATTGACGCACACAATTGCAAAAAGTTACACCGGAACTTGGCGCGCGCCCGAACCGGGGCGATACGTAAGCGCCGCCACCCCTTTTTCACCATGCTCCGCCGCGCTCTTCTCCTCCCGACCGCCATCTTTGTGCTGGCGGCCACCGTCCTTTCTCTCGGGTTTTCCAGCTTCGCCCAGCAGCCGGCGAAGACCGCCGTTCCCACCACGACGGAAAAAGACGGGATCAAGAAAATCACCGACCTGGCCTATGTCACCGACGGCCGGCCGCGCCAGCGGCTCGATCTCTACCTCCCCGCGAAGAGCACCGGGGTGCGTCCGCTCGTGGTGTGGATCCACGGTGGCGGCTGGGTCGGCGGTACGAAGGCCGGCGTCAACGCCGCGCCGCTGCTCGCGAGCGGATACGCGGTCGCCAGCGTCGAGTACCGCTTCAGCCAGGACGCCCCTTACCCGGCGCAGATCGAGGATTGCAAGGCGGCCATCCGCTGGCTGCGCGCGCATGCCGCGGAGTACGAGATCGACCCGGCGCGCATCGGTGCCTGGGGCGCCTCCGCCGGCGGCCACCTCGTGGCGCTCCTCGGCACCACGGGCGAGATCCATGACTTCGACAAGGGGGAAAACCTCGATCAATCGAGCGCCGTGCAGTGCGTCATCGACTGGTTCGGCCCGACCGACTTCGTGAACTGGGGCGCCGACCGCACCACCTACGATCGCCCCGACTCGCTGGTCTCCAAACTCCTCGGCGGGCCGGTCCTCGAGAAGCAGGATCTCGCGCGCCTCGCGAGTCCCATGCACTTCGTCACCGCCAAGGCCGCGCCGTTCCTCATCATGCACGGCGACCAGGACACGCTCGTCCCGCTCCAGCAGAGCATGGTGCTCAACTCCGCGCTGAAAAAGGCCGGCGTGGCCAGCGAGTTGATCACCCTCAAAGGCAACGGCCACGGCGGCCCGCTCTTCACCGCGCCGGAGCAGATCGTGGCGATGAAGGCGTTCATCGACAAGTATTTGATGCCGGGGACGAAGTAGCGGCGGCGAGGACCGCTCAGCGAGGTCTGGCAATTTCAAGTGCCTTGCAAATGGCCAAAGCCGTCGTGTTCTTGACCTCGCGATGACGCGGCACCGCAGTGGTTTTGCGCGTGACCGGATTCCACCAGACGGAATGACGGGAACCCTCCCGATAGAGAGTGCACCCGTGCGCGCGCAGGTGCCGCTCAAGGTCAATCAGCTTCACATGGCAGCCAGTTCGAATTCTTCCCGAATCGCAGTGGAAGACCCATCCTGGCGCGCAATCTCGCGATTGCATTCCAGCACCATCCGCAACGCATCCGCCAGGTTTGCGCGCGCTTCCTCGATCGATTCGCCTTCCGAAATCGCGCCGGGAATCTCCTCAATCATCGCGGTATAGCCGCCCTCGGGCGCGCTGGTGAAAACAGCAGTCAGAGTCATGGTTGGAAAATTAGACGTTTCCTGCGCGATGACAACGGCAATGCAACGCCTGCCGCGACAAACCATTCGCACCCACCACCGGAATCGGCTAAGATGCGCGGCTCGTTTTGGGTCGTTGCGCCGGCTCGACCGGACGTGCATCGTTTTCCTCTTTCCTCATCTTCGTGAAGCTTTCCCGCCTGCTCCTTCTCTTCGCGTCCGCCTCCGCGCTGCTCGTACCTCTCCTCCAGGCCGCGGATGCGCCGAAGACCGACCCGCGCTACCCCTTCCGCACCGATTTCGCGAACGCCGAGCTGCCGTGGTATCAGCCGAAGGCCGGCGAGTTTCCGCCGCATCACTCCGATCGCCGCATCGGCGGGGAGCTCGTCTCGGTCGATTACTACCTGCGCAAGGGGACGTTTCGCGTGAGCAAAACGGGCGAGCTCGTCGACTTCACGATGGGGCCGTACGCCTATGTCACTTATCTGAATGCCGAGGCCGATCTGCGCGACGTGCCGCTCGGGATCCAGTACCTCTTCTTTTTGAATCAGGATCCGCACGGGCAGTTCACGATCCTCGCGACCATGCAGGAGCCGTACAGCTCCGACATGGGCCACGGCTTCACCTATCGGCTCGAGGAGCTGAAGCTCGGCGAAGGCCGGCTGCTCACCTCGCAGCACAAGAAGGACGGCCCCGATCTCGGCAAAAAGGAGCTCCGCGTCCACCCCGAGACGCGCGTCTGGAAAGGCGAAGAGCAGGTGAAGCTCGCCGACCTCGCGGCCGGCGACGAGCTGCTCTACAACCTCACCGGCCATTACGGCGACGACCCGGGCTGGTGCACCGATCTCTACGTCGGCGCGGAGACGCACCGGCTCACGACCGAGCGGCAGCAGAAGCGCTTCATCGAGTCCCAGAAACTGCGCGGCCTGCCGGGTTGGGTGGACAAGACCGAGGGCAATCTGCTCACCGTCTCGCTCTTCAGCGGCGACCCGGCGAACTTCAAGAAGAACTTCCTCGACGGCTGGGAGGTCGGCCGCGAGGTCAGCGTCTGCGTCGCGAACTCCGAGCTCCGCACGTGGAATCCGCCCGTCGACAAGGAGCGCGGCTCGATCGTTGAGCTGCAGCGTTTCCCGCAGGACGCCTACGGCGCGAGCGGCGTGCGGCTCGTCATTCGCGTGCCGTACATGCTCGAGGGCTTCCGGCGCGGGCACGTGGTACGGCTCTTCGGGCAGGGTTGGACGATCAAGGACTCCAACTACGGCGAGAGCCTCATGAACTACGGCTTCGCGCGGCTGCAAGACGTCGAGCTCCTCGAGAACCCCGCCCGCGACTACCCGACGCAATTCCCCTTCCGCACCGACTACGGCAACGAGCAACTCCCGTGGTTCCAGGTGAAGGAAGGCGAAGCGCCGCCGCCCTTCGCCGAGCACGTCGTCTACGGCGAGTTGGAGAAGGCCGTCGATGCCACGCACACCGGCCAGTTTCGCACGGAGCGCACCGGCGAGACCGTCGACTTCGTGCTGCTGCCGAAGGCCTCCGTGCGTTACCTGAATGCCGAGTCGCCGCCGTCCGATCTCCCGCTCGGCACGCGCTGCCGGTTCCATCTATTCCAGGACGAAAAAGGCGCCTTCACCAAGGCGAGCCTGGTCGCGGACGACTTCAGCCATTCCGCCTCGAATGGAGTCTCCTGGTGCGTGAAAGAGCTGCTGCTGAAAGAAGGCAAGCTGCACGTCGGCAAGCAAATGGCCGAGGTGAAAAACTACCACGGCGACATGGAACGCCCGCCGGAAATCGGCCAGGCCGAGTGGCGCGTGACGCCCGAGACGCGCGTCTGGAAAGGCGATCAGCCGGCCAAGCTGAGCGACCTCGCAGTGGGCGACGTGCTGCTCGCCGATTTCACCGCCGAGCAAACCGGCGCGCCCGCGCATTGCACCGACCTCTGGATCGGCGAAGAGACGCACAAAGCCGTCACCGCGGAGCAGGCGAAGAAACTCGCGCCGGCGAAGAAGAAATGAAGGCCAACTCTATGTTTTTGACCGCCAAGACGCCAAGACGCCAAGTTAAGCGCTCCTCCTTGGCGCCTTGGCGTCTTGGCGGTTTCCTCCTCCTCGTCGCGGGTATCGCTCGCGGAGCGGTCGTCCCCACCGCCCCCGGCGCCGACTTCGACAAGGTCATCAAGCCCTTCTTCGACCAGCACTGCGTCAGTTGCCACGGCGAGAAAAAGCAGAAGGGCGATCTGCGCGTCGATACGTTGAAGATCGATTTCGATTCGCCGAAAACGATGGCGCACTGGGAGGAGATCATGAACCGGATCAACTCCGGCGACATGCCGCCCGAGGAGGACAAGGCGCCGCAGCCCGCCGACATCGCGCGCGTCTCCGAGTGGATCGAGGGACAGCTCCGCGAGGCCGAGGCCACGCGCCAGGCGAGCGGCAATGAGCGCGTCGCCTTTCGCAAGCTCTCGCGCGAGGAGTACGCCAACACCATCCGCGATCTCCTTGGCGTCACTTACGACGTCTACGATCCGACGGGCCTGCCCGAGGATCCGGACTGGCAGGGCTTCCAGCGCATCGGCTCCGTGCTCACGCTCTCGCCGGCGCACATCGAAAAATACATGGCCGCGGCCGAGTCGGTGCTCACCGAGGCGCTCGCGCTGGGCGGCGAACCGAAGCGCGAGACGATCACTTGGACGCCGTTCGACCTGCGCGGCAAGACGTTCCAAAAAGAATACGAAGCGCGCGGGATCGCCGACAAAGTGCGCGTCGACCTCGTGCCCAACAATGGCGCGCTCGACGATCACCTGCTCGAGATCAAGACCGGCGGCGACTACCTGGTCCGCATCAAGGTCAGCGGAGGGCGGCCTCCCGGCGGCACGGCGCCGCGGCTGCGGCTCTACGCGGGCGACCTGAGCCGCACGCTGTTCGAGGAGGACATCGACGCGCCGGTCGACCAGCCGGCCACCATCGAATTCCGCACGCATCTGCCCGCGGGCAAGCATCCGGTCCGCATCGTCAACGCCGTGCCCGGCCCGAACCCCGAGGCGCGCCGTTCCCGCGCCAGCGGCACGCCGAATCACTTCACCGAGCTCCAGAGCCGCGTCCCGTGGCAGATCAAATTCACCGACGACGACGGCCGGCCGATCGTCCCCTTCCTCCTGCTCGACCAGATCGAATGGGAAGGCCCGCTCGTCGAGTCGTCGCCGACGCCGGCGTACCAGCGCGTGTTCTTCGGCGGCGCCTCGGCGGCGAAAGACCCCGCCTATGCGCGCGAAATCCTCGCGCGCTTCGCGGAACGCGCGTGGCGCCGGCCCGTGACGCACGAGGAAGTCGACCGCCTGACGCTGCTCTTCTCCAAAGCACAATCGCTCGGCGAAAACTTCGAGGCCTCGGTCAAGATGGGCCTGCTCGCGGTGCTCTGCTCGAAGAGCTTCCTCTATCTCGAGGAAGGCAAAGCGAGCACGCCGTCGCCGAAGCTCAACGACTGGGAACTCGCGTCGCGCCTCTCGTATTTCCTCTGGAGCAGCATGCCGGATGAGAAGCTCTCGGGACTCGCGCGCGAGGGCCGGCTGCACGAGCCCGCCGTGTTGCAGGGCGAAGTGAAGCGCATGCTCGCCGACGCGAAAGCGACCGAGTTTGCCAAGGGTTTCCCGCGCCAGTGGCTGCAGCTCCGCAAGGTCGGCATGTTCGCGCCGGACAAGACGATCTACCCGGAATACGACGACTACCTGGAGAACAGCATGATCGCGGAGACGGTGAGCTTTTTCGGCGAAGTCCTGAAGCGCAATGACAGCCTGCGCCAGTTCCTCGACTCCGACTGGACGATGCTCAACGAGCGCCTCGCGGTGCATTACGACATCGCCGGCGTGCATGGCGAAGCGATGCAGCGCGTCGCGCTCAAACCCGAGGATCATCGCGGCGGCGTCCTCACCCAGGGCGCCATTCTGAGCCTTAGCTCCGACGGCACGCGGCATCGCCCCGTGCATCGCGGCGTCTGGATCCTGGAGTCGCTCATCGGCAAGCCGCCACCGCCGCCGCCGGCGAATGTCCCCGCGCTCACGACGACCGATCCCGCCGCGCCGAAAGCGACTGTCCGGCAAAAGCTCGAGGTGCATCGCGCCGACGCCACCTGCGCGGCGTGCCATCGGCGCATCGATCCGCTCGGCATCGCCTTTGACAACTACGACGCGATCGGCCGCTGGCGCGAAATCGAGACGGTGCGCGACGGCTCCGGCGCCGATCCCAAGCTCGACCCGAGCGGCGAGCTGGTCGACGGCCGCACGTTTAAGGACTCCGTCGAGTTGAAACATCTGCTGCTCAACGACACCGACAAATTCGCCACGGCCTTCCTGGAAAAACTCGCGACCTACGGCTTCCGCCGCGCGATGACGTTCTCCGACCGCCTCGAGCTCAAGCACGTCGCGGAGAAAGCGAAAGCCGACGACTACAAGCTCGCGTCGCTGATTGAGACGCTGGTGACGAGCGAGCTTTTTGTGAAACGATGAGGAGTCGGGCTTACTCGAACGGATTGAAGACCGTAACTCCAGTGCCCGCAAAATCGGCGGTGTTTCGCGTCACCAGGACGAGATCGTGCGTCAAGGCGGTGGCTGCGAGCAGGCTATCGAAACGAGGCAGTGTGATTCCGCGCTTCTGCAGAGTGCCAAACAAGTGTCCCCACGTTCGCATTTCTTCAAGTCCAAGCGGCAGGATCCGCCCTGTGAAGTCTCTGACGATCTCATCGATCCACGCTTCCAGCGAAAGCCGCGGCTTGCCCATCGCAAGCACGGACGCGCCTCTGGTGAATTCCCCAACCGTCACCGCGGAGATCCCTGCCGCTGCGACGTTCTGTAGCAACCAGTTCTGCACCTTGGGCGCCGGGTGCGGCTTTCGTTCCTCGCTTAGAATGTTGGCGTCCAGCAGAAAGCACACAAGAATTCGTTACTTGAGCCCCAAATCACGCAAATCACGAGCCCTGTCCTCGGCACGAAGCTTCTCCATGATGTCGAAAATTTCTGGGGCGGGACAACGACGTAGCAAATTGATCAAGCTCTCGCCGGTCCCGGGCTTGATCGTACCATTTTGGTCATTCTTGGTTTCCTCAACTGCCTTCACCACCACCACTGGCTTGCCGTCTTGAGTAATGGTCTGTTCCCCCTGTTGACGTGCGTTATCGATCACCTCCCTCAGGTGATCTTTCGCCTCATCAATCTCCCATGTGGCGGTATTCATCAGGACAAAGTCCCACTCGTGGGCCACTTTGTCGAGCCGGATTCCCCACCACTCCCGCCGCTTCCCGCTTTGAAAAGCCTTTTGAAAAGTGAACCTTGACCAGATCCATGACCATAAACCGCCGGCAGTTTCTCCGCGGCACGGGTGCGTGCCTCGCGCTCCCGTGCCTCGAAACCTTGGCGCGCGGCGCGGACCAGCACGCGTCGATTCAGCGGCTCGTCTGTGTGGCGAATCCCTTCGGCATGATCAACGGTGCGTTCTTTCCCGAGGAGGCCGGACGCGCGGCGGCGCTGCCGGAATCGCTGAAGCCGCTGGAGGAGTGGCGCGGCCGGTTCACCGTGCTTTCGAATCTCGATCACGGCTTCGGCGGCGGCCACGGGGCGACGCATGCCTTCCTCTCCGGCGTGCGCCAGAGCGAGGCCGCGAGCATGCCGAACGGCAACATCACGCTCGATCAATTCTGCGGCGAACGCTGCGCGGGGCAGACCCGGTTTCCGGTCCTGAACACCTCCGCCGGCAGCAACGACGGCGGCGGCGTGGAGCTCTCGTGGACACGCTCGGGCGTGATGGTTCCGTCCATCCAAAAAGTGAGCCGCGTCTTCCAGATGCTCTTCGTCGACGACCCGGCCGCCGAGGCCGGCCGGCGCGCGGAACGGTACAACGAGCAGGGCTCGATTCTCGATGCGGTCAACGAGCAGGCGAAAGCGATGAACCGCCGCCTAAGCACGCGCGACCAGCAGAAGCTCGACCAGTATTTCACCTCCGTCCGCGAGGTGGAAAAGTCGCTCCAGGAGGAGAAGGCGTGGCTCTCCCGCCCGCGCCCGAAAGTGGACATGAAGGAGCCGCGCAACGGCACCGTAACCCAGCAACTGCCGATCCTGTTCGACCTCCTCACGCTCGCGCTGCAGACCGATTCCACGCGCGTGGCGACGATCGAAATTCCCGGCGCGTTCGACGTCGCGGGCGTCGGCCTGGAGCCAAAGGGCTACCACGCCTTCTCGCATCACGGCAAAGACCCGACGCTCATGGCCGGACTGCGGAAAGTAGAGCAATACCAGATGGCGCAACTCGCGCGCTTCATGAAGAAGCTCGCCGACCTCGGACTGCTCGACAGCACGCAGATCCTCTTCGGCAGCGGCATGAGCGACGGCAGCGCCCACACGAATCGCAACCTTCCCATCCTCCTCGCCGGCGGCGGCTACCAGCACCAGACGCACCTCGCGCTCCCGGAGGAGCAAGGCAAGCGCGTCCCGCTGTGCAATCTGTACCTGAAAATGGCGCAGCGTTTCGGGATCGACACCACAGCCTTCGGGAACAGCAAGGGGACGATCAACGGGCTGACGTGAGCGCGTACGACAAAGGTGAAAGCCGCCGGGGAGTCAAAGCCCGGCGGCTCTTAACCGGCGTCGCCGGCCGAGGGGATCAGGCTTTCGCCTTTCGTTTCGCCCCGGCTTTCGCTTTCGGTTTTGCGGCGGGCTTGGCCTTCGGCTTCGCCACGGCTTTCGCCCTGGGCTTCGGGGCGGTCTTCCCCTTCGGCTTGGCGGCGGTCTTCCCCCTGGACTTCGCGGTGGCCTTCGTGGGGCCGCCCGCGATGGGTTTGGAAGCCACCAAGCGCCGCGTCCGCGGAAATTCCACGGTTTCGGACACGCCTGGGCTGTACATCGGTTTCTGCGCCTGGATGCGGCCGCCATTCGAGCGATACAACTCATAAGCGCTCTCGAGGACGTAGGCCGCGCCCGCGGCTCTGGGTGGCACCTTCAACTTTTGCCTCATGTCCACGGACCATTGCGTGGTCGTGCTCGTCTCGACCCCGTGCGCGTAGCTGCCGCTGAACTTCCCGGAGATCGAGAGCTTTTGTGACAACTGGAACTCGCCCCCGAGCTCGAAACCAAAGGTTTTGGTGAAGGACTGAGTTTCGGTCTTATTGAACCCATACGACCAACCAATCTCTTTCTCTTGTTCGATACTCGTCGTGTTGTTGAGAAACAGCTTCTGGACGTAACAATCGCTCCGGACCAGTTCGTAGACGGGAGACTGGGTCAATTGTTCGATCGGCTTCAGCCCGGGATCTTTGACCGAGAACCAGGGCATCTTGAGTTTGTAGAGGACGACGTCGCCTCTTGCCGCCGGCTGGTTCGTGCTCGTGAAGGGCGGGGTCGTCGGCGGCGCCGGGGGATCCACCTTTTCAAAGGGCGCGGCCTTGAACGCATGCGTCTCCGGCGGCTGGCTGCGTGACTTCGCCCCGACCATGACATTCGGCGCCAGGACATAGGTACCCTCGGGAGCGTGGTAGGGCGTGATCGACCAGATACTTCCCGGTTTGTGGCCGCCGCTGGTGCCCGCATCGGTCCAAACCACCTTGGACGCCTGGGCATCGGCCGACACCGTCAGGTCTTTCCGCACGCAGCGATAGAGGCTCGGATCGGCCGGCGTCCCCCCCAGCCCTCCCATGGCGATGAAGTCTGCCGGAGCGGTCAAATTGTGAAACTCGTAAACCTTCCTCGACGACACCGTCCCCATGCTGGTGAGAGTCTCCTTCACGTATCGCCAAACGGTATCTTTGCCGGCCGGCACTGCCAGGGCCGGCCTCGAGGCGCCGGGGCGGTCCCGAACCAGGACGCCGACTTCCTTCTTGTTGGGATCGCTATAGTTGGGCATGGCGATATCGCCAATGGGATAGTAACCCTGCCCCTGTTGGTTGGGCATCGGTTTCGGGCGCCAGGTGGAAACGTCCTTGTTGGCTCTAGATCCCCTGTCTTCCCAAGTTTTGTCGAAGGCGGTGGTGAAGGCAATCTCGAGATCGCCAATGATGATGGTATTGCTCATGTTTTGCTCTGGTTCTGGTTCTGGGTGATGTGGTTACGAAATATTTCCGAGTGCAGTGAGTGCATAGTGGAGGCGCCGCCTGCCGTGAATGCATGCCGTTGAACCGTGGTTGGATGATGGGGGGAACGCGCGCGCCTGGTCTGTCGCATAGCCTATTTTCACTCTGGCCGCCCGCTTCGCTCTCTCTAAGAAACGAGCACGGGCGAGTTCTTTGTCTGGATTCGGCTATCCTGGCAAGATATTTTTTCTGTCATCAATCTCCGATCCGCATGAACAACCATCTCCAACAAAACCGGCCCCTCGACGGCGCGACGTGAACGAACGAACTCACTCCAAGGCGCGAGGCGCCCTCCGCGGGGTTATCTGCATTCTCGGGATCGCACTCGTCCTGATTCTTACCCCTCTCGGCCGCGCCGCCGACCTCGATGCTTTCATCACCAACCGCTGCCTCGACTGCCACGACGACACCTCCAAGAAAGGTAAGCTCTCGCTCGAAGCCCTCGGCCCCGACATCACCGCCGCCAACGCGAAGACCTGGCTGAAAGCCCTCGAGCAAATCGAGCGCCGCACCATGCCGCCGGCCGACAAGGAGCAGCCGACGCCCGCCGAGCGCCACGCCGCCGAGGTCGCGCTCGAGACGAAGCTCGTCGCGTTCGCGCAGGCGCAGCCGGCCCCGCGCTCGACCGTGTTGCGCCGGCTCAATCGCGTGGAGTACCGCAACACGATCCGCGACCTGCTGTCGCTGAATCTCGGCAGCTTCGATCCGACGCGCGAGTTCCCGGATGACAATCGCATCCATGGCTTTCCGACCAATGGCGAGAAGCTCGTCACGTCGAGTTTTCTGCTCCGCCAGTACCTGGAGGCGGCGGAGCAAATCGTCGGGCGCGCCGTGTATTTCGAGCCGAAGCCGGAGGTGCGGCACTGGGACTTGTCGGCGCCCTTCGATCGCACCACGAAAGGGTTCTACTACTCGGAGGCCGCCTATTACCGCACCGTCGTGAAGCTGCCGCAGCCATACCAGACCCTCTGGGACCGCATGGATGGCGCGCCGAAGGGCGGCTATCACCCGGTCGACGAATTGCGTGCGGGCGTGCCGGTGAGCGGCTGGTACACCATTCGCATTCAGGCCGAGGCGAAGTTCCGCGACGCCGAGTTCGACTTGAAGAAATTCCACTTTCCGCCGGGCAACGACCCGAGCGAGCCGATCCGCCTTTCGCTTTTCACCGGCACGCTGGAGGGGATCGATCCGGAGAACAAGGAGGTCGTCGATTACGCGGCCACGCATCAGCAGAATGGCGAGCGCCTGCTCGCGACTTGGGATCTGACGGACGACCGCCCGGTCACGCTGGAGTGCCGCGTCTGGCTGGATCGCGGGCACTTCCCGCGCCTCGGATTTCCCAACGGCCCGACCGAGGCGAACAACCGGCTCACGACTTATTTTCGTGAGAACAAATACACGCTCCTCAACAAGGAGCAGCTCGCGCGCTTCGAGGAAGACGCCGTGCGTGGCGACAACTACAACACGCCGATGTGGTTCGAGTCGCCGCGCATCCGCGTCTCGAAAATCGAGATCGAAGGGCCGCTCAACGAGGAGTGGCCGCCGGCGAGCCATCGCGCGCTGTTCGGCGAGCAGCCGTACACGAGCGCGGCGGCGGCCGGCGTGCTGCAACGCTTCGCCACGCGCGCCTGGCGCCGGCCGGCCGAGGCAGCCGAAGTGGCGCCGATCGTGCAACTCGTGCGCGCCGCCGAGCGGCATGGCAAAACGCCGGAAGCCGCAATTTTGCAAGGGCTGGAGGCGATCCTCTGCTCGCCGGAGTTTCTCTATCGCGAGGAGAAAGGCGAGACGCTGAGCGCGGCGGAGATCGCGACACGCCTCTCGTATTTCCTCTGGTCGTCCATGCCCGACGAAGCGTTGCAAAAGCGCGATCTCACGCAGCCCGGAGCGATGCGTGTCGAAGCCGAGCGGCTACTCGCCGACCCGCGCGCGGATTCCTTCGCCGACGAGTTCCTCAACGGCTGGCTCGCCCTCCGCAAGCTCGGCACGATGGCGCCGGACGTGAACAAATTCGCCGTCTATTATGCCGACGATCTCGAGCCAGCGATGCGCAAGGAAACGGGGCTTTTCTTCCGCCAATTGCTCCGCACGAACGGCACGATCGACCGTTTTCTCGACTCGGACTACGCCTTCGTGAATCGCCGCCTCGCAAAGCTCTATGGGATCGATTTGAAGACAGTCGAGGCGAACGTCGGCCAGCCGGTGGAAGGGCTCCAGCCCGAGGACCTCGTGCCGCAGGGCGAAGGAAACGCGCCCTCGCTCGGCTTCGCACGCGTGCCGCTGACCGACCCGCGCCGCGGCGGTTTGCTCGGGCAGGCGAGCGTCCTGACGTTGACCGCGAATGGCGTCGATACGTCGCCGGTGATCCGCGGCGTCTGGCTGCTCGAGAACATCCTCGGCGCGCCGCCCGCGCCGCCGCCGCCGGATGTCCCGACGATCGAGCCCGACATTCGCGGCGCGAAGACGATCCGCGATCAGCTCGAGAAACACCGCGAGAGCGCGACGTGCCGGAGCTGCCACCGGCAGATCGACCCGCCCGGATTTGCGCTGGAGAACTTCGACGCGATCGGCCGTTGGCGCGGGCACTACCAGCGCGGGAGCGCCGTGGCTCCGGTGGATGCGAGCGGGCAATTCGGCGTCGAGAAATTCACGGACATCACGGGGTTTAAAAAGGCCCTGCTCGCGCGGCGCGACGAGTTCGCCCGCTGCCTCGTGGAGAAGCTGCTCATCCACGCGCTGGGGCGCGAGCTCGACGTGCTCGACCGGCCGGCGATCCGGCAGATCGTCGAGGCCTCGGCGGCCGATGGCTACCACCTGCGCACGCTGGTTCTGCTCTGCGCGGAGAGTGAGGTTTTTCGACGCAAATGAAAAACGCCCCGACTCCTTGGGTTTTGGCACATGTCTTCGCGGTCGCATTGCTGACCGTGGCGGCCTCCGCGCAGGACCTCACCAAGCTCCGTACACTTACGCCCGCCCAAGCGGCCGATCTCGCCGCAAAGCGCAAGGGCTCGCTCGCGCTGAATGCGCTGACCGACATGTCGCCGGAGGTCGCCACCGCGTTGGCCGCGCAGCAAGGCGAGTTGTCGCTCAATAGCCTCACCTCGCTTTCTCCCGAATCCGCCGGCGCGCTCGCGAAACACGCGCCTTCCGCGCACTTCGGCTACGCCGATCTCTCGCTCGACGGCCTCCAACAGCTTTCTCCGGAGACCGCCGCGGCCCTTGCGACGCATCGGGGAGCGCTCAGCCTGAAAATGCTCGCCACCCTCGACTCCGTCCCGCTGGCGAACAAGCTCGCGGCGCAGTGGGGCGAGTTACAACTCAACGGCCTTACCACACTCTCGCCGGAGATCGCCGCCATTCTCGCTTCGAACGAAGGCGTGCTGGTCGACCGCACCCGCCCCGGCGTCGAGGCGCGGCGCGCGGACCGTGCGGCGTCCATACTTCGTTTGGACGGACTCGCCGAACTCTCCACGCCAACGGCGGCTGCGCTGGCGCAACAAAAGGGCGTGCTGGTGCTCCTCGGCTTGACGCGCCTTTCCCCCGCCTTGGCCACACAGCTTGCTCCGCATGAAGGATTACTGGTCCTCGGCGGCTTCACGGAGCTTTCGCCGGAAGTCGCGGCCGCGCTCGCGGCCTCGCCCAGCGAGCTTGTTTTCAGCGACCTCCCCGTGCTTTCGCCCGCGAGCGCCGAGGCGTTCGCCAAGCGCACGAAGGGCGTCTATTTTATCGGCCTCACAACGCTGGACGCGAAAACGCGCGCGGCGGTGCGAGGAAACTCCAACATCCGGCTGCCCAGCGGGTTGTTGGGGAAGTAATCAGTAATCAGTTCCGAGCCAGTAATCAGTCCTGCACATGCCGCGCCGCCTTTACTGATTACTGCCCACTGATTACTGATTACTCGCCCGACTGCCGTCAAATTTCGCCATTCATATGAGCAACATCCTCTCCCAGCGCTGGCTCCTGAGCCGCCGTCACTTTCTCCGCGGCCTCGGCGCGACCGTCGCGCTGCCGTTGCTCCAGGCGATGGTGCCGCGCCGCGCGTGGGCCGCGACTGCGACCAAACCGCGCCGGAGCGTGTTCGTCTACATTCCGAATGGGGTCAACGGGATGGCGTGGCAGTGCAAGACGGCCGGCCGCGATTATGAACTGTCGCCTTCGCTCCAGCCGCTCGCGAAACACAAGGACGACTTCACGGTCTTCAGCGGACTGCATCATCCCAACGGCCTCGGCCAGGCGCACGTTTGCGCGGATACCTGGCTCACCGGCGCGAAGATCGATGCGCAGAGCGCGCGCAAGTACGAGAACACGATTTCCGTCGACCAATTGATGGCCGAGTCCACCGGGCAGCAGACCCGCATTTCGTCGCTGGAGCTTTCGATCAGCGCCGGCACGGGGCGGCCGTTGAATTCAACCACCCTCGCCTTCACGCGCGACGGCGTGCCGCTCCCGGCGGAGGAGAATCCGCGCCAGGTCTTCAACCGGCTCTTCGGCGAGGAACCCGGCGGCATCGCCGCGCAGCGGACGCGTTTGGAGAAGCGCCATAGCGTGCTCGACGCGGTGCTCGATGAAGCGAAATCGCTCCGCCGCGAGCTCGGCAAGGACGACCAGACGAAGCTCGACGAATACCTCCATTCCGTCCGCGACGTGGAGCAGCGCACCGAGCGGCTCGATTCGTGGCTCGACGTGCCGAAGCCGAAGCTCGAGCCGGCGCTCGGCAAACCCTTCCAGCAGGACGTGCCGAAAGCGAAGGCGGGCGAATACTGGCGCACGATGTTCGACCTCATCGTCCTCGCGCTGCGCACCGACATGACGCGCGTCGTCACCTATATGAATGGGAGCGAAGGCAACGGCCTCGCCATTCCCGAGATCGGCATCACGCAGGCGCGGCACAATCTTTCGCATCACAACGGCGACCCCGTCGTCCTCGAGCGGCTGGCGAAGAGCGACGCGTTCATCATGGAGCAATTCGCGCATTTCCTCGACCAACTCCGCGCGGTGCAGGATGGCGACGAGGCGCTGCTCGACCGCACGATGGTCCTCTTCGGCAGCGGCATGAGCTACGGCCACAGCCACGCGAACAGCAACCTGCCGATCCTCCTCGCCGGCGGCCGCGGGCTCGGGCTGAAGCACGGGCAACACCTCGACTACAACCGCCCGCACCTCAAGGAGGACTACACGCTGAGCTACGACGAATGGCGCAGCCTCTGCGGCAAACCACGCGACGAAAAAGCGCGGCTGAGCAACGTGATGCTGACCATGCTGCAGAAGATGGAGATCAACACGGAGAAGTTCGTGGACAGCCTCGGGCCGGTGTCGGAGCTGGTTTAGCGGAAGTAATCAGTAATCAGTGGAGGAGTAATCAGTTTGTTGATCCGCGCCATTTTGGTTAGCGACGCGTGCGCGTCATGAATGCGCTCACGAGTATCCTCGCGGACCGCATCGACGCGGCTGGACCGCTGTCGTTTGCGGAGTTCATGGAGGTGGCGCTCTATCATCCCGAGCATGGGTACTATGCCTCCGGCCGCGCGGCGATTGGGCGCGGGGGCGATTACTTTACGAACATCAGCGTCGGTCCGCTTTTCGGCCGGCTGCTCATGCGGGAGTTTGCGGAGATGTGGGCGCGGCTGGGTCGGCCGGCGAGCTTCACTGTGGTAGAGCAAGGCGCGCACGCCGGCGACTTCGCGCACGATGTGCTGGAGGGCGCACGCGCCCTCGAGCCGGGGTTTTTCGAGGCGGTGCGCTACACCATCATCGAACCCATTCCCGCGCAGGCGGAGAGGCAACGCACGCGCCTTTCCAGCTTGGCGGAAAAACTGACGTGGTTCGAAACATTGACCTCCCTGCCGCCATTCGAGGGCGTCCATTTCTCCAACGAGCTGCTGGATGCTTTTCCTGTCCATCGGGTCCATTTTTGCAACAGCGAGTGGCGAGTACACCGGGTCGATTACAACGAAGATGAAGGCAGCTTCGTCTGGGCCGACAGGCCACTCACCAACGAAGCCCTGCGCGCGCACCTCGCCACCCTGCCGACTGATCTGCCAGACGGCTACACGACCGAGGTCAATCTCCTCGCGGCACCGTGGATTTCCGAAGTATCCTCGAAGCTGCAGCGCGGCTGGGTGCTGGCGATCGACTACGGGTACCCGCGCGCTGAATACTACCGTCCCGAGCGCTCCGGCGGCACCCTCTCGGCCTACGCGAAACACCGGCGCGTCGATGATCCGCTCAGCTCGCCCGGGGAGATCGACCTCACGGCGCACGTGGACTTCAGCGCGCTCGCCGAGGCCGCGCGCCATGCGGGACTGCGCGTCTCGGGGTTCACCGACCAACACCACTTCATGGTCGGGCTCGCGCGCCTCCATTTCCGCGACGCCGCGGAAATGACGCCGGCGCTGGAGAAAGAACATCGCGCCTTCAAGACGCTGATGCACCCGAACCTGATGGGCTCGGCCTTCAAGGCGATCTGCTTGGCGAAACACGTCATGGAAACCCCGCTCAGCGGTTTCACCTTTGCGAGCGCCGGCGACCGACTTTAGACGCGTGGCGCGCGCCCGTTTCTTCCCGCCGCGCTTGCGTCGCGCGGGCCCTTCGCGTTTGGTGCTTCGATGCTCGCCAAACCCGACAGCGCTCTCATCATCGTGGGCCACGGTTCCACGGTGAATCCCGACTCCAGCGGGCCGACGCTCGATCATGCGGAGGCGATCGCGCGGCGCGGGGTTTTCGGCGAAGTCTACACGGCCTTTTGGAAAGAGGAGCCGAGCCTGCGCCAGGTCTTGCACATGGCCGACGCGGACGACGTCTATGTGGTGCCGAACTTCATCTCGGAAGGATACTTCACCCGAACCGTGATCCCGCGCGAGCTGGAGCTGACAGGCGCGCTGACGGAGCGCGCGGGGCGCACGATCAAATACTGCGAGCCGGTCGGCAGTCATCCGCGGATGACCGATCTCCTGCTCCGCCGCGCGGCGGAGGTGGCGCCCGGCGTGCCTCCGGAAGAAACGACGCTTTTCATCGTCGGCCACGGCACGAATCTCAACGACAACTCGGCCGTCGCGGCGAAGCGCGAGGTCGAGCGTATCCGCGCGCGCGGAGTCTACGCGGAGGTGCTGAATGCCTATATGGAGGAGGCGCCGCTCATCGCCGACTGGGCCGGGCTCGCGGCGCAGCCGAACGTGATCGTGGTGCCGTTCTTCATCGCGGACGGGCTGCATTCCTATCAGGACATCCCCGTGCTGCTGGGGATCGAAGCCGAAGCCGGCCCGGCCGCGAGCCGCAGCGCCTTCTTTCGCCAAAACCCGCATCGGCTCCGCGGACGTGCGCTTTATTACGCGAGCTCGATCGGGACGGAACCGCAGTTCGCGGACGTGATCCTCGACCAGGTCGCGGCGTTCGACGAGGCGGCATCGATTTTGACGCCGGCGGCGGCGGGCGCGCGATGAGCCGCAATCTCACGGGTGCGCTTGCGGACTGGCTCGCCGGCGGCGCGCGGCAGATGGGCGAGGTGCTCATTCGCAAGACCGGCGCCGGCTACGATCTGCGTCACGCGGCCGACGCGGAGCGCGACGATTTGCCGATCGCCGATCCGCGCGAGGTCGCGCTCGCCAACGAGGCCGGCGCATACCGGCCGCTGAAGACCGCGCCCGATCTCCGCCGCGGTTGGCGCGTCGCCGCGAGCACCGTGCACGAGGTGCGGCACGCGCTCGATCTGCTCTACCCCGCGATGCTCGGCGTGCTGCTCGATTATCACCGCGCGCAGTTGTCGCCCGTTCCCCTCCGCGAGACGCTCACGCGGCAGAGCGGCATGTACGCGGTGACGAAGAAACTCACGGACGACCAGGCGCAAACGCTCATCCACGACGTCTGCCGCTCCGACGGCGGCTGCCTCAAGTCGATCCTCTGGCCCATCTCCGGGGCGGTGCCGGTCACCGGACTGCCGGCGGCGAAATTCGATCCGGCAGTCCACCAATGCCCGCGCGCGGTCGCCCCGCCGCTGCCGATGCTCTGCCACGAGGCGTGCAATCTCCTGGTCGCCCGCGCGCGCGAGGTGGTGAAGGAAGCGCAAGGTTAGCGCACGGCCTCAGGATTTTCCTGCACCCGCCGTGCTCGCAGGCCCCGATACTTTGTGTTATCCTTCATGTGAGACGACGCGTCAAAAGCGCCCGCTCATTTCGGCCCGGTCCGCCTCATCAACCAAACCTTCACCCTTCATTACTGACGCTCCCCCCTCGTCGCCCGTCGTCGCATGATCTTGAAAGCCAGCATCGTGGTCCCCCTGGAGGGGCCGCCGATTTCCGATGGCGCGGTCATGGTCGACGACGACTGCATCGTTGCGGTCGGGCCTGCGTCGGAGCTTGTCGGGAAGAACGGCAAGGAGGTCCACGATCTCGGCGGCATGGTGCTGCTGCCCGGGCTGATCAACGCGCACTGCCACCTCGACTACACGACGCTGCGCTACGCGATCTCGCCGCAGCCGAGTTTCACCGCCTGGGTGCGCCGGATCAATGCGATCAAGCGGACTCTGTCCAACGACGACTACGAGGATGCGATCGCGCGCGGCTTCCGCGAACTGCAGCGCTGGGGGACGACGAGCGTCTGCAACATCGAGTCCATCCCGGAGCTGATGACCTCGCTGCCGGAGCCGCCGATCCGCACGTGGTGGTGTTATGAGATGATCGATATCCGCCATCGCGTCACGACGGACGACGTGGTAAGGGGCGCGCTTTCGTTTTTCCAAAACGAGCCGGACGCGCTCAGCCGATTCGGGTTGAGCCCGCATGCGCCGTATACCGCTTCCCGTTCGCTCTATCGCCTCGCCGGCGCGTGCGCGGGCACGCTGAAGATGCTGCTGACGACGCACGTCGCGGAGTCGCGGGAGGAGCGGGAGATGTTCGGGGCGGCGCGCGGGCCGCTCTACGACTTCATGCAGTCGCTCGGCCGCTCGATGGAAGACTGCGGCAGCACCACGCCCTTCAACCACCTCTGGCGCACCGGCGCGATCGACCGGCAGTGGCTGCTCGCGCACATGAACGAGCTGTCCGAAAACGACTTCAGCCTGCTCGCCTCGCTGACCGCGGAGGAGCGGCCGAACATCGTCCACTGCCCCGGCAGCCACGCCTATTTCAACCACTCGCCCTTTCCGTACCGGCGGCTGCACGAGCTCGGGCTGAATCTCTGCGTCGGCACGGACAGCCTCGCGAGCACGCACTCGCTGAGCCTGCTCGGGGAATTGCGCCGGCTGCGCCGCTCCGAGCCATGGCTGAGCGCCCCCGAGTTGCTCGCGACGGTGACGACCAATGCCGCCCGCGCGCTCGACATGACGGACAAACTCGGCGTGCTGCGCGCGGGCGCATGCGCCGACTTGATCGCGCTGCCGGTCACCGGTAATCTCGACACCGTCCACGACGAGATCGTCGATTTTCGACATCCGATCCCGTGGATGATGATCGATGGTAAGATTCGCCCGCAGCCGTAGTCTCGCGCTGCTTGCGGCCGGCGTTCTGCTGGTCCCGAGCGCGCCCTCGCATGCCGCGAAAAAGAAGGCTCCGCCGCGCGGGGCGCCGGCTGCTCCCGCGCCGCTCCCGGCCCGGCCGCGCCCGGTGCGCATCCCCGGCAGCGCGGCGCCGCCGATCGACCTGAACGCCGCCATTCCGGTGATCCCGCCGGACACCGTGGAGCTGCCGCTGGCCGCGAAAGGAGCCATCGTCCTCGAGTCGCTGACCGGGCGTGTCCTCTATGAAAAGAACGCCGACGAGCCGCAATTTCCCGCGAGCACGACCAAAATCCTGACCGCGCTCCTCGTGATCGAGGAAGGCGACCTGGACCACGTCGTCGAAGTCACGCCCGACGACGCCAAGGTCGGCGAGAGCGGCCTGAACATCCAGCCGGGCCAGCGCTACACCCGGCGCGAGGCGCTCTATGGCATGATGCTGAAAAGCGCGAACGACGTCGCCCACTCGCTCGGCCGCGACAACGCCGGCAGCATCGAGGCTTTCGCCGCCAAGATGACGCTGCGCGCGAAAGAACTCGGCGCGACGAACAGCAACTTCATGAACCCGCACGGCCTGCATCATCCGCAGCACTACACCACGCCGCGCGACCTCGCCTGCATCGCGCGCGCCGCCATGCAGCAGCCGCTTTTCCGCAAGATCGTCGCCACGCAATACGCCACCTGGGGCGACGGAGCCTACGCGCCGAAGGAGTTGCACAACCACAACCGCATGCTCTGGATGTTCCCGGGCTGCATCGGCGTGAAGACGGGCTACACCATTCCCTCACAGCAAGTCCTCGCCTGCTCCGCGCAATGGGGCTGCGACGAAGCCGTCTCGGTCATCATGCACAGCGACAAGCCGGGGATCTGGAACGATACCAAGCTGCTGCTGACGTACGCGCTCGGGAAGGTGCAGAGCGGGGAGTGAGAGGCTGGAGTTATCCGAGCCGTTGGTAGTCCGCCCAACGCACATCCATGATCTTCACGTGTCGGTCTGTCGGTCGGCGAAGTCGTCCCAATAGGTAATGGCGAAACGACCCGCGACGTGATTGTCCAACTCCCGGCCTGTCTCGTAGTCCCGCGTGCGCTGCCGCTCCCATTCCGCGAAAATCTCAGCCGGCTCGGCATTCGAGAACCGGCGATAAAGCGAGACCATCTCGTCCAGTCCCGAAACGCGAAATCGCAACTGCATCGCCTCCCACAAGACCACTTCGTGTCCTGCACCGCCATTTCGCAACTGCGCAAAACGCGTATCGATGAGTCCCCCGCTCGTGCCGTTTAGGCAAGACTCATGAGCCATTCGCGCGCCATTTCGGGATAGAAGAGGCTGCGAATGGCGTGCATTTTTGCGAACTCACC
This sequence comes from Chthoniobacteraceae bacterium, assembly GCA_035997375.1. Taxonomy (GTDB): domain Bacteria; phylum Verrucomicrobiota; class Verrucomicrobiia; order Chthoniobacterales; family Chthoniobacteraceae; genus DASYIS01. Next base: position 25,387 of record DASYIS010000462.1, read on the forward strand.
GGGGGTGACGTGCCAGCGATTTTCGCGGTGCTCGAGCCAGCCGGTTTCGAGGGCGTAGGTTAGCTCGGGGTTGAAGGATTCGTGCAGCGGGACGCCAAAGCGGTGCTCGAAGCGGGCCTCATCGATGAAGCCGTAGTTCAGGGAGTAGAGCGCGTATTTGGCCTGCGACTCGGCGAGTGGGAGATCGTAGAAGAACTCGACGGGATTTTGGCCGGCGGCGATGCGGTCGGTGTATTCACGGACAGGGTGTACGTTGAAGGCCCATTGATTGCGGGCGAGTGAGGTGGAGTAGTTTCCGAGGCCGAGGTAGGGGCGGCCGTCGAGGAGGCGTCCCTCGAAATAGGCGCTGGTGCCGGTTTCGTCGGGGCGGCGGGAGAAATTTACCGAGCCGTAGTTGGCGTGGTAGCCCGCGGCGGTGAGGCGCTGGTAGGCGGCATCGTAGAGGGCGCCGTAGGTCTCCGGCGCAGGCAGGGTGGCGGTGCGGCGGGTGAGGACGCGGCCGTGGCCGCGGTAGAGGCAATCGTAGGTGGTGACGCTGTCGGGCGCGAGCTCGACGACGCGGTCCAGGTCGGTTTGCCAATCCGCGAGTGTTTGATTCGGGAGGGCGAAGATTACGTCCAGGTTTACGCGGGCGAAACCGGCGGCGCGGGCATTGGCGACGGCTTGGGACGTTTGCTCGATTTGACGGCGGCGGTTTACGGAGGCGAGGGTTTCGGCATTGAAGCTCTGCACGCCGAGGCTTACGCGATCGACGCCGCCCGCGCGCAGGACGGCCAGTTTCTCCGGCTCGGCGGCGGCGATGCGCGGGGTGGTTTCGATGCTGACGGGGAACGGGTGGGCATCGCGGTGGACGAACGGGCGGAGGGCTTCCAGCAACCGGGCGAGCTCGGAGGTGGGCAGGCGCGTGGGGGTGCCGCCGCCGATGTCCACGCCCAGGACGCGGCGCTGGGTGAGCCAGGGTGCGTGGGAATCGAGCTCGCTCAAGAGGGCATCGACGTAGGCGCGGTGGACTTCGGGGCTGGGGCTTACGTCCACCGCGAAATTGCAGTAGTAGCATTTGGCCTCGCAGAAAGGGACGTGCAGGTAGAGGAGGAGCTCCGGGTCCTGGCCCAGCCACTCGTGCAGGCTGGGTGGGGGCGCGCTGCGGAAGTGCCGCATGAAATACTCGCGGCGCGGCGGGTACTGGATGGTGAAATCGTGGGGGTGCTCCTCCACGAAAGCAAGCCACGTGCGCAGGCGATCCGGGGTGCTCATGAGGTCTCCTCCAGGGCTTGGCGCACGATGGTGGTGGCGTGCTCCACCTCGGCTGTCTCCAGGGTTTGGTGCAAGCCCACGAAAAAGGTGCGCGCGCCGGTGGCCTCGCAGTTTTTCAGAGAGGCGCCCGCGAGGTGGCGGTAGGCTGGATGGCGGTGCATGGCGCCGCCCATAATGCTACGAATCTCCACACCCCCTGCCAGGATTCGCCTGGTGACGGCGGCGAAACGCTCGGGCGCGACGCCGATGGGAAAGACAAAGGGGGAGACGTTGGTTTGGGCGGGCCAGATTTCCACGCCGGGCAAGCCGGTGAGGGCGCGCTCCCAGAGGCGCCAGTGGGCCCAGCGGCGGGCTTCCTGTTGCGGCCAGGACTGCAATTGCCAGCGGGCGAAGCAGGCGTTCAGCTCGGACATCTCCACATTGATGCCCTCGCGCTCGTACCAGAAATTGTGGTTTAGGCCGGCGGGCGCCTCGCAGCGATCCGGCGCAAAATGGCAGCGGCAGGCGCGGCCCCAGTGGACTACGGATTGCACCAGATCGTGCAGTTCCGGCGAACTCGCCACGACAGCGCCGCCGCCGAAGGAGCTGAGGTGGTGAGGATGATAGAAGCTGTGGGTGATGAGGTCCCCGAAATCGTACACGCTGGCGCCTTCCGCCTGGAGGCTCATCGTCTCGCAGGCGTCCTGGATCAGCATGGCGCTGTGGGAGCGCGTGAGGGCGGCGATTTGCCCGAGCTGGGCGGGGAAGCCCAGGAAGTGGGTCACCACGACCGCGGCGACTTCGTCATTCAGCTCGGCACGGAGGGCTTGGGGATCGAGATTGAAGCCGCCGGGCTCGGTATCGACGAGGCATACGTCGAAGCCGAGGAGGGTGAAGCTGGCGATGGTGGTGGGGAAGGAGAAGCCGGCCAGCAGGACCCGGCGGCGCGCTCCGCAGCGCTGGCGGACGACGATGGCCGCGGCCAGATTCGCGGAGCTGCCGGAGTTCACGAGGGTGACGGAGGGGGCGGCGAGCAGCTTGATGAGGTCGGTTTCGAGCAGGTGGAGATTGCGGCGGCTGTCGCTGAGCTCCTTTTCCAGGAAGGAGGCGAAGCCTTTCGTGGAGATGCGTCCGGTGCAGGGGAGGAGGGGTTTGGTTCTCATGCCGTTGGGGGGGGGAATTTAGGCGCAATGGTGGGAGAATGAAAGTGTAAAAACGACACGAAGTAAATCTTGCGCAAATCTACCATGTTTGAGGATGAGGAAGCGTGCGGGGAACGCCGAAGAGGTTTTTGACGATTTCGAGCGGCGCGTGGATTGTGAGGTTGCTCCGCACCTCCCAGGCGCCTTCGCCCAACCGCATGCGCGGGTTCGACTGCTGGGCTGGAGAAGGAGGAGGATTTGCGTTTGGGGGCTTGTGAAAAAACTTGCGGGAGGGCGGATTTGGCGCGCTCCTTGGGGTTCTTTCTAGTACGAGGTGGTGGTGGTTACGCTGAGAATCTGACGGGCGCCCGGGGGAATTCTCGATCGCGTTTGCCGAGCACCGTCACGAAGTCCAACGCCTCCAAATCGATCAACAGTCGGTACTTCAATTGTCCGGCGGCGCAGGAATCTTGCCCACTCGCGCCCAAAAATCTTCCGGCGTCAGCCAACGATCAGGATTCGGATCGTCGAGATTCTTGCTCAAACGACGAGCTTCAGCCGCCATCGCTCTTCGCGGAGTAACGCCAGGAAGACCAGCAACTCCCCCTGTGAGGCGGCGTCGAGCGCGCCGGCTTTTTCCTTCAGTGCTTCCAAGCTCATGGGGAAAAAAGAGCACTTTCCCCACCCACTCGCAAGCGGAACACTCCACGTATCGGGGCCGCGATAAGTGCCTCAGCTCAACTCCCGGATCGGCTGCGCGCCGCCTTCCACGAGGAAACGCGGACGGCCCTGGTGGTCGGTGACGGTCGCGGTGTTCACGTCGATGCCAAGGTTGCGGTAGAGCGTGGCGAAGACTTCGCCGAAGGTCACCGGGCGGCTGTCGGCTTCGCCGCCGAGGCGGTCGGTGGAGCCGATGACCTGGCCCATCGGCATGCCGCCGCCGGCGAGCAGGGCCATCGCGACGCGCGGCCAGTGGTCGCGCCCGACCTGCGCGCTAATCTTCGGGGTGCGGCCGAATTCGCCCCAGACGAGCACGCTTACGTCCTTGTCGAGACCGCGCTGGTGCAGGTCCTCGACGAGTGCGGTGATCGCCTGGTCGAAGATCGGGAAATCCTCGCGCTCGCGGGTGAAAATGTCGTTCTTCGGGCCGCCGTGCCAGTCCCACTTGCTGTAGTTCACGGTCACGACGCGCGCGCCGGCTTCGACGAGGCGCCGCGCGGCGAGAAAGCTCTGCGGGGCCCGCGGCGCGCCGTTGCCATCGATCCGCGCGACGGTGTCACCCGTGCCATAGCGCGCGACGATGCGCGGGTCTTCCTTGGAAAGGTCGAGCGCGTCGGCGAGCTTCGAGGAGGTGAGCATGCCCATCGCCTGCTGGGTGAAGGAATCGAACCCATCCATCATGCCGCTCGTGTCCGCATCGCGGCGAAAGCGGTCGAGGCTCGAGAGCAGCCGCCCGCGATCCCCGAGGCGGTCGTACGTGATCCCGTTCAACGTCAGGTCCGCACGGCCCGAGCCGCCCACGGAGCGATACGCGGAATTCGCCACGCCGAGCATGCCAGGCCCGGGCTCGTTGTACGGCCCGTGCGTGCATTCGTAGCACATGCTGACGAAGGGCGGCACGCTCGGCTCCACCGCGCCCTGGAGCTTGCTCACGACGCTCCCAAACTGCGGCCAGCCGCCCGCGGGGGCGACCTCGTTTCGCCCGTGCCCGGTGTAGCATTGCGCCGCGTCGTGATCGGCCTGCGCGCCGACGAGCGAGCGGATGACCGTGAACTTATCCATCATCTTCGCCATCCGCGGGAAGAGCTCGCAGATCTGGATGCCCGGCACGTTCGTCCCGATCGGCCGATGCGGTCCGGCAAACTCCGCCGGCGCATCGGGCTTGAGGTCGAACATGTCCTGGTGCGGCGGTCCGCCGACGAGGTAGATGAGGATGACCGACTTGTGCGAATTGCGAATGCCGGCCTGCGCCTCGAGCGCGAGGAGATTCGACAGCGAAAGGCCCGCCGCGCCGAGCCCGCCGATCTTCAGGAAATTGCGCCGCGAGATCCCGTCGCAGAAGGAAGCGCTGCGATCGGCTGGCGCGAGGATTTTGAGCATGGCGGCGTTCGAGGATTGGGGGCTGATGTAGTCAACCGCGCGGGAGCGGGGGAAATTAGGATTTAGGATCGTCGCCGTGGAGGTATTCTCAACGCTGGCACCGGCACAGCGATGTCGCCCGTGGTTCTGGACTTCCTGTCATCGGAATGAATAGTCTCACGTCACCCGTTTCGCATCGCGACCACCATCCTCACTGGTAAGACGAGCGTCGAGACGGGCTTATCGGAGTCGACGCGGCCTCATCCCATGAAAAACATTCTTCCTCTGCTGCTGGCAGCCCTCCTTCTCCTGGCCTCCAGTCCCGGCGGTTCCGCCGCCCCGCCGCTGCCCATGCCCAAGGCCGGCCAGCGGTTGCCGGGCGTCGAGTTGGCTCAGGGGATCACGCAACTTACCGGCGTCGCCATTTCGCCGCTGCTGGGCGTGAGCAGCGTGGGCGCGTGGACTTACTACCACGCGCCGGCGGAGCTGCGCGCGGCGCTGCCGTGGTATTGCCAGCCGTACTTTTGGGCCGCCGGTTTCGGTCTGTTGGCGATTTGTTTTTTGAAGGACACCCTGGGCGTGGCGGCTCCCTCCATTCTGAAGAAGCCGCTCGATGTGATCGAGCTCTTCGAGAACAAGCTGAGCGCGCTCGTCGCCTGCTCGGCTTTTCTCCCCTTCATCGTGTCGCAGATGGCGCCGCACGCGCTCGCCCTCCCGGAGGCTTCCCTCTCCACCGGCACGGGGCTGCCGCTCGCTTCGATCCATCTCGCCGCGGGCGGGTGGCTGGATTCCCGTTTCGTCACCATGCCGCTCACCGCCATCGGCTTCCTCACCGTCTGGCTGGCGAGTCATGCGATCAATGTCCTGATCACGCTCAGCCCGTTCACGATCGTCGACAGCCTGCTCAAGATCCTGAAGGCCGGCCTGCTCGCGCTGGTCCTCGCCTCGTCCGCGGTCAGTCCGTATCTGGGCGCGGCGGTGTGCGTGGTCATCCTGCTCGTGGCGGTGTCGGTGGCGCCGTGGGCCTTTCGGATCACGGTCTTCGGCACGCTCTTCGGGCTCGATGTCCTGATGCCGCGCCGCGGCGGGCGGCGGGTGCGCGCGACGGAGCCGCACGCCTTTCTCGCGCGCAAGATGAGCGGCGTGCCGACACGCACTTACGGGCGGCTGGCGCGCGCCGAGTCCGGCGAGGTGACGTTTGTCTATCGCCCATGGCTCGTCCTGCCGCGGCGCACGATGCGGCTCGCGCCCGGCAGCGTGGCGGTGGCGAAAGGCGTGCTTTTTCCGTCGCTCCTGCACGCCACGGAGGCGGGCGAACGGCGCGCGATCCTCGTCATGTTTCTTCCCCGCTACCGCTCGCACGAACAGACGATCGCCGCGCACTTCGAGATCGCGGAGATCGTCGACAGCCCGCTGCTGAAAGGCTTCCGCGCCATTCGTGCCTGGTTCACGGACACCTTCAGCCCCGGGCGAAGGAGCGAGCTCCCACACGGTTCGTAGTTCCTGCTTCAGGCGCCTCGTCGAGGCCGGACCTTCCGGGGCACGGGTGTTGCTACCGTTCTACGGATGGCTTTCCTCTCGTTTGCTCTCATTCTGTTCGGTCTCGTGGCGCTCTGCGGCGGGATGCTCTGGTTCATCATCACCGCCTTTCGCACCAGCGTGCTCTGGGGCATCTGCGTCTGCCTGTTCACGCCGGCCTGGATCCGGTTTGCCTGGCGCCATTGGGACGTGGCGAGCCAGCCCTTCTTCGTCACACTGGTCGGCCTCGCGCTCTCGTTTGGCGGCGCGCAGTTGATGCCAAAGGATGCGCCGCCGATGATGGCCGGCATGGCGCTCCCTTTCCAGAGCGACAAGGCGGTCAAGGAATCGAAGAAAAAGCCGGAGCTGCCGGCGATGTTGGCCGCGCAAAAGGAAATGGAGCTGAAAATCAAACTCACGGCCCTCTCCAGGAAGGAGACCGTGCTGCGGGATCGCAAGGCCGCGATCGACCCGCACGATCAACCGGCGGTGACCGCCCTCCAGGAGGAAATCATCAAGTACAATGCGGAACTGCAGCCGTTGCTGGCGGAGATGAAGGCGCGCGGGATGCAGGCGGATGGCCGGCCGCCGTTCACCACGGCAGCGGCCGGCGATCCCGCAGGAACTGCCCGGTGAGCTCGTGCGGCGCCTCAGTCGCCAGCCAGACAATCGTGTCCGCGCCCTGCTCGGGCGTGCGCGGCGCGCTCGGGCCGCCCATGTCGGTGTGGACCCAGCCGGGGCACACGGAGTTGACCGCGCACTGCTTGAGCGCGACGGCGAGCTGCGCCGTCACGCCGTTGAGCGCGGTTTTTGAAATGCAGTAAGCCGGCGCCCAGCCATCCGCGCCATCGGTGAGCTGGCCCCCGCCGCTGGAGACGTTGATGACGCGCGGCTCGTCGCTCTTCGCCAGCAGCGGTGAGAAGGTGCGAGTGACGCGCAGCGGACCGAGCGTGTTCGTCTCGAGCGTCTCGCGGATCGACTCCTCGGGAAAGCTCAGGATGTCCGCGTCGCCGTCGACCACGATGCCGGCATTGTTGACCAGCACGTCGAGCCGGTCGGAGTGCTTCGCGAATTCGTGCGCCGCCGCGAGCACGCTCGCGGGATCGGCGACGTCCATGAGCAGGAACGTCACCTTGCCGCCGCTCTTCGCGATTATCTCAGCCGCACGCCGGCCCGCGTCGGCCTGGCGCGCGCCGAGGAAAACATGGAAGCCCCGCGCCGCGAGTTGCCGGGCCGTTTCATAGCCGATTCCCTTGTTCGCGCCGGTGACGAGTGCGGTTTTCATCATGGATCACCTTAGCGTCCCTCCCGCGAAGGCGCAAAAGTTCGTGGTAATTAGATTGTGAATCCGTCGATTCGGTTCCACTATTTTCCACTCATTCCAACCTGTGCCGGTGCGCCTTGGCGGGTCCTCACGTGCCTTGGTTTGTCGGCGCATTTTGCGCGCCCTTTTTCGTCTGCCCCGAGCATCTCGCCTGCCCGGACTCCACCGCCCCATCGCCATGAACCTCCCGTTTCCGAAAACCTTCCGCAAGGTCACGCATCGTCTTCGTTACCTCGGTTGCTGGTTGAAGAAGCTTCGCGCACCCTCGCCCGGGCGGTCGTATGAAATCGAGGCGCGCCGCCGCCGTCTGACGTTCCAGCCGCTGGAGCCGCGCGTGCTGCTCTCGAGCCATGATCTGCTCGACCCGAACGCCGCGCCGGGCAGCGCCGTGCATGCGCTCGCCACCCCGCCCCGGACGCTCACTTCCACTTCCCCGCTCGCGAACACGATGTTCACGGACGGCGACGGCGATACTTATCAGGTCAAACTGACGGGCCCGGGCAGCGTCGATGTGCAGTTGGGCGACGTCACCGGGGACAGCAAGGACGACGTGCAGTCGCTGACGCTGCATGGGACGACCGAGAAGAGCACGCTGACGGTGCTCTTCAAAAAGAAGGCGGCCGCCGGCGACGGCGAGGTGGCGATCGGCGCCCTGCTCTCCGATGCCGGCAACGTCAGCCTCGGCTCGTTCACGGCCGCGAAATCCGACCTCGTCGGCGCCGGGATCAGCGTCGGCGGGACCATCGACAAGGTCACGCTCGACGATTTGAGAAACGGCGCGGACATCAAGCTGCCGGGCTCGCCCGCCGCCGCGACGACCAAGGTCTCCCTGACGCTCGGCGACGTCGGCGCGGGGAGCGACCTGGCGATCAAGGCCGGCGTCGGCGCGGTCACCGTGGCGAGCGCGGGCACGGGCCACTGGTCCGCGGCGAGCTTTGGCTCGGGGACGGCGAAGGGGACTTTCTCGGCCACCGTCGATGCCACGGCCACGGCGGCAGCGCTGGGCAAGACGCTCGCGATCGGGAAATTCTCGGTCACCGGCGGCAACTTCAACGGCGCGCTCGGCGCGGCCGGCAACATCGGCCCGGTCTCGGTTACGGCGACCAAGGGCGTGGGCGGCGCGATCGTCGGCGCGAGCATCGCCGGCAACTCGCTGACGAGTCTCACGGCGGGGGCGTTCGCCGGCGACCTGGTGCTCAGCGGAACTTCGGGGGCGATCACGGTCAAGGGCAACGCGGACGGGAACTGGACGGCGCAGACCTTTGGCGCGATCAGCGTCACCGGCGGCGCGCTTTCCGCCCGGATCAACGCCACCGGCCACACGGCGTTGCAGGCGAAAAAGCCGGTGATCACCTCGGTCACGGTCACCGGCGGCTTCTTCGTCGGCAATATCACGGCGACGCTCGACGTGGGTGCGATCACGGTGAGCAAGACCAAAACCGGCGCGGCCGGCACGGCCGGGACCTGGACTGCCCGCACCTTCAAGAGCATCACGGTGCGAGGCGGGAGTCTCTTCGCCACCGTCGATTCCACCGGCACGGCGGCGGCGCTCGGCAAGACGCTCGCGATCGGGAAAATCAGCGTTACCGGCGGCGATCTCACGGGCCGGGTCAGCGCGCTGGGGGACCTCGGGCCCGTCTCGGTCGCGAAGGACACGGTGGGGGGCGGCGCGATCTCCGGGGCGACGCTGACGGCGCACAATTTCGGCACGGTGAGCGCGACGGGCGACGTGGGGCAGTCGCTCATTCTCGCCGGCGCGAATCTCGGCAGCGACCACGCGCCCGGCGGCCTGGGGACCGCGTCCGACTCTTTCAATCCAGGCAACATCGCGAGCTTCACCGCCGGTTCGGTGAGCCAGAGCACGGTCGGCGCGGGCCTGTCATCCAGCGACTCCATCATTGGCAACGAGGACGATGAATTGCTCGGCTTCGGCGCGAGCACGGTGAAGGCCTTCTCGGTCAAGGGTCAGGCGAGCGCGGACAGCCTGTTCGCGGCGCTCTCGTTCCCGAAGACGGTGAAGATCGGCGGCGTGACGATCTCGCCGGCGGCCGATTCGCGGTTCCTCACGACCGGCTCGGCGGACCGCAGGAAGCCGTTCGTGACGGCGGGCCTCGCGAGCGACACCGGCGCCTCGGCGACGGATGGCATCACCTCCGTCGCGACGGTTTCCGGGATGGTCTCCGATAATCAGGCCGGCGTGCAACTCACCGCCGCGCTGGACAGCGGCTCGTTCTCATCGGTGACGGTCAACAACGGAGCGTTCACGCTCACGAAGACCGACCTGGAGGCGATCAAAGGCGGCACGCTGACGGATGGCAGGTACACGCTGCATTTGCAGGCGAAGGACGCGGCCAACAACGTCTCGACGTTCAACCTCATCTTCACCCTCGACACCACGCTGCCGTCGCAGCCGTCGCTCGCCCTTTCCTCGGCCTCGCAGACCGGGCAAGGCGACCAGTTGACCAGCGCGAGCGTGGTCACGCTCACCGGCACGGCGGAGCCGAATGCGAAGCTGACGATCGGGAGCATGGTTTCGCAGGCGACCGGGGCCGGCGCGTTCTCGTTCCCGAATGTGACGCTCGTGGATGGCAGCAACACGTTCGCGGTTTCCGTGAAGGACATCGCCGGGAATGAGACGGTCAAGATGGTCGACATCACGCGCTCCGGCACGCTCGCGAGCGGCGACGTGGTGCTGCAATGGAACGCCGTCAACCTCGAAGCGATCCGGCTCGACTCGACGCCGCCGCCGGTCGCGAGCCGCGGGATGGCGATGGTGAGCGCCGCGATTTACGATGTGGTGAACGGTTTCGAAGGAACGCCGGGCTTGATGGTGAGCCGCACGGCCCCGGCGGGTGCTTCGCTCGACGCGGCGATCACGATGGCCGCGCACACCGTGCTCGCCTACTTGTTTCCCGGCCAGCAGGCGCTGTTCAACGCGACGCGCGACACGAGCCTCGCGGGGGTGGCGGACGGGCAGTCCAAAGAGGACGGCAAGGCCTTCGGCGTCGTGATCGCACAGGCGATCATCGATCTGCGCGCGGGCGATGGGTTCGATCAATACGTCGATTACACGCCGGGCACCGACGTGGGCGACTGGCAGGAGACCGGTCCGATGTACGCACCCGCGCTGCTGCCGAATTGGGCGACGCTGACGCCGTTCGTCATGAGCTCGCCCGATGCCTTCCGGCCCGACGGACCGCCGGCGCTCGACAGCCAGGAGTGGGCGGACGATCTCAACAAGACGGAGTCGCTCGGCGCGCAGACCGGCAGCACGCGCACGGCCGACCAGACGCAGATTGCGCGTTTCTGGGCCGACGGCGGCGCCACTTACACTCCGCCCGGCCACTGGGACCAAATCGCGGCGAGCGTCGCTCAACAACGAGGCAACAGCGTCTCGGCGAACGCGCGGATGATGGCCGAGCTCAACCTCGCCATGGCCGATGCGGGGATTGTCGCGTGGGACGCCAAATATGCCTTCAATTGGTGGCGTCCCGTCACCGCGATTCAAAACGCGGACCTCGACGGGAACGACCAGACCACAGCCGACCCGAATTGGCAGTCCTTCCTGATTACGCCGAATTTCCCGGAGTACATCTCCGGCCACTCGACCTTCAGCGGCGCGGCGGCGACCGTCCTCACCGATATCTTCGGCGACAACACGGCCTTCTCGGCCACGTCGATCGGCCTGCCCAACGTCACGCGGAATTTCACGAGCTTCCAGCAGGCGGCGGACGAAGCGGGCGAGAGCCGCATTTACGGCGGCATCCACTACGAATTCTCGGATCAGGACGGCCTCGCCGCCGGCCGCGCGCTCGGCGCGCTGGTCGTCGATCGCTTCAAGGTCGAGGGCGACGTCAACGCGCCGCAGGTCAAGGTCGACGCGCCTCCGTTCAACGTCGTCACGAGCACCAACATCACCGTCCAGGGCCGGGCGTTCGACGACCTGTCGGGGCTCGACACGTTGACCGCGCAGCTCGATGCGGCGACGCCGGCTACGATCACGGTCGATGCGCAGGGGCATTTCAGCATTCCCCTCACGCTCGCGGTCAACGGCAGCGCGGATGGCGCGCATACGCTGCAGCTCATCGGCACCGACCTCGCGGGCAACAAGACGACCGTCAACTTCCCGTTCACGCTCGACACGAAGGCCCCGCTGCTCACCGTCGACACCCCGGTCAATGGCGCGGTCGATTACCTGACCCACGTCACCGGCGTCGCCGACGCGACCGGCTCGATGCTGACCGCGCTCGGGTACAAGATCGACTCGGGCAATCTGATGCCGATCACGTTCGATCCGACGACCGGCGCGTTCGATCAAGTGCTCGACCTCTCCACGGTCGCCGCGGGCCCGCACACGCTGACCATCACCGCCACGGATGCGGCGGGGCTGAGCACGCCCGTCACGCGCAACATCACGCTCGCGGCGGCGATTCCTTTTACGATCACGCACGCCACGCCGGCGGCGGATGCGCAGGATGTCGGCACGACGTTCCGGCCGCAGGTCTTCTTCTCGCGCCCGGTCAATGGCGCGACGCTGAATGCCAACAACTTCTACGCGACAGACAGCTCGGGCGCGAAAATCCCGGCGACGATCGTGCCCTCGAACGATGGCAGTTTCGCGTGGCTGTTTTTCACGAACCCGATGCCGACCGGCGCGACGGTGACCGTGCACGTGGACGGGGCGACCATCATGTCCGCGGGCGCGGCGCCGCAGGGGCTCGACGGCGATTTCGACGGCCTGGCCGGCGGGAAGTTCGAGTACAGCTTTTCCACCGTCAGTCTGGTCAAGGTCGCGGGCACTTCGCTGAGCGGCATTGTGCTCGATCCCGGCGCGGACTTGAAGCCGATGACCTTCGACGACATGCGCGCGGGCCCGGATGGCATCCTGCACACGGCCGACGACATTTATCTGAACCGCCTCGCGAATGTGAAGGTGTTCATCGTCGGCCTCGAAAACGAGGCGGTCTACACCGACGCGATGGGCCGGTTCAGCTTCCCCTCCGTGCCGGTGGGCGACGTGAAGCTCGCCATCGACGGACGCACCGCGACGAATGCGCCCGCGGGTTTCTATTTCCCCGAGATGGTGATGGATCTCACGCTCCAGCCGGGCCGCGCGAACACCGCGATGGACACGATGGGAACGGCCGCGGAGAAGCTCGCGAACACCGGCCGGCCGGAGGTTTTTTTGCCACGCCTCCAGACCTCCATCCTGCAGCCGGTGAGCACGACCGACATGACGATGGTGAACGTCGACGCGATCTCCGCGCCGAACCTGACGCCGACGCAGCGCGATCAACTCCAGCTCGAAGTGCAGCCCAACAGCCTGGTCGGCTTCGACGGCCAGATGATGTCGACCGGCATGGTCGGCATCAGCACGGTGCCGCCGGAACTCGTCCGCGACATGCTGCCGCCGGGGCTGCTCCAGCACACGTTCGACATCACGATCCAGGCGCCGGGGGTGGCGAACTTCGCGCAGCCGCTGCAGATCACCTTCCCGAACGTCTTCAACTCCGCGCCGGGGACGAAGCTCAACTTCCTCTCGTTCGATCACACGACGGGCATGCTCGTCATCGAAGGGACGGCCACGGTGAGCGCCGACGGTCTCTCGGCGACGACCGACCCGGGCATGGGGATCACGAAGCCCGGCTGGCACGGCCTCACGCCTCCGGGCGATTGCGGGGGCGCGGGTGCGCCGCCGCCCCCTCCCCCACCGCCGCCGGCGCCGGAGGACACGACGACGGTGCACGACCCGACCGTGCTGCCGTTGCTCTTCGCGGAAACGGGCAACTTCCCGACGCTCACCTGGTCCGCCCCCGCGCGGTTGCCCGATGCGCCCCCGCCGCCGCCGCCGCCGCCCGGTTGCGCCGTGCCGCCGCGCCCGCCGGATGGCGACAAACAGCAGCCGTTCCTCAGTGTGAACATCCAGGTCGATGGACCGCTGGCGAAGTTCATGGTCAAGACGGGGAACCTCGATCTGGCCTCCCAAGCCTTCACCCTTTCGGCCGGGCAGGGCGGCTCCAAGACTTTCGGCGGAGACGCGAAGAATTATTTCGGGCTGTACGGCGCGGACGGCATCAAGACCCCGCTCGACAACGAGCTGTACGGCTCGCAGATCAAGGTGACGGAGATCCGCGGGAACCCCGACGGCTCACGGAGCTACGACTACTACACCTATTATCTCTACCGGTTCGTCAACGCGACCGACAACACGCCGGACGATCACACCGTCGAATACGAGAACACCCTCGCCGACGGGACCGGCGGCACCGATCGCAACAAGTTCATCGTATTGAAAACGGGCGGCGCGTCGACGCCGACGATCGAGAAGACCGCGGGGAACGACTTCGACGTGGTCGGGGGCGGAGTGGCGTACACGATGAATTTCGACCCGTCCGGCGAGGGGTTGAAATCCGCGCAACTGGCGGTGAAAACGCCCGAGGGGACGACGGTGCCGGGGACGATTACGCTCGCCGGCAACGGAGAATTGAAACAGCACATCTTCGTCGATAAGGCGAGCCTGGAGGCCACGCTCAAGCAGATGGCGGAGGGGAATGAACCGCAGGAACTGACGATCATCCGCAAAGACGACACCGGCTCCATCAAGCTTTTTTACAATGGGAATTTTACGGCCGTCATCCCGACCGCGAATCCGACGCCGGCGCAGATCGAGCAGGCGCTCAACGGGTTGCCGGACTTCAAGCCGGGCGACCTGACGGTCACGCGCAAGGACGGCACCGCGAGTTACTACGTGCCCGCGAACAGCCAGAACATCGTGACGTACGCGAAGACGACCTACAAGATCACCTTTGCGGCCTCGGTGAAAAACGTCACGTCGATCACCGCGAACATCCCGATCGTCCCAGCGGCCGGGACGGGGGTCGTCGGGTGGTCGGTGACGAACGACGACGCCGGCGGCATCACTGCGGACGAGAAAAAGTACTTCGACAACCTCGAAGACGACGGCACCACGCCCAAGCCGGACGAGCGGGCGGACCTCGCGACCGCGGTGGCGGACCGCATCCTCTCGAAGTTCAGCGGCTTCGCCGACGGGATCGACAGCGGGAGCGGCGACCACACGATCACGATCAAGTTCAGAACGACCGAGACCACCCTACTCGGCGACTCGAGCCCCGCGGGCGGCATCGACCGTGAGGGGGCCATCAAGGCAGCGGTCGAAAAGCGCGACGACTACAACGAGGTCGTCCAGAATTTCATTCTCGATAACGCCCTCAACCAGAGCGATACCGGCACGGTCGAAGCGTACCCGGACTCGCCGCTCGAGGCCAACGCCCACGTCACACGCGCGCAGTTCATCAATACCCTCGCGAAATCGTCCGCGCACGAGGTGGGCCACACGCTCGGACTGACGCATACCTACAAATACGTCAATGGCGCGCTCAGGCAGGTCGACGTCGGCGGAGTCACGGGAGACCTCGACCTCATGCGCAGCGGGGAGGACCTGGGAGGCTCGTGGAAGTTCCAGACGGGGCTCACGGCCGAGGCCATCCGCATGGCGCTCAACCTCGGCTACACCACCGCTCAGGGCCAGGCGGCGCTCGCCTACAAGGTCGAGTATTACCGGATCGGCGCGTTCGATACCGAGGCCAGCGCCGACGATCCCGACACGGAACTGGACCCGTTCACGGGCGCGCACCTCGCGGTCTTCAACGCGGACACCGGACTGCTGGCCGGGAGCGACGACTTCGGGAACACGCTGGTCGACGGGCTGGGCGGGCAGAAGAGCGTGATGC
>DASYIS010000463.1:0-7672 GCA_035997375.1 Chthoniobacteraceae bacterium
GTACGTTCCAAGTGGAACTTGGTAACGGCGAGTTTATTAGGTCGGCGGGCGATGGTGCTGCGTCGTCGGTCCCTCGAGGAAGATGGCGTGGAGATATTCGCGGTACTCGTTCTTCGGCAACGTGGTGAGCAGTTGCGCGAACTCTGCCGGCGTGATGAAGCCCTGGTTGAACGCGATCTCCTCCAGGCACGCGACCTTGAGACCGGTGCGGTTTTCGATCGCCGCGATGTAGCTCGACGCCTCGAGCAGGCTCGCCTGCGTGCCGGTATCGAGCCACGCCATGCCGCGGCTCAGCACCTTCACATGGAGCCGGCCGCGGTCGAGGTAGACGCGATTGACGTCGGTGATTTCCAGCTCGCCGCGCGCGCTCGGCTTCAAGTCGCGACAGATTTGCACGACCTCGCGGTCGTAGACATAGAGCCCCGGCACGGCGAAGGAGCTTTTCGGTTGCTTCGGCTTTTCCTCGAGCGAGAGCGCCTTGCCGTCCGGCCCGAACTCGACCACGCCGTAACGCTCCGGGTCGCGCACTTGGTAGCCGAAAATGCAGGCGCCGCTTTGCAACCCCAGCGCGTCGCGGAAGAAGTCGAGATTCCCGTAAAAGATGTTGTCGCCGAGGATGAGGCAGACGGGTTCGTCGCCGATGAAATCCGCCCCGATGAGGAAGGCCTGCGCGATGCCGGCGGGATTCGCCTGCTCCGCGTACTCGATGCGCAAGCCGAGCTGCGAGCCGTCGCCGAGCAAGTGGCGGAAGCTCGGCAGATCCTTCGGCGTGGAAATAATGAGCACCTCGCGGATGCCGCCCAGCATGAGGGTGGCCAGCGGGTAGTAGATCATCGGCTTGTCGTAGACCGGCAGCAGTTGCTTGCAGGCGACGCGGGTGAGCGGATAGAGGCGCGTGCCGGCGCCGCCGGCGAGGATGATGCCGCGAGTGGTCATGAGAACGTGGGGGGAAGCGTGCTGAGTTGCGTGAGCTCGCGCAGCCAGCTCTCTTCCGGCGGGCGGCCCGGCTTGTATTTCGTGAGGCGCGGGCGGGTGGCGGCGGGAAGCTTTTCCACGCGCTCGATCACTTCCACGCGCTTCACCGGGCAACGCACGGCGACACACTCGGCGGCCATCTCGGCGACGAGCGAAGCGGGCAAGCCGGAGAGATTTTCATCGAGCGTCGCGGTGAGCGTCGTGCCGCAGAGGCGCCGCAGAATCCAGCCGGTCAGCAGTTCGCCGGCGCTCGTCGCGTGGAGATGGCGCACTCCGTCCTCCACGATCGCGCGGCGCAGCGAAAGCGCGTAGCGGGCGTGCTGGAGGAAGGTCTCGGAGACGAGCTTTTGGCTGAGCGCCGCGCGCCACGTTTCCATGCGGCGCGCAAGGTCGCGCTCTTGCTGCCACTCGCCTTCCAGCACCATGCCATCGGGCAAAAAGCGCAGGTACGGCGACAGCCAGCGGCTCAGCTCCTTGGTAATCTCGCGGGCGTCGCGCGCGTAGACCGCGCTCGGGACGGCGCGCGTTTTTTCGATCGCATCGAGCTCCTGCGCGATCGCATCGGACGGCGGCCAGTTGAAACACAGGCACGCGAGCCCGAGCGCGGGCGCGGGCGGCGGGGTGCTCGGCTTCACGTGCTCCTCGAAGAGCTGCTTCAGCGGCTGCACCGTGGCCTCGACGGCGAACTCCTCCTCGAGCCGCCGGCGGCCCGCCTGGCCGTATTGCCGGCGCAGATCCGCGGACTCGATGACGCGCGCGAGCGCCTCGGCGAGCAGGCTCTCGTCGCCGGGGTCGACGAGCAGGCCGTTCGTGCCGTCGACGATCTGTTCCGGCACCCCGGCGAGGCGCGTGGAGATGACGGGCTTGGCCGACGCCATCGCCTCGAGAATTACGGTTGGGAAAACGTCGGTTGCGCCTTTTTCATCGGTGGTGCAGGCGAGGGCGAAAATGTCGCACGCCCGCAGCTCGGCGAAGACCTCCTCCTGCGGCAATGAGCCGCGCAGCCGCACGTGCGCGCTGAGCTCGAGCTGGTCGATCTGCTCCTGCAAACGCGTGCGCCACGGCCCTTCGCCGATGATGTCGCAGGTGAATTCCAGCTTGCGCCAGCGCAGTTTCGCGCACGCGGCGATGAGGTGATGGAACCCCTTGAATTCGATGAGCCGGCCAATGCTCACAATGCGCGGCACCGGGTTCGCCGTCACCGAAGTGGGCGCGGGAAAATTCGCGAGGTCCATCCCGTTGAAGACGCGATACATCTTGCCCTCGGACTTCGGGCAAAGGCCGGCGACCTGTTTTTTCGAGTAGGTGGTTTCGTTCGCCACGAAGACGGCTTCACGGCAGAGCTCGGCGAGCAGGTCGTTGTTCCCGAGATCGACCATGTAATCCTGCCCATGCGTGGACATGGAAAATGGGATGCCCGAAATCGCCTTCACGAAGAGCGCGGTGTGCGCGGCGCGATTCGCGAAATGGACGTGAAAATGCGTGATGCCGCGCGCCTGGAAGAGCTCGGCGATGTAGAGCGCATTGCGCGCGCGCAGCTCGGGTTTGTACGCCGCGCCATACTTGCGGGTGTGCTCGGCGACGAGCGCCTCCGGCCAGGTGCCGTCGCGTTTCGCCGCGGCTTCCTTCGCTTTCATGATCGCCGGCGGCGGCGCGTAGTAGATGGGCGCCTTCATCTTCGCCGCATGCCCGTGCCGAAACGAAGTGGGCGGCGGGTAGACGGAGCAAATCTCGAATTCCACCCCCATGCGTTCGAGCGCCAGCACCTCCGTGTCGCAGAAGGTCTGGGAGACGATGGGGTACCGGGAGAAAAGATAAGCCAGGCGCACGGACCGCGAGGGTTTCGCGGGAGGAGTGAAAGTGCAAGTTTCAAGTGGGGGTGCCGGCATGCGCATCTTCTCAATCAGCCGCCACTTGCGAAAGCCCGCTCACCCTGACACCTTACCGCATGAGCAAAACTCTGACCCTCGAACCTTCCGGCTCGCTCGTCATTCCTCCGGAGTTGCTGAACCCGGATAATTTCCCACAGGGAGTGGTGATCGAGTTGGAGGAGACTGAAGTCGGTCTGCTGGTCCGGCCAGTGCAGAGTGAACGCAAAACACATCTGGTGCGAAATGCGGATGGAGATCTCGTCCTGGCGAGCGGCCGCCGGATCACCGACGAAGATGTGATCGCCGCCATCGCCGCCGACAGGAAGTAGGGAATCTTTTCCACGTGGCCGTATGGCTGATGCAATCGACTCCAGCATCATCGTTGCAGCGGTCGCGCAGGATGAGGATCATCATTCCGAGTGTCTGAAGTTGCTTCACATCGGGAATTGCATGGCCCGCACGCACGCATTGTCGGAGACGTTCAGCACATTGACAGGCGGTCGCTTGCCAGAACGTTTCGGAGCCGCGGAGGTCGCCCAAGCCTTGCAAGAGACCGTGATTCCACGAATTCGAGTGTTCGATCTCACGGTGGCGCAATTGCTTGGTGCTATGCAAGAAGCAGAGCTCCGCGGGGTCCGCGGTGGTGCGATTTATGACTATCTGTACCTTGTGTCCGCACGCTTGCGAAATGCCCTCCGGCTTTTCACGCTAAACGTCCGTCACTTCCGCGCCTTCTGGCGTCCGGGCGACCCGGAGATCGTCCACCCTCGCGACGCGACGAAGCTCCAGCCGCCGGAGCAGTCTGGAGCTTCGTAATCTGCCGGCCAGCTGACCGGCCGCTAGACCCCGCGCGGGCCGCGGCCCATCACGAGACTGATCACGAACAGGACCAGGAACACGAAGAAGAGGATCTTCGCGATCCCGGCGGCGGCGACGTAAAGGCCGGTGAAGCCGAGGACACCCGCAATGAGTGCAATGATGAGGAAAACAATGGCGTAATGGAGCATGGTTTTATGAGGTTTAAGTGTTCAGCCAAGGTATCGGAGAGCGCTCAAAAGGCGGGCGTTTCCCGGCGTAAACTAAAAGATGACCACCGATGCGCGCACGAGGTGAGCGCCGAGCGAACACACCGTCGCGACCACCCCTACAGGCGCTGGATCCCGCCGTGAAAAAAAAATCCGCAAATAAGCGTTGACCCGATTTCATCATTGTGTTCACCTGAACACATGCCACTGCAATTCCACATTAGACCCATCGGCGACCTGGAGCAAGGATTTGAGCTCACTTGCGACGGAATTCTTCCCAGTCGAGTTCATCACGATCGGCTGATCGAGGCCGTCATCCACGCCGTGCAGATCGGCCACGCCTGGCCGGGGGTGATCCAGGTGCACGACTGCGAAGGCGACATCGTGGAGACGTTCCCGCTCCGCCGGATCGCCCCCGCCTCGCACGTCGAGTTGGAGAGGAGGGCCGCATGAAAACGATCACCGAATACCAGCCGCTCATCTTCGGAGAGCTCTTCGGCCAGGCGCAAAAACGACTCGTGCGCCGGCGCTCCGCCTGGAAGGCGGCGGTCCTCATCCTCCCGATCGTGTACGTTGGCCTCGGGCTGAAGATCACCGTCGACACCGGCCTTCGGGTCTGGGATCCGCGCTTCTGGCTCATCTTCGTCCCGCTCTTCCTGCTCGGTGAACGTCTGCTCTGGGCGCTTTCGCTGGAGACCAAGCGGGATGGTGACGGCGTACGGGAAAGTCCGTAAATCCAGAAAGGGAGACGGTATGAAAAGCCGGTCCGCCGCGGGCGCCGCGGGCGCCGCAGGGGCCTCGGGTAGGGCGCGGCGTCCCGCCCGCCCCGGCGGGCATCTTGCCCGCCTCGGCTATGGCCACGCCAACGCCCTGACTACCCTTCGAGCCATAGCAACTTCTTCCCCCGCCAGGTCGCGCGCACGTTCAGAATCCCCGCCTCGGCCTTTGCAATAATCCACCCCTTCTCCCGCGCGCGCCCGAGCCCCGCCCCGGCTTGGTCCAGCAGCCTCCACGGCAATAGCGACCCCGCGTCCCACGCATCGGCCAGCGGAATCCCCGCCATTCGCGCGAAATTCGCCACGGCGTGGTCCATCGTCAGCGCGGAGCCGGCGAAATTCGGGCTGCCCGGCTGCCGCACGACGCGGTCCGCGCCGACTTCCATCTCCATGTCGGCGATCGTGTAACGTCCCGGCGGCGCGCCGGCGGCCGCCATCGAGTCGGTCACGACCACCGTGCGCGCGAGCCCCTTCGCCCGCGCCATGCTGCGGACGACCTCGGCAGGCAGATGAATGCCATCCGTGATCAGGCTGGCGCTGAGCGCATCGCACCCGAGCTGCGCCTGGATGGGATTGGCGTGGCGATGGAGGAGCTGCGGGCAGCCGTTGCCGAGATGCGTCGACATCAACGCCCCCGCCGCCGCCGCTCGTTGCACGAGCGCCGCGTCGGTCATCGTATGTCCGAGCGCCGGCAGCACCTGCTCGCTCCGCAAGCGCGTGATGAACGGCAGCGCCCCGCGGACCTCCGGCGCCAGCGTCAGCAGCACCACACTGTTCTCCGTCGCCTTCTGCAACCCCTTCCAGAGCGCCACACTCACCGGCCGCACCGCGTGCAACGGATGCGCCCCGCGCGCCCCATCCGCGGGACTAATGAACGGCCCCTCGACATGAAACCCAGGTACCGACCCACCGATCCCCTCCTCCTTCCGCGCCGCGTGCAAAGTGCGCAGCAAAAGCTCCATCCGCTCCGGCTGATGCGTGATCACTGTCGGCAACACATGAGTGCACCCCTGCCGCCACATCCCGCGAATCCCCTCCGCCGCGCGCTCCGCCGTCAGTGAGGGGTGATTGAAATCCACCCCCGCATACCCATTGTTCTGCAAATCGAAAAACCCCGGCCCAAACACCAACTCCGCCCGCCCCCGCACCGCCTTCTGCTCCACCAACTTCCCATCGCGAAACGTGAAATCATACGTCTCGCCGGTGCGATAATGCGCGGCGCGGAGCTTGGTGGGGGAGGACATCTTCATCGTCCAAGAGAGAGCGTCGCTCCGGCGCAAAAGCGAGCAGCTTTCCTCCTGTGGCCACCCCGTTGCTCCTCTGGTTCCCAAAGTTAGCGAAGCGCTTTGGGAACCCCGCGCCGCCCGAAACTCCGTTTCTCCTGGCGCAATGCTTCACACCGGCGACCGAAGCGCCCCCTTGCAAGTCCAAGCGCGTTCGGAAACAGAGTTTCGAGGCGGAGTCCACATTCCCAAAGCGCTCCGCTAACTTTGGGAACGACAGCGGAACGAAGTCGCGGCGGAGAGGACAACATTCGCGCCCAGACCGACTGCCTTGCGGACGGCAGATTCTTCGGGCATGTTCGTCGGATGAGCACCACCTTGCGGCTGGACCCTTCGGGCGGATTATTTATTCCCCCCGCGGTGATCGAGGGCGCCCAATGGTCCAAGCAGTCGCAGATAGAAGTCGAACTAACCCCAGATGGGTTGCTCGTTCGGCCGCACAGCAGTGAGCCGTCGTTAGTGCAAAACGAACACGGCGATTGGGTCATTCGCCACACCCCGCCGATCACGAACGACGACGTGATTCGCGCGATCAGCGCGGATCGGAGGTAACCGAGTCACGCGACATGGTGAATGACGCCGTCGACTCCAGCGTGCTCGTGGCCGCGATCGTCGAAGCGGAAGCGGATCACCTGGTTTGTGTAGCGCTTCTGCGGAAGGGCGGCTTGTTGGTGAATACTCATGCGCTCGCTGAAACCTTCTCCGCGCGGACTGGCGGGCGTCTCAAATTCCAGGCTTCACCCGCCGCGGCCGTCCAAGCCATCGAGCGAGCAGTTCTCCCGCGCGTGGAAGCCCTCGCCCTGGCGTTTTCCGAATGCCTCGCTGCCATCCGCGAGGCGCATGGGCGGGGAATCCGCGGCGGGGCGATCTACGACTATCTCCATCTCGCGGCTGCCCGGACCCGAGCGGCGCCGCGGCTCTACACCTTGAACCTTGGCCATTTCCGCGCTTTCTGGCGCCCCGGCGACCCCGAGATCGTCCACCCTGCGGACGCACCGAAACTCCAGCTGCCGGAGCAGTCTGAAGGCCTCGTAGACTCGTGAGACCTTGGAGGGCCGGTTCAGTCCAGCGAGAGAGTGGAAGGGAGCGGCCCTTGCTGGAAAGCTCATCTCATGCTAACTCTTCCTCATGAGTCTCGCAGATTTGCCTCAGGTCCAACAGCTCACGGATCGCCGGAAGCTCGAGCTGATCGACGAAATCTGGGATTCGATCGACTCGGCGTGGGACGACGCTCCCCTGGCGCCCTGGCAGCAGCAAAAGCTCGCCGAACGCCTGGCCGCCGACGCCGCGCGACCCGATGACGTGCTCGGTCTTGACGAATTCAAGCAGCGTCTCCGCGCCTCGATGTGAAATACCGGATCGCGCTACGGTCCGAGCTCACGGCGGACGTGGCTGAAGTTTGCCGATGGTATGGACGACATCAGCCTGGGCTCGAAGAAGATTTCTTTGAGCAGTTCCGGTTAGTCCCGAGTTAAAGCGCAAATTTGGTCCGCGTAACCAGGATATTTCCTGAGAAGATCTTCACGAACGCCAGGCATGTAGTCGGCGAATTCAAAACCCGGCGACATCGTCGTGCCCAACAGTGCAAAACTGCCGCCGGGCTGGAGCCTCGCACCTTGCCACACTCGGGCGGGAACGACAACCTGAGGGCGCATCCCAGATTGAAGATCATTTCCAATGATCACAGTTGTACCCGTTCCATTTTCGCGAAGCTGAAGCATTTCGACTGGGTCTCCCAAATA
>DASYIS010000464.1:0-13324 GCA_035997375.1 Chthoniobacteraceae bacterium
CCTCCCCCGCCGGTTTGATCGGGGCCGGCCCCAACCACCGGACGCCGGCGAAATCATACGCCTCCCAAGTGGTTGCCTCCGGGGTGGCGTAGATGAGATCGGAATCGGGCGCGAATGCGGCGAACGCGGCCAGTTCCTTCACCGGCCGGCAGGTGCCGGCTTTGCTTCCGAGGATGATGAAGACCGGATAGCGTTTGAGCCATTCATGGTCTGGGCCGGCGAGAGCAAGGCGGTCATGGTAGGCGAGCAGCGCGTGCTCGATCGCCCGCTCGGGAAGGAAGCCGCCGCGCCGCGCCGGCGGCTTCGCCACGAAGTAGTCGAGTTGCGCCAGCGTGACCGGAACCGGCGTGACGTCCGTGAACTCGTAATTTCCCCAAGTCGCCGTCCCATCGCGCACCTGCGGAAATTTTAACGCCGCCGCCCGGATCGCCGCGGCGATCTGGTCGTCGGGCAGGGCGGCGTTGACCGAGCGATCGATGATGAAATGCAGGTACGGCGTGCGCGCGGCGCGCGGCAATTGCGCGATCGCCTCTGGCGACAGGGCGAGGGCGCTCGTCCCCTCGTTGGTCAGGGTGAACGCGGTGGCCGGCCCGCTCCCTTCGCCCTGCCATGTGCGGTCGCCGATCTTCAGCGCGGGATGCAGGCCCGCCGGATAAAGGACCTCCAACTCCAGGTAACGCCGCTCCAAATCGGTGATCGGAAACACGCGCAGGTCGATCGTGTGCGCATCGCGGTAGACGAGGATGCCGGGGTCGCGCCGCTGCACCCGGCTGATTTGACGGTAGACCCAGAGCGCGGCCTTCTTTTCAAAGAGCCGCCCGGGCACGCGCTCCTCGCCGATCTTCAGCCAGAAGCCGGAGACAAAGACTCCATCTGGAATGTGAATCTCGGCGGTGTACTCGTTCTGGCCGGGCGCAATCCCTTGCAGCTCGAGTTGAAAGGTCGTCCGCTCGCAAGTCCCGTCGCGCACGGTGTTCGCGGTGAACTTGTCGAGCAGCACGTTGACCGGCGGCGCGTCGGAGCCGCGAGTCAGCTCCCGCGCGACGCCGCGGCGGCTCGGCCGGCCGCCGAACATGGAGATTCCGCCTTCGGTGACCTCCGGCAGATCGCTCCCGAAGAAGGCGCGGTGCAGCGCTTCCATCTTGTCATCGGGCAGCACGAGATTGTCGAAGACGGCCCAGGTGTAGAAGTCGGAGAGGAAGGGCATTTGCACGCCGGCCTTGAAATCGCGCAGATGCACGAGGCTGCGGCGGACGGCGGCGCGGTTGCCGTGAAAGTGCGTCTGCTGGCGCAAGTCAGGGCTGTAGACGTAATCGAGCGCGCCGCGGAGCACCGTGCGATCCCACACGGCTTCGCCGATGAAAAAGGCAGGCAGGAGGGCCATCGCCGCCGCGGCGGCCACGGCGGCTCCCCGGCGTCCAAGGCGAACGGATTCGAACTGATATCCCTCGAGCACCTGCCAGCCGTGCATCAGGAAGAGGGCCGTCGGCACCAGGATGAGGAAGCCGGCGCCCAGCGCCACCATCGCGAGCAGGGAGAGCGGCAGGAAGGGAAGGAAGACGAGAAAGAAGTAGAGCGTGAATGGGAAGAGGGCGCAGCGCGCCAGCCAGACGGCGCGCGTCCGGCCGAGGCGCCGCGGCAGCAGCAGCACGCAGCCATTCAGCGCGGCCATGGCGTAAACCGGCCAGGCCTGGAAGTCGCTGGGGAAGGGGATGGTGTGGTTGAGCCAGAGCCCGCCGAGCGGCCCGGCGATCCCGACGAGAAACATGAGAATACCCTCGCCCAGCGGAGGCCCGCGGCGGATCGCGCCGAAAAGGGCGACGCAGCCTCGCGCCACGGCGGCCAGCACCAACACACTCCCCGCGATAAAGCAGGCGACGGCGAACCAGCCGGACCAGCGCGGGTACACATTCAGGCTGTTCAGCGTCCACACCGCTGCCCAAAAGACCGAGGGCAGACCGACAACGATCAGCGTGATGAGCCCAAACTCCTGCCACGGACTGAGCTTCATCGGCCGGCATGCCATCCAGACCCCGGTGTAGAAGACCACCGGCATCACCAGGATGAATTGGTAATAGATCTGCATCTCCGGCGGCAGCATCCACGCGCCGACGGAGGCGGGGATGAGGTGGTCCAGATTGACCATGGCCGCCCAGAGATACGCCGCCGCGGTGAGGAAGATCGGCCCCGCCGAGAGCCAGCCGAGCGACTTTGGTCTGCGCAGGGGAAACAGCGCGAGCGCCGTGATCCCGAGGAGCAGCGCGAGCTCGAGCGCGAAGAGACGGAAGACGACGGTCCGTTGCGCGTCCGTCAGTTCCCCCGTGATCAGCCGGTACATGCGCAGATTGATGAGGAGCAGGATGACCTGCGGCAGCGTGCCAATCCAAAGCAGGAGGGAGCGGCGCGAAAGCCACTCCGGCAACAGCGGTCGCCGCGGCGGCTTTGTCCAGGCGGAGGTGGGCACTTCCATCGGTGGGGCGAGCGACATGCCGGGATGATAGCTCACCCGCGCGAACCAAGCCAGCCGCGATCCTGTGCAAGCGCCAGCGGGGCGGCGCGCGATCCAAGGGTTAACCATGGACCTCGATCTCACCGGCGAATACGCCGACCGCGCCTACGCGATTCTCGCCAGCCTCATCACGCCGCGGCCCATCGCGTGGGTCACCACCATGAGCCCGGAGGGCGCGGTGAACGCGGCGCCGTTTTCGTTTTTCAACGTCTTCGGCGCGAACCCGCCGATCCTTGGCTTTGCGCCCGGCGATCGCGACGACGGCACGCCGAAGGACACCGCGCGCAATATCCGCCTCACCCACGAGTTCGTGGTCAACCTCGTCGACGAAGCCGTGGCGGAGCAGATGAATCAAACCGCCGCCTCGCTGCCGTACGGCGTGAGCGAACTGGAGGCGGCCGGGTTGCACACCGAGCCTTCGATCGGCATCCGCCCGCCGCGCATCGCGGAGTCGCCGGCGAGCTTCGAGTGCACCGAGTGGGGCACGCTCCAGATCGGCGGCAATCGGCTCATCATCGGCCTCATCCACCGCGCCCACGTCCGCGACGACCTGATGGACCTGGAGAAAATGCGGGTCAAGAGCGGCGCGCTGAAGATCATCGGCCGCATGGCGAGCCCGCATTGGTACACGAAGACCACGGAGCGGTTTGAGATGATCCGGCCGGCGTGAAACGGAAGTAATCAGTTATCAGTAGGCAGTAATCAGATTCGGAAAACGCGGCGAACGCTCGAACGGCGTTGCAGACAGAGCACTGATTACTGGATGGATACTGATTACTGCTCACTTCCCCCTCCCATGAGCGGAAGTAATCAGTAAGCAGTGGGCAGTGAGCAGTTCCGGAAAACGCGGCGAACGCTCGAACGGCGTTGCAGACAAAGCACTGATTACTGGA
Source organism: Chthoniobacteraceae bacterium (assembly GCA_035997375.1). Taxonomy (GTDB): domain Bacteria; phylum Verrucomicrobiota; class Verrucomicrobiia; order Chthoniobacterales; family Chthoniobacteraceae; genus DASYIS01. The sequence continues at coordinate 3,403 of DASYIS010000464.1, forward strand.
TACTGATTACTGCTCACTTCCCCCCTCCCATGAACCGCCGCATCTTCCTCCAGACCGCCGCCGCCGCCTCCCTCGCCACCCCGATCGCCGCGCGCGCGGCGGATGACGCTTCCAAGAAACTCCGCGTCGCCGTGGTCGCGCTCGGGCGCGGCATGGGGCACGTCAACGCGCTGCTCACGCTCAAGAACGTCGAGATTGCCTACCTCGCCGAGGCCGATCCGAAGCGGCTCGCCAACGGCATGAAGGTCGTCACCGACAAGCAATCCGCGCCGTGCAAAGGGGTGAAGGATTTCCGCACCTTCCTCGATGACAAGGAGCTCGATGCGGTCTTCATCGCCACGCCGAACTACTGGCACACGCCGGCGGCGCTGCTCTGCATGCAGGCCGGCAAGCACGTCTACGTGGAAAAGCCCGGCAGCCAGAATCCCCACGAAGCCGAGATGATCGTGGAGGCCGCGCAGAAATATGAGCGCGTGGTCCAGATGGGCAATCAGCGCCGGACCTGGATGCGGGAAGGGATCGCCGCGCTGCAAGGCGGCGCCATTGGGACCCTGCGCCACGCGCGGGCCTTCTACTACAACGCGCGCGGCGCGGTCGGGCAGGGGAAGCAGGCCGCCGATCCGGGCCTCGATGCCGACCTCTGGCAGGGGCCGGTGCCCGACGACGCGCAGCACCCCGACATGGCCGCCTATCGCCACTACGACTGGCATTGGCTCTGGCATTGGGGCAACGGCGAGCTCGGCAACAACGGCATCCACCACCTCGACATCCTCCGCTGGGGCCTCGGCGTGGAGTACCCGCAGCGCATCACCTACAATGGCGGCCGCTACTTCTACCAGGACAAGCAGGAGACGCCCGACACGGCGACGGTCATCTACGATTGCGGCCCCGTCAGCATGAGCTGGGAGCACAGCAGCAGCCATCCGCGCAGCGCCGAGAAGCCGCTCGCCGAGTGCATGTTCTACGGCGACAACGGCACCATGGCCATGACCAGCAGCAGCTACACCGTCTACGACAACAAGGGCGTCCAGACCTCGACCGGCAAGAACCCCAACGGCGGCGACCCCGCGCACATGGGCAACTTCCTCGACGGCATCCGCGGCACCGCCAAGCTCAACAGCCCCATCGTTGAAGGCCAGAAGAGCACCATGCTCTGCCACCTCGGCAACCTCGCCTACCGCACCGGCTCCATGATCCACTTCGACGCCGCCACCAAGAAAGTGGTGAACAATCCCGAAGCGATGAAGCTCTGGGCGCGCACGTATCGCAAGGGGTGGGAGCCGAAGGTGTAGGCGGCCAGCGCTTACACTACGGGCCAGAGCGGCGTGTGTTCTTGGAGGAATGCGACCGCGTCGGCGTCCTCCGAGGTCACGCCGGCGCAATCGGAAGTCAGATACTTGGGCGTCAGCTTGTGCAGCATGATCGTGAAGTCGTTGTAGAAATCGTTCTCGTTGTCGCGCAGCCAGACGATCACGCGCAGGTCGTCCTTGTTCACCTCCCCGGTGCGCGGGGTCTCTGGATTGAATACGTAGACGCTGATCGCCGCCCGGCGCTGCGCGCAAAAGACGCGGATCGCCTGGCGCAGCTTCGCCGGCACCTCCTCGGCGGGGACGTGATGCAGCACCATCGACCCGGGCCCTGGGCTCGGCCCGCTCGGCGCGCCCATGGCGCGCCGATGCGTGAACTTGCCGTCCGCCAGCGCGCCGACCGCCTCTGGCTGCATGCGAATCCTCGCGCTGAGCCCGTAGTTCACGCTCACCCCGCGTCCGCTGTTTTTGAGCATCTTGAACATCGCCTCGCCCGGCATGATCCCGAACGCCGGCCTCGGTCCGGGCGCCTCCCGCGCGGCAAACTCGGCCGCCGCCTCGCTCGCATACACCGCGGCAAACGGCCCTTTCGCATCCGTATAGACGAGGAAAGAGAACTCGCCGCCCTCTTCCATCGAATGCTCCCCATCCAGCGCCGGATTCTCCGGAATCAAGATATACAGCTCCGACGCGAGCAGCAGCCGCATTAGCTTCCCGAGCAGAGCCGGGTCCTGTTCAGCCTTGGGAATCAGACGCTCCAGTTCGTTTTGCGGCGGGGGCTCGTGTTTGGACATGTCGGGGGAGAACGTGAGTCGCTTTCACCAAGTCACACCACCGGCCAGAGCGGCGTGCAACTCTGGAGGTACTCCACCGACGCGGTCGCGTCCGAGGTCACCCCGGCGCAGTTCACTCGCAAGTAGGGCGGCCGCAGCTTCTCCACCATGATGAGGAAATCGTTGAAGAGATCGTTCTTCTCATCGCGCAGCCAGACGATCAGCCGCAGTTCGCCCTCGTCGGCCTTCCCCGTCCGCGCATCCTCGGGATGAAAGGCGTAGACTCCCAGCGCCAACGGACGCTGCACGCAAAAGACGCGGATCGCCTGGCGCAACTTCGCCGGCACCTCTTCCGCTGGCATGGGATACACCGTCAGCATCGTCGGCTCAGGATCGCGCGGCTGGGTGTGCGTATACTCGCCCTGCACCAGCGCGTCCACGCCCTGCGGTTCCAGCGTGATTCCGCTCCGCAGCTGATGATTCACCCGGACCCAGGTCTTCCCATCGTTGACGGTCTTGAATAACGCGTGGGCGGGCATGCAGGCGATGGCCGGCTTCGGTGAGGGAAAGTGCGCGCCCGCCCAATGCGCGGCCGCCTCGCTCGTGAAGACCGCGATGAACGGCCCTTCCCGATGCTCATAAACGGTGAAGCGCATCTTGTCACCATTCTGGAACGAATGCGCCCCGTGCATCTCCGGATGATCCGGGATGTACGTGTACAGCTCCGAGTCCCACAGCATTCGAAACATCCTTCCATGCAGCGCCGGGTCATCGGCGGCCTTGCGCATCATCCGCTCCAGGTCGTTCTGGGGCGGCGGCTCGGGGCGGAATTGCTTGCTCATAGGTGTTCAGGTCAGAGCGAAGTTATCACCTGTTCCCTACGGTGTGTGCGGCGGTGGGGGCGTGGGCGGGGCCGGCGGGGTGGGGGGCGTCGGCGGGGTGGGGGGTGTCTCCTCCTCGTCGGTCACCGGATCCTCCAGCAGGCTCTGCTGCATGTAGAGCGCCAGCTTCTCCGGCTGGCGGGCGAACATCTCGGCCAGCTTCAGCAGGTTGAGGAAGAGCATCAGTTGCAGGTTTTCGCGCGCCAGCTTCTTCCCTTCCTGCGAAGTCGTCGCGTTGCCGCCGGCTGCTTCGCTCTGCGCGTAGATGCTGTTCCATTCCGTGAGCATCCCGTTCACCGTCGCCACCAGTGCCGCGCCGAGGTCGGCCTGATGCGCGGTGATCGCGTTTTTCAGCGCCTCCACGTATTGCGCCATCCGGTCGTCCGTCGCGTCGCTGAAGATCGAGCGCCCTTGTGGGAAACACTCCGCCAGCTCCGGCGAATTCGGCCCGTACTGCGCCAGCACCGCGCCGTAGACCTTCGCAATCGCCGCGATGGCCGCCTTGCGAAAGGCGTCCTTCACCTGCTTGCGCGCCTTGCGGATCGCCTTCTTCGTCTGGTCGTCCGTGGCGCAATTCTGCACCAGCGTCAGCGCACTCGTGGTCGCCGTGATCCGCGCCGTCAGCTCCCCGCCGGCATTGTTGGCGATCATCCGCGCCAGATGATCGCTGCTAAAGCTAAGCAACTCGGCGAGACTGATCGCCCGGTCGTCGAACGGATTTTCGAGGAAACGATTGAGGTCCATCATATGCGTCGGATGTGCGTCTGGTGAGTCCCATCGGGCGCCGCTGTCCCAAAAGAAGTAGCCGTAGCGTGCCAAAGTCGAAGGGGGTTCGGGGTGATTTGGGAGGCCCCGCCAGAAAACGCGAACAGTCACGGCATGTCAATCATGTGCCAGCAAAATCTCAGTACGCCTGTCCGCCGCGCCGGGAAGCCATTGCCGCAACCCGCCCACGCCAAACCCTTGCCCCGAAGGCGCTTGTGAAAACGCGCAAGCCTTTCCGGCACCTTCGGAAGTTCGTGCCAACCTTCCGCACCCAACCACCGAACACTCAGATAGGAATTGCGAAAACCTACAAGCGCCATCCGAATCGGCGGAAAATCGTGGCGAAAACTGACATGCCCCATCCGAAGCGACCGAAAGCCGGTGCAGAAAACGAATGCTAGCGAAAAGCTGGTCGGAAGCCGGCTGAAAGTCCGACAGGCTGCTAGATGCCGGACACCAACAACACGCAACGGAACCCGTGGACGCCGCAGCGATGCGTGGAAAGATCGTTGAAACGCGAAGAGGATAGCAGATTATTCTCTTCATCATTTTCCCACGAACCCCCGCGCAGCACGCGGAAGGTTTGCTTTGCATCATACCAATCTTCACACCACTCCCACACGTTGCCCGAAAGGTCATACAACCCGAATGGATTTGGAGCAAAGCTGCCCACCGGCGCCGTTTTCTCGAAGCTGTCCACCTGCAATTTCGGGCCGTAATTTCCGAAGTCTTTGGGCGGGGGAAAGGCCGGCCCCCACGGATGGTCCCGCGCCCCATTGTCCTTTCCATTCGGCGTGCTCCCCGTTTCCTTTTCCAACCCTACCGCCGCGCTCCACTCCGCATCCGTCGGCAGCCGGTAGTTGCGCCCCTCCTTTTTCGAGAGCCACTCGCAAAACGCCTTCGCGTCTTCCCAACTCACGTTCACCGCGGGATGCGTCCGCCCTTGTGTAAAGCTCGGCTTTTCCCACTCGCGTTTCGTTTCTGTGGCAAAGACCTCGTAGTCCTGGACCCGCGTCTCCCAGATGCTGAACAGCACCGCCGGCGCACCGGCCGGCACGAATCTCATGCTGAGGGAATTCTCGAACGGCGCATCCTTGGTCGCGGTCTCCGGCCCGTTGCGCGGAGTGTCGGCGGTAAGAGGCGTGGTGCGCTTCGGAGTGACGATGGGAACTTGGGGAGTGAGCGAGGGGCGGTTCGCCGGTTGCGGCGTAGGCTCGCCGGACACCGAGAGCACGCAACGAAACCCGTACGTGTCGAGCGGAGCCCAAGGTAAACTGAAGGAGCGAGCCGACGACCCCAGGCTGAACTCTAAATCAGCGAACGAACCTCCTCGCGAGACACGAGAGGGTTGCTCTTCATCATAGCAATCCTCGCACCACTCAGAGACGTTGCCCGAGAGGTCATACAACCCAAATGGACTCGGAGCGAAGCTGCCCACCGGCGCGGTCTTCTCGAAGCTGTCGACTCCCACTTTCGGAGCGTAGTTCCCGAAGCCTTGGGGTGGGCTATAATCCAGCCCCCACGGCCCACCGGGCTTTTTTCTATTCTTCTCCTTCGGCGTCTTCCCGGTCTCCTTTGCCAACCCCACCGCCGTGCTCCACTCCGCATCCGTCGGCAAGCGGTACGTTCGCCCTTCCTTCTCCGAGAGCCACTCGCAAAACGCCTTCGCATCGTCCCAACTCACGTTCACCGCAGGATGCGTCGGCCCTTGGGTAAAGCCCGGCTTCTCCCACTTGCGCTTCGTTTTCGTGGCAAAGATTTCGTAGTCCTGGACCCTCGTTTCCCAGACGCTGAACAGCACGCCCGGCGTCCCGGCCGGCACGAATCGCATGCCGAGGGAATTCTCGAACGGCGCGTCCTTGCTCGCGGTGGATGGGAGAAGGCTCACCTGCTGGGGTGGTGTCGAGACGGCAGGCGTGGGGATGAGCGGCGCTGGCGTTGCCAGCGGCGGGGTGGGCTGGGGCGGGGGTCCGGCGCCGAAGTTGGACCACTGTACGGCGTAGCCCAGCGCAAGCAGAAGCACCACTAAGGGAACGGCCAGCCACTTGCGGGACCAGCGCCCCGGTGCCGCCGGGATGACGACTGCCGTAGCCGGAGGCGCGGAAGGCGCCACCCGGTGTGGCGCAACGTTGGGCACGCCCGGCGAGGCGGGAACCATTGGGATTTCCGCCGGGCGCGGAGCCGGGCGGGTGTCCGCTTCGTCGATCGGCTCCGGGGGGATCCGAATGACCTCCGGCTTCGGCGCGGGTGCCGGCGGCGCGAATCCGGGACGCAGGCCGAGGCGCTGGGACACGGCTTCGGCGCCGACCGGTCGTGGCGCAGTGTCTTTGGCAAGACAGGCAGCGACGGTTTTCTCCCACGCCGGAGGAATGGCGGCTCGCACGGTGATGTTCAGCCGCGCGCGCCGTTCGCTCATGGATTCCGGCACCTTGTGCTTCACCTGCTCGACGATGTCGCCCTGAAAGAAGGGAGGCGTGCCGGTGAGCAGCATGTAGATGGTGGCACCGAGGGAGTAGACATCATCGCTCTCGCTCGGCCATCCGCCGCCGAGTTGCTGCGGGCTCATGAAGGGCGGCGTGCCGCTGCCCACACGGCCGGAGATTTGCGTGACGGAAGTGATGAGCGAGCAGGCGATGCCGAAGTCCGCGACCTTCAACTCGCCATCGCTGGTGAGGAGCAGGTTGGCTGGCTTGAGGTCGCGGTGGATGACGCGGCGCTTTGGGTCGTGGGCGTAGGTGAGCGCGTGGCAGAGCTGATCGACCCACGGGGCGATTTGCTCGACGTCGAAGCACTTGCCCGGCTCGCGCAGGCGGCGCTGGGCGAGGCTCTCGCCGTCAACGTACTCCATGGAAATGCCGGCGAGGTCGGGATGGGCGTCGCCGACGGCATCGGACACGAAGTCGTGGATGCGGACGATGTTCGGGTGGGTGAGCTTCCGGCTGCGGGCGGCCTCGGACTTGAGGGCATCGATCGCCTCCGGCGAAGCGGCCACGGCTTGGAGGACGAACTTGATCGCGACCTCCTCGCGCAGCGCCGCGTCGTAGACGAGCCAGACGGCGCCGAAGCCGCCTTCGCCGAGCTTGCGCTGCAGCTCGTACCGGCCGAAGACGACCTGCCCCGCCGCGAGCGCTCGGACGGCTGGGCCGAGCTCGGTGGGGATGTCGGATTCGGCGGGCATGCGCGCAGGTATGGCAGAAGTCGAGGGGACGGCACGAGTTTTGAATGCGGGGGGCCTCCGCCTCAATGAACGATGGTCGCGCGGGTGGCGCGCAAGGAATTGGGATTCGACAAGCTCATCCTCTCCCGAGAGGCGGCACCTTTTCGCTTGAAGCGAAAAGAGAGCCGCGCTCTACACATGATTTTTGGAGCGCTTCGCGCAGCTCCGCGCCGCGGCCGCACGCCGGCCTTCTACAGCCCGTGGTACATGAAGCTGCCGCTGGCGAACGGGGCGGTTTGCGTCACCAGGCCGGCGCCGACGTCGACCTTCAGCACGCCGGCGGTGCCGCCGGTTTCGAAGCCGATGCCGAAGAGGATCGGGCGGTCCGATGCGGAGTCGACGCCGGTGAGGGTGATCGTTCCCAAGTCCGCGGCGACGATGTTGCTGTTGTGGAAGGAGACGCTGTCGGGGTCGGTGGCAATGAACGCTTGCGTGGTCTTGAAGAGGCCGATGGTGCGGTCGGTCGCGCCGAAGACGCCGCCTTGCGTGAGGTCGAGCGACGAGTTCGGGCGGAAGCCGACGAATAGATTGCTGTCGAGGAATTTGCCGACGGTGAACGAGGTGACGTTGCCGTCGGTGACCTGGAAGGTGCTGTTCGAGACGGTGCCTTGCGCGAGCAGGGTGCCGAGACCGACGCCGGCGTTGTTCCCCATGATCGTGAGCAAACTGTCGGTGATGTTGCCGGCGATCGCGCGGGCGGTGTTGCCGGTGACGTTCATGGCGGAGAGGACGCGCGTGGTGACATCGGTGTTGTCCCAGGCGGCTGCGGTCACGCTGGCGATGCGCGCGTTCGGGGCGAAGCCGGCGGCGAGGTCCGAATTGCTCACGGTGCCCGCGACTTTGAAGGTCTTCACTCCGGCGGGGATGTTGAAATTGGTGTCGCTCAGGTCGCCCGCGACGGTGAAGGTGGTGAGCGCCACGGGGTCGGTCGCGGCGCCGCTGGAGCCGGCGACGGTGACTTCTGTGAAGTTCACCGTCGGGTTCTTGAAGTCTCCGAAGTCGCCGTCTATGGGGGAGGGAACGGTCTGGAGGGTTGTGATGATATTGGCCCGGATGGTGGTGTTCGTCCAGGCGCCGGCGGAGACTTTGCCGACTTTCCCGGAGCCGGAGAGGTTGAGCGGGTCATCGAAGGTGAGCGCGCCGGTCTCAAGTTTGCCGCGCACGGTGAGTGTGCCGAGGCCGCTGCGGGCGGTCACCGTGGTGTTGATGATGTCGCCGGCGACGGAGAGCGAGTCGAGGCCCGACTTGGTGCCCGCGGGCGTGGCGCCCTTGGCCAGGATGTTTCCTTTATTGACGAGACCGAGGAACTGCACTGGGACCTCGCCTTCCTGAGTCGTAAAGCCAGTGACGGAAACCTTGCCCAGCGTGGTGGCGAAGATGCCGGAGGAGTTCGCCAGGCCGACGGTGAGCGTCCCAATCCGGCCAACCGCCAGTTGTCCCGCGACGACGTCGTCCGCGACGATCGAACTGCTGTCCAAGCTCCGTCCGACGGTGAGCGTCGTGATCCCATGGCGCGCGGTGACGATGCTGGCGCTCACGCCGCCGGCGACCGAGAGGGTGCCGATGGCCGGCGTGGTTCCGTTGTCGACAAACGCCAGGATCAAGCTGTCCGCCAGGTCGCCGACGAGGAGCGGGCTGGCGGGCACGACCTGCGCCGCTCCGGTCACCTTGAGCGTGCCGATCGTGCGGGCCATGAGATCGGTGTTGGACCAGGCGGCCGCGCTGACCGTCTTCACGTTGCCGAGCGCGGCATCGAGCAGAGTGAGGCTGCTGTCGGTGACGCCCCGGCCGGCGGTGAAGCTGGCGATGCCGCCGCTGCGCACCAGGACGTTCACCGTGTCGAGCTCTCCGGTGACGGAAAACGTGCCGATGCCGAGGCCAGCCATGTTGCCGCGGAGGGTGAGGTTGCTGTCGATGAGATCGCCGAATTCACCGGCGACGGCGTTGCCGATGACTTTCAGCGTCCCGACCGATTTGGCATCCAGGTCGTTGTTGTTCCAGTGACCGATCGTGAGCGTATTGAACCGTCCGCCAGCCGTGGTGGCATCGGCGGTGATGAAACAGCCGACGAGATCCCGCGCAACCGTGAAAGTGCCCACGTTGCCATCGAGGAAATGGAGGTTCGAGTTGCTGAATGAAGCCGCCACGGAGAGCGACTTGAGGGCCATGCCGGCTTGATTGCCCGTCAGGGTCATGAAGAGACCGCTGACGTTGCCAAACTCCCCGATTTTCGTGGGATCGGCCACGGCCGAGAAGATGCCGAGCGATTTCGCGGTGATGCCCAAGCCGAACACCTGCGTCGCTTTGAGCGCGGCGATGGAGCCGGTGACAAAGAGCGAGCTGGCACTCTCGTCCGCGAGCGACAGATTTCCCGTTGCCGTGACGCCCTGGAAATTGACGGTCCCGGGTCCGCTGGGGCCGAGGACCCAGTTGGAGGTCGCTTGCTTGACCGTAACGGAACCGACCGAGCCCGCGAGATCCCAAGTGTCACTGAGCATGTCGGCGGTGAGGCTGGTCAGAGCCATCGGAGAGTGCAGCGTGTTTCGGTTCGTCAACCGGGCCGCGAGGGCGCCCGTGAGATTGTTCGCCGCATCGCCGGTGGCGGTCAGGGTGCCGAAGCCTTCAGCGGTGATGCGCGCGGGCTCGGTGTTCGGGTGCGTGGAGGTGAACGAAGCGACCTTCAAGGTTTTCAAGGCGCCACCGATCTCTAGCTCGACCCCGTCGAACGAATGGCCGGTGATGCTGGTCGCGGAGCTCGCGGTGCCGCCCGCGTGGATCAATTGCGGCTGCGTGGTGGTGGCGTCGTTGAGCACGTCGCGGATGGTGAGTGCCAGCAGTGCGTTCTCGACGCGAATGTCGCCGCGCAGGTTGGAAGTGCCGGCATTGATCGTGATCGCCCCCGCGCCGCTGATGCCGATGCCACCGAGCTCGGTCAGGCCGTCACCGGAGAACTTCGTGGTGACGATGTTGAGCGTGCCG
>DASYIS010000465.1:0-13038 GCA_035997375.1 Chthoniobacteraceae bacterium
TTGATCGCGTTCCAATCCTTCAAAGGCGACCGCGTAACAGCTGCTACTGTGCGTGCCTTTGTGATGCAATTCCCTGAAAAATTACAGGATGCCGTTCTCTGCTTGTTGGAGAACACGGAGATGATCGAGCCTCGAACTGTGGCTTCCCTAGTCGTGAAGCACTTCAAAGAACTACGGGCCCAAGGAGTTAAGCGCGTTGCCATTGTTCCGATCGGAAACATGACCGATAGCGCCTCACATCTACTGTATGAACTTAAACACCATCCCGATCCTGAGATCCAGGCGATAGGTCCAACAATCGCACCTCTGCAAGCCGCTACGCTTAAAACGTCTGATCACGTCATATTTTTTGATGACAATGTTAACAGCGGTCATCAAGTGCTCAACGTATTTGCTGACTGGCTGGGAGTGGAGCTTCCGGAAGGGGTCAACTTGGGCGAGAAACACGTCGATCCGCTTCCTGCGGCTGCCCAGGATAAGCTGCGAACGATCCCAATCTCTTTGGTTTTTGGCGTCGGTCCTGAGGGCGTGGAAGAGATAGTGAGCAAGCTATTCAAGGAGTACCTCACCATCGATCCCAGCAAAGTGTTTATGGAAGTAGGCAAGACTCTACACGCAAACCAAAGGTTGCTTTCTGGAGACGAGGCGCCGGTAGATATTCCCCGGCGTCGTGAGCTGAGGGAGTTTTTGGACGAGGTCGGGCGTGCACTAATGCTCGACGAAAGGAAATCTCCAGAAGCAGCGGAAAGGCGAGCGTTGGGTGATAGTCGAGCCGAGGGCTTGGTTGTGTTCCCATACAACACTCCAACGATGACGATCACGGCGCTGTGGTGCCGCGGAGTCTTCAAGAACAGAGAGTGGACTCCGCTAATTGAACGAAGGCGGAATCGTCGCCCCGACGGCGAGCTGTGTGGAGAGGACAGTTGAGTTGGTGCTGAGCGGCGCAACGCAAGTGGATGCCAAGCAGCCACGAGTGACAGGCTTGCTGCGGAGGAGATCCTGCGGCGCTTTCGCGCTATCGGTGGTTGCCCTGCGCGGCCAGGGCGTCGGAGAGATAGTTGTCGTTGAGGTTGAGCCTGGCAACGACGTCCGGCGGTCGTGAACAGATGCTGGCCTGGCTTGCGCGCCACCAGCGGCTCCCTAAGATTTTGCCCGCTTCGTCCTCATCTCCCATGAAACTCCTCCATGTGGCCTGACCTTTCCCATCTTCCCTCCCCCCTCACCCGCCGCCAGATGCTGCAGCGGATGTGCGGCGGCTTTGGGCTGCTCGGGCTCGCCGCCTTTGCGGGGGCGCGCTCGGCGGAGGGGGCGCTGGCGGCGCCGAAGCTGCCGCACTTCGCGCCGCGCGCGAAGCGGGTGGTGTTTCTCTTTCTCAATGGCGGGCCGTCGCATGTCGATACGTTCGACCCGAAGCCGGCGCTGAAGCAGTACGAGGGGCAGCAGCCGACCGGGAAGCTTTACAACAAGAACAAGGGGACCGGGTTCATGCCGTCGCCGTTTGCCTTTGCGCAGCATGGGCAGAGCGGGCTGGAGGTGAGCGAGTCGCTGCCGAAGCTCGCCGGGGTCATCGACGACTGCTGCATCATGCGCTCGATGCACACGGATGTGCCGAATCACGAGCCGGCGCTGCTCGCGATGCACACGGGGAATCTCCAGCCGATCCGCCCTTCGCTCGGCTCGTGGCTGCTCTACGGGCTCGGCACGGCGAATGAAAACCTGCCGGGCTACATCGTGCTGCGGCCGAGCAACCAGATCGTCGTCGGGCCGGCGCTCTGGAGCAACGGCTTCCTCCCCGCGGAATACCAGGCGACCAGCGTGCTGACCGCGGACATGCAGGTGGAGAAGCTCATCGCCGATATCCGCAATCCGCGCGTGACCCGTGACGAGCAGCGCGAGGAGCTCGACCTGCTGGCGAAGCTCAACCAGCGCCACCTCGCGGCGCGCAACGGCGACCTCGAGCTCGAGGGGCAGATCCGCGCGATGGAGACGGCATTCCAGATGCAGCGCGAGGCGATGAAGACCTTCGACATCAGCCTCGAGACCGAGGTCGTCCGCGCGCAATACGGCACGTCGCCCTTTGCCCGCTCCTGCCTGCTCGCGCGGCGGCTGCTGGAGGATGGCGTCCGCTGCGTCACGGTCTACTACACGGCGACCGGCACGCAGCCGTGGGACACGCACAGCAATCACAACACGCAGCACCCGAAGCTCTGCGCCGATGCCGACCAGGCGGCCGCCGCGCTCATCGCCGATCTCAAGCAGCGCGGGATGCTCGACGACACGCTCGTCGTGCTGGGCGGCGAATTCGGGCGCACCCCGTACTCGCAGACCGATGGCAAGGAGCCGACGAAGGCGGGCCGCGATCACCACCACACCGGCTTCTCCACGCTGCTCGCGGGCGGCGGCGTGCGCGGCGGCCTGGCCTACGGCGCCACCGATGAATTCGGGATGAACGCCGTGGAAAACCCCGTCCACGTCCACGATCTCCACGCCAGCATCCTGCACCTGATGGGACTCGATCACGAGAAGCTAACCTACCGCTACGCCGGCCGCGATTTCCGGCTGACTGATGTGTTCGGGCGGGTGGTGAAGGACATCATGGTGTGAGGAGGCACGATCTTAATCGTACTCTTGCTCTTACTCCTGATCCTCCCTTCGCCGACGCGCTTCGCGTTACCGAAAGCCATACACCATCGCCCAGGGCGTACGCTCCTCCGGCGATCTTTCCACCTCCACGATCATATAATAGGTGCCCGTCTTCTTCGGCACGATCATGGCCGCAGCCTTGTGCGGCTTCTGCCAGGACTCCGCCTCCACCAAGCGACCGTCGCTGTCGTAGACATGCACCGCGATCTTCGCGCCGTCCTGGGCGGTGCCCATCCAGAACCAGTAATTGTTTCCCTTGAACAACTGGTGAACGATGGCTCTCGGCTGCTTGACCGGGAGATCGCCGCCCCAGTAGTCTTCGCGGACCGTAAAGCCTTCCTTCACGTAAGGATCGGCCGCCTCCAGGGCGAAAGTGAGGGCGGCGTCGATGCCGCCGGCCGCTTGGGGCAGTGGCGCTTTGCCGAAAGGCGGCGGGACTGGCGCACTCCCCCGGGCTGCATCAGTCGGCTCGACGGGATCGGCGACTGTGGGCGAAAAGGTCGCCTCGGAGGGAGTTGGGGCGGGTGAGGTGCCGTTCTGCGACGGAGCGATGAGAGCTTCCACGACCGATCCGACGGACGGTCCCGCGGACTTTGTTGCCGGGCCGCTGGAGCTGTCGCTCGACCGCGACTCACCTGGGTAGTCCGCCGGAATAGGAGCGCGGCCGGCCTCCGGCACCACGCCTTCGCGCGCTACGATGAGCCACAAGACGACCCCGCCAACGACCCCGATCATGGCGGCGGCGGTGAGCAGTGGCAATAGTTTAGCCATTTCAGCGGGAGGCGTTCGTTCAATGCTCCCACAGGTAAATGACCCGCGCGAGGGAAAAGGAGTAGGTCCTGCGCGCGCTCCGCGCGATTGACCTTCCCGTCCGCCCATGCCAATAGATGTCATCATGAACGTTGCGCTCACGAACCCTTGGGAGGACTTCGTCAAGCAACCCATCGGCACCGGGCGGTATAACAACGCCAGTGAAGTCGTCCGGGCCGCGTTGCGCGAATCGTGGGAGAAAGAGGGCGAAGTATTCCCCGCCGGCTCGCTCAAACATCTTTACGACCCGGAGCACAACCGCGCCGAAACGAAGCTCCCCCGCAAGCTCCGGATTCCTCGACCGGAGGAGGTATGAAACTCGAAGAGATTGCGGCCGAAGCCTCGAAGCTCTCGGAAGAGGAGCGTGCGTCGCTCGCTTCCCAGCTCCTGCACGGCTTGGAGACGCCAGTGTATTCGGTCTCGGATGAAAAGGTGCTGAGCCGCGTGCGCGAGGCCGACGCGGATCCGACAGTGATGATCACTTTCGACCAACTCGTCGCCGGGCTCCGCCGAGGTGGAAGTTAGAGTTCCTCCGGCGCGTTCAGACGCTCCTTCCATGAACCGCCGCACCTTCCTCACCACCCTGCCCGCACTCGCGGCCGCGCGCGCGCTGCTCGCCGCGGCCGGCGCGGCGAAGGCGCGCATTGGCATTTGCAGCTTCTCCTGTCATCAGCATTGGAAGGCGGTGAATGCGAAGGCCGAGGGCGTGAAGTTCACCGACGCGCTCACGTTTTACCGCTACGCGCGCGAGCTCGGGGCGGAGGGCGTCCAGACGGGGCTTCGCAGCACGGAGGCGGCGGTCGCCCGGCAGATGCGGGCGCTGGTCGAGGAGAGCGGCGGCTACTACGAGGCGGACGTGCGCCTGCCCAAGACCGAAGCCGACCTCGCCGCGTTTGAGACCGAGGTGCGGCTCGCGCGCGAAGCAGGGGCCGGCGTGGCGCGGGCGGTGTTCATGGGCGAACGGCGCTACGAGGTCTTCAAGTCACTGGACGACTTCCGGCGTTTCGAGGCGCAGGTGGAAAAAACGCTGGCGCTCATGGAGCCCGTCGCGCGACGGCACGGGCTGAAGGTGGCGATCGAGAATCACAAGGACCATACGGCCGATGAGTTCGCCGCGCACTTGCGCCGGCTCGGCAGCGAGTGGGTGGGCGCGCTCGTGGACACCGGCAACAACCTCGCGCTGTGCGAGGACCCCTACGAGGCCATGGCGACGCTCGCGCCTTTCGCCATGAGCGTGCATTTCAAGGACATGGCCGTGCAGCGGAGCGACAGTGGCTTTCTGCTCAGCGAAGTGCCGCTCGGAACCGGCGCACTCGATCTGCCGCGCATCATCGCCACGCTGGTGAAGGCGAACCCGCGCCTCGTGTTCAATCTCGAAATGGCGACGCGCGATCCGCTACGCGTCCCCTGCCTCACCGACGGCTACTTCGTCACCTTCCCCGAGCGCAAAGCGCGGCGGCTGGACGCCACGATGCAATGGGTGCAAGCCAACCCACCCAAACAAGCGCCGCCCAGCGTGAGCGGAAAACCGACGGCGCAGATCCTGGCGGAGGAAGAGGCGAACAACCGCGCCAGTCTCGGATGGATGCAGACGAATCTCCACGCGTAAGGGTCGGCATGGGTCGGCGCCGGGACGAACGCCACTCCTTGGCCTGTCGCTGACCGCTCAGGCGCCGCGATCCCCGGCATTTCATTTGCCCGCAGGCCGAGCCTTGAATTCCGCGAGGCTGACCAGCGTCGGCGCGGCGGTGCTGGTTTCAATGGCGGCGATGATTTTGTCCAGCTGGGCCGTTTGCTCGCTTTTCGCCTTCCCGACGGCGGCGAGTTGCGCGCGGATTTCGCGCAGTTGCGGCAGGACGGGCTTGGCAAGGGTGCCGTAGCGCGGGAGGTATTCGGCGATTTTGTTGACGCGCTGGTAGAGTCCCCAGCGGCCGGGTTCGATGACGCTGACGCAAAGGGGCAGGCCTTCGCGGATGTGGAGCCGCGAAAGGAGGTCGAGGCCGGCAAGGCGGATGCCGTCGCCAAACATTTCGTTGCTGGGCGCAAGGCGCTCAATCGATGCGGCGATGGCGGGCAGCAGTCGCGCGAGGTCATTGTCGTCCAGCTCGTTGAAGACGGTTCGCACGGAGCTCCGGGCGACGCTGTCCTGGTTTTGCAGGAGCGATTGAATGGCGGGATAGAGCTGCTTGCGGTCAACGCCGGCGAGCGATTCGGCGAGGATGCTTTTGGGTTCGCGGTGACCGGGGTAAGGCGAGAAGAGCGCGACGGCCGCGGAGCGCTGGGCCATGCGGCGCGGGTCGGCGGGATTCGGCCGCAGTGTCATGGCGAGCAGATCGCTCACGCTCTCTTTGCGCGCCTCGGCGCCGAGATTCGGCAGCGCTTCGGCGGCGCGGCATTGCAGCCAGGGGTCCGGGTCCTTGAGCAAGGCGCGCAGTTGCGGCGCTGCGGCATCGGCGCGCGGGCCGAGCGCGCCGAGCGCTTCGCAGGCTCCGTAGCGGGCGTCGCGATTGTCGCCGGCGAGCAGCTTCAGCACGGCGGGGAGAAAGTTCCCCTGCTTCTTCGCCAGCGCGGAGGAGGAACGCAGGCGCACCGAGGGCGACCAACTGGAGAGGCCGGCGAGCAGTTGCTCGGGCGTGCGCCGGTCGTAGGGATTCTCCGCATTCTTGTAAGGGTAGTCGCGGCCGGCGGCGATGACCGCCTCGACTTGCGCCGCATTGTAGGCCGGCACGGAGAAGGGTTTGCGACCGGTGAGGCAGAGGCTTTTCAGCGGCAGCTCATACGCCAGCAGATAGCTGCCCGAGCAATCCCAGCCCGTGTATTTGTGATGCTCCTCCTCGCCGACCGGCGAGCCTTGATAGAGGAAGCTCGCGTCCCACCCGCGGGCCAGATCGTAATACCACGCCTGCTCTTTCAGGTAAGCGCCGGTGGCCAGCGGACCGAGGCGCGCCACGCCGGGGAGCGCCCAGAGCACATTGAAGTAATTGCCGGTGTGCCCGCGCTCGCGCTCGCTGTAAGCCGCGGTGGCCATCTTCGCGAAAAACTCCGCCGCCTCGCGGTCGCCGAGCAGATCGTAGAGCACCGCCGCGCTCGAGCACTTGCCATTGTCCTCGTGCCCTGGATACGGCAGGTGGTCGCCGTACGGCACCGCGCCCTTGTTCACGTACCAGCGCATGAAGCTCGTCGATTTGGCGATGGCGGCGTCGAGCGCCGGATCCTGCACGCCGGCCTCGCGGGCCAGCTCCATGCCGATGCAGAGACTGAGGCCGGGCTGGTTCATGCAGCCGTAGCCATTCAGATTCCCGCTCGGCATGGCGAAGTCGTGGCCCCAGGTGCCGACGGCGCTCTGGCCATGCGCCGACGCCAGGGCGAGCCGCTTGAGTCCAGGCATGACGGACTGGTCGCCGGTCGCCATGACATATTCGCCGAGGAACGTGAGGACGTAGCCATACATCCACGTCGCGAAGTTCTCCGTCGAATACTCCGCCGCCCAGCGCGCCTCGGTTTTGACCAGCGGGAGATACTCCTTGTTTCCGCCGGCCAGCAAGGCGAGCGCATTGAGCGAGCGCGGAATCGCGTTCATCCCTTTCGCGTAATCCGGCGCGCCCATGCGCCGCGCGAGCGACTGGCAGCCGAGCTCGACGATGCGCTTCGACTTCGGGCAATCGTACGGCGCGGTGGCGCTGTAACTGCCGAGCACCGGCAGCGGCACCACCGCCTCCTCGGTTTTCCCCGCGCGCCAGCGCAGCAGCCGCAGCTTTCCCCCACCCTTCTCCGACTCCGCCGCCCCGATGGCATTGGCAAGCTGAATGCGCGCATCGCCGGAGAAGCTCTTTCCGTCCACCCCGAGAATGACATCGCCCGTGCTCAGCACCGCCGCGGCCGGCGAACCCTTGGCGACCGCGGTCACGAGAATTTGGCGAGCTTCGGCCGAGTGGCCGTTGTTCGTGAAAATCCACCCGCGCGCGCCGGTCGGCCCCAGCGTCCAGTCGTGCGGCGCGTCCTTGTCATTGGACACGGTGCCGCCCTTGGTGAAATCGGGATTCGGCACCACCACTTCCTTGCCCGTGGCGAGGGCGGCACCGGGCGCGGCGAGAACGGCGGCGAACGCGAGCGCCACGAGGAACGTCTTCATCATTTGCTCGGCTTGAGTTGCTTGAGTTCCGCCATCGTTTCCGCAAACCCTTTGCCGATGCCGCCGAGAATTTTGGCCGAACCGAGATAGTGAAACTCAAGGTTGGAAATGCCCTTCTCCAGGATCAGCCGCTCGCGCTCGGTGAGGCCCTCAGTCCGGAGTTTCTCCAGCGCCGCTTTTTGCTCGGCGGGCGGCAGTTTGCCGTCGGCGGCGAGCTTCTTGGCCTGCTGCTGGATGGCCGTGTCCTTCGCCTTCGCGACGGTGAGTTCCTGATCCCAATACCTCTCGGTCAGCAGTGCGGCGACGTTGCCCTTGAACTCCGGCAACTGCGCCGGCGCGGCCATGGCGGCGCGGAAGTTGTCGTGCGTCGCTTTGTAGCGCTGCTGGTCGGGACCGTACTCGGCGGTGGGTCCGCCGACGCCGATCACACCGATGACGAAGGGGAGTTTCGGCGCGTTCAAGTCCTTGCGCACATCGCGGATGAAGTCCGCCAGCACCGTGCTGTAGGCGTCATAGCCGCCGGCTTTGTCGCGATTCGGGTAGGTGCCGGAGTCGACCATGTCGTTCCAGCCTTGCAGCCACGCGAAGCCCGCCAGCTCATAGCCCTGCTTCGCGTCGTACTCCGGCACCACGCGCTTGAGGTTGACGAGCACTTTTTTCACGTGCTCGATCATGAGCCGGTAATTCACGCCGGTCGCCTTTTCCTTCTCCGCCTTGAGGGCCGCGAGGTCTTTGCCCTTCTTCTGCAAGTCGGCGAGCTGGGTTTCATTGAAAACATACGGGCCGGCGCTCGGCGGGCGAAAGTCCGTGTTCAGGCTCTTGCCGCCCCACGAGGTCTTGATGAGCAGGATGGGCGCATCCGTGAACTTCTGCATGTAGAGGCCGAACGTGAACTCCGGCCCGATCTTCGGCCCGCCCTGGCCCGCGCCAAAGCCCGCCGTGAGTTTGCCCGTCTGCTCGGCATCACCCTCCGCGCAGCCGATGGACGAAATCCACACGCGGTCGCAGACCTTCGGTTTGCCATCCGGGCCCGTCATTTCCGCCAGCATCGGCTTCGTCGCCGGGTCCATGCCGATGTGCTCAAAGGTGCTCACCTTCGCGTGGCCCTGCATGTTCGACTGGCCGGCGAGGATGTAGACTTGCAACGGCTTGGCCGAGGCCGGCCAGGCGAGCGCGAGGAGGGAGAGGAGAGCGAAGAGAAGGCGCGTCGGTTTCATGGTTCGGAGGTTGTGGGGTTGGGCTTGGAAAAGCGGAGGTGGTTCGTTCTCGTTCTCGTTCTCGTCCTCGAATACGGGGGGTAATACGAGAACGAGAACGAACGGGAAGGAATCAAGGTCTTTCGATGGCGAAGGCCGGCCGGGACAGAATGCCTTTCGACAGGGCGCCGTAGTGGTCGGAACGCCAGAAATTCTTGAGATCGGAGGCCGTGATGAGTTGCAGGCCGGGGGTGGTGACCGCGGGATTGCAGAGGACGTAAAGATTCTCCTCCGCGAGGTAACCACAAACGTTCAGCGTGTGACCCGCACTGCCACCGGGGTATTGCGGTCCGATGTATTTGAAATCGACGACCACGGGCCGCCCGGCATCGAGCTCGCCCTTCAGAAAGGCGGTGGCTTCCCCGAAACCCGCGTCGTCGGGCGTAAAGGTGATGAGTTTCCACTTCTGGCCGATCTTGTTCGAGGCCTCCAGGAGGTGGCCCCAGTCGGTGCCGGTGCCGAGCGGCGAGGGGCAGAGGCGCTTGAAGTCCCATCCGCCGATGGTGCTGCCTTGAAAGCGGGCGAAGGTGGCGCAAGCCGTCGAGCCGCAGTTGTTGTAGCCCTGGTGAATGTGCGGCATTTTCACGAAGGCAAACCTGCCCGGCTCGCTCGGGCGCAGCCGGTAGTCGATGAGCTTCAGAAGGTCGGCTCCCTGTTGGGCGGAGGCGTTGGCGGAAGGTTGCGCAGGATGCCCGGTGGGCCCGGTGGGTCGGAGTTTCGAGGCCTTGGTCCAGTTGGCTTTCGCCGCGTCCAGCTCCCCGGCTTGGAACTGCATTTCCCCCAGAAGCACGAGGCCGGCGGGCTCGTTCAATTCCGCCGCCCGTTCGGCGAGCCGGCGGGCCAGCGCGGGATCGGGCGCGACTCCTTCACCCGAGAGCCAGGCCTGCGCCGCCGTCGCCGCAGCCCGGCCGTGGCCGGCCGCCGCCGCCTTCTGCCAATACTCGAGCGCCTTCGGGATATTCTGCTCCGTCCCCTGCGCACCGAAGTAGCACTGGCCCAGGTTGAAAGCCGCCTGCGCCGATTGCTCCGCCGCCGCTTTGAAATAGCCCAGGGCGATCACGGGATTGCGCTTGATGAGGCTGCCGCGGAGATAAACGGAGCCGACGAAATCCATCGCCTCCACCTGCCCGCCATCCGCCGCCCGATGCGCCCACTGCAAGGCCTCCGCCTCATCCTTGGGCACGCCCACGCCATCTCGATAACGAGCGGCGAGCTCCCACTGCGACTTCGCATTGCCGCCGGCGGCCTGGCTGCGCAGCGTCTCCAAATCTGCCTCCGCCTTCGCGGGCCCGGGAGAGAGGCTCATGAGCAAGGCAGCGAGAATCGCGAAGCGGTGGCAGCGCATAGATCGCTCCATGTTCCAGCAAGATCGCCCCGATGTCTTGACTCTTCTGCATGGATCTGGCGGCGCCCGTGAGCCGCGGGAAGTCTCGCCCGCGGTTCGCGGTGACTTGGAGCCGGCCAACGAAAACTCCCGAATTCGGGCTCTGTTAAATCGGCAATAAACGGTTAGGTTCCGCGGTCAACTCCATCTCCACGATGATTCCCCGCTGTTCCCCTTCCGTCGCGACCTTCTTTGCCGCCGTCCTGCTCGCCACCCGGGCGCAGGCGGCGGAGACGCTTTCCTTCAATCGCGACGTGCGGCCGATCCTCTCGGACAAGTGCTACTTCTGCCACGGGTTCGACCCGAAGCAGCGGAAGGCCGATCGGCGGCTGGACACCCCGGAAGGCGCGACGGCGGAGCTCGACGGCGTGCGGGCGATTGTGCCGGGGGATTTGCAGAAGAGCGATGCCTGGCTGCGGATCATCAGCAGCGACAAGCAGGAGATCATGCCGCCGCCGAAGTCGCACAAGACGTTGAGCGCGGCGGAGAAGGAGACGATCAAGCGCTGGATCGAGCAGGGTGCGAAGTATGAGCGGCACTGGTCCTTCGAGGTGCCGAAACGCGCGGCCTTGCCCACGGTGAAGGACCAGGCGTGGGTGCGCAATCCGATCGATGCGTTCATCCTCGCCCGGCTCGACAAGGCCGGCCTGAAGCCCGCGCCCGAGGCCGATCGCCGCACGCTGGCGCGGCGCGTCTCGCTCGATCTGACCGGCCTGCCGCCGAAGCCGGAGGAGGTCGAGGCGTTTGTGAACGACACCGCGCCGGATGCTTACGAAAAGCTGGTCGCCCGGCTCATGGACACGCCGCAGTACGGCGAGCATCGCGGCCGCTACTGGCTCGATGCGGCGCGCTATGCGGACACGCACGGCATCCATATCGACAACTACCGCGAGATGTGGCCCTACCGCGATTGGGTGATCGCGGCCTTCAATCGCAACCAGGCTTTCGATCAATTCACGGTCGAGCAGATCGCCGGCGACCTGTTGCCGAATCCCACGCGAGAGCAGTTGCTCGCCACCGGCTTTCATCGCTGCAACCCGACGACGAGCGAGGGCGGGACGATCGATGAGGAGTTGCTCGCGATTTACGCGAACGATCGCGTGACGACTACCTCGTGGGTCTGGCTCGGGCTGACGGCCAATTGCGCGGCGTGCCACGACCACAAGTTCGATCCGATCACGCAGAAGGATTTCTACTCGATGGCGGCCTTTTTCCGGAACACGACGCAGCCCGCGAAAGACGGGAACGTGAAGGACACCAAGCCGGTGCTCTATCTGCCCGCTGCAGCAGATGAAAAGCGTTTCGCGGAACTCCCCACAGCCATGGCGGCGGAAAAGGCGGCGCTCGCCGAGCGGCGCAGCGCGGCGGCGAAGGACTTCGAGCAATGGATGGCGACGGCCAAGCCCGAGCAGGTGGAAATCAGCTCCGCGGAATTGGAGGTGCACCTCCCGCTCGCGGAAGGCAGTGGAGTGGACGTGTATGGCGAGAGCCACGAAGAGGCCGCCACGTTCAAGGCGACCGGCCCCATCGAATGGCGCGACGGGGGCAAGCTCGGGCGCGCGCCGGCTTTCAACAATTTCGCGCACTTCGACCTCGGCGATCTCGCGGGCTTCGATCGCAACCAGCCGTTCTCGGTCGGCGCGTGGGTCAATGTGCCGGGGGCCACTTTCAAGGAGGGCGCGATCGTGGCGCGCATGGACGACCGCAAAGGGCTGCAAGGCTGGGAGCTGTTCGTGCAAGGTGGGAAGTTCGGCGCGCAGCTCGCGACGGCGCAGCCCGCCGGTGCGTTGAAGGTGATCTCGAAGGCGCTCACCGCGCGCCCCGGCAAGTGGCAGCACGTGCTGGTCACGTATGATGGCTCGGGTTCGTCGGCCGGCTTTCGCCTCTTCGTCGATGGCAAGATCCAGCCCGTGGTGGCGACCGGGAAAGACCTCCAGGGCTCGGTGCGCGCCGATGTCCCGCTGCGCATCGGCCAGCGCGAGACGAAATCGCAATTCAAGGACGGCCAGGTGCAGGACGTGCGCGTCTGGCTGCGCGAGCTGAGCACCGGCGAGGCGCGTTCGCTGCCGGATGAGCAGGCCCTGCGCGCCGCCTTTGCCGTCGCCCCCGGCAAGCGCACGCCCGCGCAGACGGCGTCGCTGCTGAGCTTCTACGTGGACAATCTCGACGGCCCGTCCATCGAGCGCGCGTTTCGCATCGAGGAGCTCGAGCAGGAGGACCTGGCGATCCGCGAGCGCGCGACCGTCTCGCACATCCAGGAAGAGAAGCCCGGCGAAGCGATGGCGAACATCCTCATGCGCGGCGCGTACGACAAGGAGGGCGAAAAAGTCACGCCCGCGGGCTTCAGCGCGCTGCATGCCATGCCGGCCGATGCGCCCAAGAACCGGCTCGGCCTCGCGCGCTGGCTCGTCGCGCCGGAGAATCCCCTCACCGCGCGCGTGACGGTGAACCGTTTCTGGCAGGAGCTGTTCGGCACCGGGCTGGTGCGGACCGCGGAGGATTTCGGCGCGCAGGGCGAGGCGCCGTCGAACCAGGAGCTGCTCGACTGGCTGGCCGTGGAGTTCCGCGAGTCGGGCTGGGACGTGAAGCAATTCTTCACCCTCATGCTCACCTCGGCGACCTACCGGCAGGCGGCGACGCTCACGCCGGAGAAGCTGGAGAAAGACCCGCAAAACCGCCTCCTCTCGCGCGGCCCGCGCTTCCGCATGGATGCCGAGATGGTCCGCGACTACGCCCTCGCGGCGAGCGGCACGCTCTCCCTGAAAATGGGCGGCCCGGGGACGCGGCCGTATCAGCCCGAGCACATCTGGGAC
>DASYIS010000466.1:0-19731 GCA_035997375.1 Chthoniobacteraceae bacterium
AGTCCGAGATCCGCGAGTATTTCAAGCAACTCGACCCGAACCCCACCGAGGCCGGCCTGCACACGACCCAACTCGTCGCGGACGCCGCCGCCGAGTCGATGGCCAGCTTCGTTTTCCGCGACTATTTTCTCCTGCTCGCCAAGGCCGCCGTCCAGGCCGCCGGGACGGTCATCGCCAACTTCCCGGTCGCCATCGCCGGCACCGAGACGCTCGACGGCATCCGCCAGCGTTTCCAGTCCGTCACCGACAATTACACGGTAGGTGCCGGCGATACGCTCGACCAGGTCGCGCATTTCTACGCTCTCTCGGAAACGGAGCTCGCGCTGCTCAACCCCACGCTTGCGACGACGCTCAGCGAGGCCACGGCCGGTCAGGTCATTCCCGTGCAACTCGGCACCACGCCTCAGGGGATCGCCGCCGCGAATCCCTCGTGGCCGCTCACCGTGGGCCTGGCGCTTGACCTCGGCAACATCACGCACCCCATCGGCGCCGGTGAGACGCTTCAGTCGATCGCGGGGAAATTCGGCGCCGATCTCGATGGGTGGCTGCAAACTTCCGCCTTGCTCGATGCGCGGCTCCTCCTGTTGCCGGGCGCGACCTTCCCGGTTCCCGCTGCACGATACGCGAACACCGGCAATCTCGGCCTCCCCGTTGTCGCTGCGTTCTTCTTCGTCCGGCTCAAGGGCGCGCACAATCTCCAACTCACTCCCGCCAGCGACGGTTCCGGGCTCGTCGAATGGTATGCCCAGGCGATCGCCGATCTCAATCAAGCGACCCAGCAAGTCCTGCCTGCTCCCGCCAAAATCCCCAGCGCCTACGGCTCGCTAAAAGATCCGCTCCCGTGGACGACCCAGCCCGGCGACACCATCTGGGACGTCGCCACGCTTTTTGCACTCGCCCAAAATCCCACCGCCAACGCCGATTTCGCCGCCTACCTCGTGAGCCTGACGGCGCTCAACCCGGGTAGCGGCCCATTCGCTCAAGTCGCGCTTCCCGCGCAGAGTACGCTGGTCATCGACAACGAAACGCTCGGCGCCATCGCCACGCGACTCCCGCTGCAGTTGCCCGATCCCGCGCATCCGGGCCAATTCCTTTCCGTCGCCGCCTCCTTCGGCGCTCTCGTCGAAAACGCCGCGATCCTCGCCCCGCTCACGCCGGTGGTCGTCCCCGATTGCCACGCCACGACCCAGGCTGGCCAATCCCTCGGTTCCTTCGCGCAGCTCTACGATCTTTCCCTCGAAGACCTGGGTGGGCAACTGAGCGGCGTGACCGGCCTGCTGGCGGCCTGGCCGCCGCAAGACCCCACCGATCCACCCCACTGGCTCACGGTGCCGCATCCGTGGTCGGCCAGCCTCAGCGATGTCGTCACCGCGACGATCTGCACGCAGTCCGCCAACATAGCTGGCCAGGTCTCGCGCTTCCTCTTGCACGGTCTGCGACTGCCCGCGCCGCAGCTCGGCCGCGACAATCATTACCACGCCACCGGACCGATGACCGGCCTCGTCGACCTCGTCGGCCAGCAACTCGCTGGCCCCGCGCCGAACCCCAACCCTCCGACCGGACTCACTTCGAGCGCCATCGGCGCCAGCGGCTTCACCGTCGCGTGGCAGGCGCCGGTGGGTGATACCGTCAGCGCTTATCTCGTCTCCGTGAACGGCGCGAGCGTCGGCCACACGAGCAATCTCAGCTACGTCGCCGGTTCGCTTCAGCCCGCGACTCCGTATCTGGTCACGATTTCCGCGCGCGATCCCGCCGGCAACACGTCGGTCCCCAGCGCCCCGCTCGTCATCACCACGCCCGGCACCGCCGCTCCCACCGGCACCGGACCGAATCCGCCCACGACACTCGTCGCCAGCGCGATCTCCACGAGCGGCTTCACGCTTTCGTGGACGGCGCCCGCGGGCGGCGTTCCCGCGACCAGTTACGTCGTCTTCGCCAACGGCGCGAATCTCGGCACCACCGCCAGCACCAGCTTGCCCGTCAGCTCGCTCCAATCCGCGACGCCTTATCTGATGTCGGTGTGCGCGCGTGATGCCGACGGCAACACCTCCCCGCCCAGCGCGCCGCTCGTCGTGACCACGCTCGTCGCGCCACGCCTCAGCCTCTCGGTCACGATCCCGGCCACGACCCCGCCCACGCCGCCGTGGATCCAGCTCTACGACTCTGCCAGCACGCACCCACAGCAACTCACGGTCGAAGCACTCGCCCTCAATCCCGAATTGCCGCTCCGCACCGGCGCGCGCGCCGTCGCCGCGCTGACCGATCCGGTCAGCCAGCTCGACTTCACGCTCTCGAACGACGACCTCCGCGCCAACTACCCCGCCGGCATCCTGAACCAGGTCTTCCTCCAGGGCCCCGCGCCCGCGCCACAATATCGCGACGTGGCCGTGCGGCACGATCTGGCCCAGCGCATCCTCTGGCAGACGACGGAAGTGGTGCCGCTGCCCAACCCTGGCCATGCGCCCGTCCCGCAGACCGGCATGCCCGGCCTCTGGCCTTTCACGGGAAACCTGCTCGCCGCCGCGCTCGCTCATCCCACGAGCGACTTCGCACTGTTCCGCGTCGACACGCAGTTGGGCCCGCGCGCCACGCCGGCGCCCCTCGCGCGCTACGCCTGGGCCACGCAGGTGCCGATCACCGTGCGCCGCATTGAGGGCCAGCCAAAGACCTGCGAGCTGTTCGGCGCCGATACCGACGGCCGCCAGGTCCTGCTCGATCTCTGGCAGTACCTGACCGGCACGGGCTCCTCCGACACCGCCGCGCTGCACCTGCTCTATCAACTCCCCGCGAGCAGCGGCCTGCCCAACGGCCTCGCCTCCACCCCTCCGCATCAGGCGCTCACCTACATCATCAAGACCAATCTCTCCACCGAGACGCACAGCGGCGCCGCCGCCCAGGCGCGGTTCGCTCTCGCCGACACTCTGCCGACCTCCGGCGAATACTACGCGAACCTCGGCGACAGCGCGCGCTTCCTCACCCTGCTTTGGGAATGCAGCGTCATCGGCGGCGGCGGCTACTGGCTCGAATACACCGCTCAAGATGACTCGCCGCTGCCCGACTCCCTCTTTGGCCCCAACGGCGCCGGCCAGCTTACGCTGCTCGTCCTCCTGGGCTCCCAGATCCAGAGCACGACGCCCGCTCGCGTGCTGCACCCCTTCAACAATTGCGCGCTGGTCGGCGACTCCATCGACGCCAGCACCAATACGCTCTTCGCCCAGGTCGCCGATCAAAGCGAGACAGCCCGCCAGTCCACCGTGGCGCCCGGCAATGTGGCGTTCGCACTCCAGCTCACGCCGCCGCCCGTCAACCCGCAGCCGATCGACAAACAAATCTCCGCGCGCCAGCTCTACAGCCTGCTCGGTTACCAATTGGTCGGCGACACGCTCTTCGACGGCAGCAACGACGGCATGCCCGTGGGCCCGCAAAAAGCCGGCGGCCAGCCGGCGTGGGACGTGTTCCAGGTCGTCCCCATCTCCCGCTACGCCCAGACGCACGGGCTGCCCAACGTCACCGGACTTCCCGCGCCGCAAGACGATCCTTACGCGGGCATCAACGCCGCGAGCTCCCCTGGCAATTTCGTAATGCCCACGGTCTCCGTGGCCCTCCGTTTCCAGGATGTCTTCGGCAACACCTCACTCTCGACGGGCGGCCCGGGAACCGGCGGGCCGAATCCCGTCGCCATCCTTTATGGTTACACCGACCCGCTGGTGGGTCTCGGCGCGTGGCCGGCCACCACCTCCTGTTTTCACATCACCGCCGCCGCGGCCGGCCTGACCGGCGCGCAGCTCACCGTCCGCGTTTCACTCCAGGCGTCCAGCCATCTGCCCGGCCCGAGCCAGCGCGGTTCCGCAGCCATCGCCGCCGCCTCGGATCAGCTCCAGAGCTTCGCGCGGATCTACTACCAGATCATGCAGTCCGACGTTGCGGTGTCGTTGCTCACCAGCCTGCAGCAGCCGACCGGCGGATCACCGCTCACGCTGCAAGCTCCCAGCCTTACCTTTGCGCTGCAGGATTTTGCCGCCGCAGCCTGCGCATGGCTTAAGAGCGTCACGCAACTCACCGACGCCATCGCCACGGTTTCTCCAACTCAGCCCACCACTCTGGCCGCGATTTCCGCCAGTTGCGGCGTCGGATTCGATCAGCTCGCCCTGGCGAATTCCTCCGTCCGACTTTCACGGCTCTTCGCTCCTCCCTCCGCGAATCCGCCGGCCCAGTCGGATTTCGCACTCCCGCAATACGCGCTCTTCGCCACCGGCGACACCGTCGCCACCCTCTGTCCAGCGGGCAGCAGCTCCTCCGCGCTGCTCGCCGACCCGGAGAACACCGGGCTGCCGCTGCGGCCCGGGAGCGAGTTGGTGATCGATCCGACTACCTTCACCGTCCCCGCCGATCCCCTTCCGCCGCAGCAACCGCCCACCCTCGCCGCGCTCGCTGCCCAGCTCGGCATCACCGTCGCGAGCCTCGTCCGCGCCAACAGCGCGCCCGTGGCCCTCGGCACGCCGGGCATCCTTCGGAAGGACTTCGTTTTCACCTACAACGACGTTCCAATCAAAGTCCACGAGGACCATCCGGATGTCTCCCTCGACGACATCGCCGCCACGCTAACTCAGGAAGGCATTCCGTGCGACGCAATCGCCGTCGCTGGCGCTAATGCCAGCCTTCCGGGCATGTTCCGCGCCGGCGCGGTCCTCCAAGTGGACCGCTACCTCATTCAAGACGGTGACACGCTCGCCAAAAACGGCAGCCACAACACGCTCACCCAACTCGCCCCACTCAACACGGCGGCGATCGATCTCTTCCCCGCGGGCGCAGCGTTTTTCATCAAACGTCTTTCCGCGAACGCTGTGTTCGACGAGCCACTCGGCCGCGTAGCCAGTATCTACGCCCTCTCGCCCGCGCAACTGCTCCGCTACAATCAGGACGTCGCGCTCGCGCCGATTCCCGTCCCAGCGCCGGATTCGGAATACCTCGTCGTGCCCGGCCAGACGAACCTGTCCGCGGCCCCGGCGGCGCTGCGCATTCCCTATCGCATCCCGCCCCACGCCAAGCTCGCCGAGATCGCCGCGCTCTTCCTCAACGCCGACCCGGCTCAAGCCACCCCCGCCATCGCGCTCGCCATCGCCAACGGCGCTTTGCCCCGCGTCATCGCCGGCAATCTCACGCTCACGGTTGACGGACGCCAAGGCGCACCCACGCCGTCCCGGGGCGCGTCGTTCGCCACCGCTTGCGCGCTGTTCACGCCTCCGGTCGCGATCGAGGACCTGGTCAACGCCATCGCGACGCAGGCCGACTGCCTCGCCGGCGGCGCGCTGCTGCTCTGTCCGCCCGCGCAACTGCCTGCGAGCGCCGGCAGCGGCACGACCGGTTTCACCGCGCCACAAGTTGCCCAGCTCTACAATCTGGATGAGCTTGCCGCGCTCGTCGGCGCCAACCGCAGCCTCACCGGTCTCGTCGCCTCCGGCGTGCCGCTCTCGTTCACGGAAACGAAATCGGACGGCACACAGCAGACCTACAGCATCACCACCGGCGCCACCGATACGCTCATCTCCCTCGCCTGGCGCTTCGCACAAACCGGCATCGCCCTCAGCACGGAACAAATCGTCGCGGCCAATCCCCAGGCGCAGCTCTTCTCGCCGAACGCGCGACTCCTGCTCGCGCCGCCCGCCGCACAGTTGGGCCATCCCATCGGCGATCAGCCGGCGGGCTGGCAATTCCCCGACACTATTTTCGCCCTGCACGCCTGGGTTCAGATTGCGCGCGAGTTGTCTCTGGTGGCTGAACCTTTCCGTGGCACCGCCGCCGCACCCGGAGCCGCCGTTCTCAATCAATCCTCGGTGCCTCCGATTCCGCGCTCACCCGGAACTTCGACCGCCAACCCCCAACAGACACTCGCGCTTCAGCAATTCGCCCTCGATCTCCAAACTGCGATTCCCCAGCTCCGCGTGGCCACCGGCAAGGTGCTCTCCGATGAGCAAACCGCCGACCCTGCGGATCTCTGGGCCGTCGCCTTCGGCCAGAATTTCATCGCCAAAGTCAACCTCACCCCGGGCGTCACCGTCCCGGGACCCGCCCCAAACCAGACACGAGAAATTCCCCAGTTCTTCGCACTCCGCCCGCTCCAAAACAGCCTCGTCTCGCGCGCCGGCGTGCCCATTCAGCCGCTCCAATCCAACGGCACGCTTGGCACCACCGAGGTCACTATTGATTTCCAGGGCATCGACCTCGAAACGTGGGTACGCCGGCTGCTCAGCGACATCGAACTCTTCCTCTCCGCCGCCTACGTGGCCCCGCTCTATCAAACTGAACGGCGGGACCAGCTCGACATCGTCCTCTGCGCCAAGAAAACCCTCGCCGCCGCCATCGCCACCGGCCTCGACTATGTTTACGACCTCGGCCAGCCGGATCCCGCGCGGCAAGATCCGTCCCCCGCCGACTGGGCTTCAGCCGTGGAGACGCTGCGCCAGCAATTGCTCGGAAACTTGTCCCAAGGCTACTCCACGGGCGTGATCGTCCAGTATCAGGCCGAAGTCACTTCGCCATGGACCACGGACACCACCCGGCTCTCCGGCCCGGGACAACTCCCGAGTCCTACCGGCACCGAGCAGCGCCTCGCCACGGTCGGCAACGCCAAGATCTCACTGGCCACCACGCCCGCCGGCCATCCCACCTTCGTCAATTTCCCACTCACGATCAGCGAGGCCGGCCAGCGCAGGTCCGTCCGGCTCGATCTCACCTACCCGGTTAACGAAATCGAATTTCGGGTCGCGCCCGTCGTCGATGGCTACGACACGTCCGACTGGCTCCGTTTCGTCCTGCCGTTCACGCCGCCGCCTGTCGGCGTCACTTTTGCCCTCGGCTCCTTGGAGGCTCCCCTCCCCTTGCGCGCGTATCCGCCGCTGCCGGCTCTGCTGGGGCAATCGTGCCAGCCAACCTTTCCGCAAACCACCGCCTACTCCCAGGCTGTGCTCTGGAACTACATGGTCACGTTTCAGCACCAATCGATGGCCGTCGATCAAATCAAGTTGCAAGTCGAGTTCAATCAGGCCCCGCGCCTTTCTGCCGCCTTCAGCGTTACCGACGATCTCTTCGGCCATCTCGCCCAATACATCACAGTGGCACCGACTCTGTGGTCGATGCTCCAGGCTCTGCCCGCGTCCGCGGGCAACCCCGTTTCATTAACAGTCACCAATGCCATCGCCACCTTCGCCACGCTCGTACGAAACGTCGCGAATCGCTGGGCCGCGCACTGGAAGCCCACCGCGAACCCGCTCGTCAACCTTCAAGCCGCCACCGGCCCCGTGCCGGAAATCTACAAATTCACCGCCACTCTCCAGACCCTCGGCTCGACTGGACAACGCTATTACCAAACACTTCAATTGCGCCGCGACCACGCCGACGGCGCCGTCGGCTGGCCTTCGCTCGAGGTCTTTGGGCCCGACGGCCAGCCCAGCGATTTGGGCGGCGGCACGGTGCAACCCGACGGCACCAACCTCTACCCCTTCCCCAGCGACCTCATCCCCGCCTTCGGTCTGCTCAAGTATCAAGCCACCTTCGCCAGCCTCCCCATCGGCAGCTACCAGTCCGCCGACGCCCAGATCCAGGTCGTTCGCAACGCCCAACTCGTCCCCGGCATGCCGCCCACCCGCGCCGGCTTCGTCTACCAAACACCCGTCCTTTCCTTCGCCGATCCGCTCACGCCGCTCTTGGGTAGCGACACGCGTTTCGCCATCGGGCCCTGGACCACCGATCCCGCCACCAATCCCCTCGCCGCCGTCTTCAGCACGATTTTCAACCACGACGCGACCCATGGAAACATCAGTTGCGCCATTCTTTACGGCTACGAACTCGGCGGCGATGCCACCACACCGCTGGTCACTTACCTCCCCGTCAAATTCCGACCGCGCTATCCTTACGACGGCGCGAATACGGTGCCGCAAATCATCGCTGCCATCGGCGCGTGGGAGTCCGCCAACCACCCCTCGGCCACCGGCGGCGAATGGGTTTTTGGCCTCGCTCTTTACTCATCAATCAACGGCCAACTCGACAGTCCTATCCTCGAACTTCGGCGGCTCTATTCAACCTCCCGCAGATAACTGACTGTTTCAGGTTTCCTTCGCGCGGAGCACGGCTGCAGCCGCTGCCTATCCGTCCGCCGCTGCGGTGGGCGCGAACGAAACTTTCTGCGCTTGAGCTAGCTAGGCTGTGCTCACGGCGCAGATGCCCGTCGGTCCGCATTGCGAGCGCGCCACCATCCTTGTGGCCGAGCCAACGAGAGACCGTGGGGATGTCCACGCGGCTTTCAATGCAGATGGTGGCAAAGAAGTGCCGGAGGTCGTGATGGGTGATCCGCGCCATTCCGATTTTCTCTGCGGCCGCGTCCATGGAGTGCTGGCACTCGTTCACCACGAAGACTTTGGAGCTTGCCGGCTCCGACTCGCGATCCGAGCGCATTTTCTCGAAGAGGGTGCGGGCCTCGGCAATCAGCGGCACGCGGCGAGTTTCGCTGTTCTTCGTTCCTTCCTCTGGATCGCCCTTCACGAAAACTTCCGGGCTTTTGGGCTCGCTCATTGCCTCGACCGTAGAAGAGGACCGTGAATTCGGCAAGTTCGACCGCGTTGCGGTCGCCGGTGAAACCCCCTCTTTTACAGAGAGAGTGGGCAGAGTTGGATTCGAACCAACGAAGGCGTAAGCCAGCGGATTTACAGTCCGCCCCGTTTGGCCACTTCGGTATCTACCCGTGTCGAATTGCTGAGGGGAGGTGGGATATACGGTCTCGCCCGGCGGGACGCAAGCCTTTCGGAAAGTTTTCGCGCGGGCTCTTGCGCCCTTGCCGGGGCTACAGTGGTTGCGTCGCCGCGCCGTGGCGCCCACCGTGCCGGGGATGCTCGGCCGGAGCCGTGGTGGTGGTCGCCGGCGCCGCGGCCGGCTGGGCGGGGGAGGAGGAGCCCCACAGCTTCCACCACGGGCGCTTCGGTTGCTTCGCGCCGGGGACGGGGGCGGGCGGGAGCAGCTCGCGGGGGAAGATTTTCACGCTCTTGATGGAGACGCGGTCGGTCGGGAAATCGTTGCTGTCGACGGGCATCTCGGAGATGCGCTCGAGGGTATCCATGCCGTAGAGGACGTGGGCGAAGACGGTGTATTTGCCGTCGTACTCCGCCAGCGGGGCGAGGCAGACGAAGAACTGGCTGCCGTTGCTGACGCGGGTCGGGTTGAGCTTGTCGGGGAGGCGGGCCATGGCGACGTCGCCGACGCCGTGCCGGTGGCGGATCTCGGGAAGCAGGGTGTAGCCGGGTCCGCCGGTGCCGACTTTGCTGCGGTCGCCGTGCTTGCTGTACGGGTCGCCGGCCTGCACGAGGGTGTGCGGGAAGGCGCGGTGAAAAAGGCACCCCTCGTAGAAGCCTTTCTTCGCGAGCTTCTTGAAGTTCTCGACGGTGTTCGGCGCGTCGCCTTCGTAAAACGACAGGGCGACCGGAAGCGTCTCGTGGGTTCCCTTGATGTAGATTTGCAGAAGGGCCGTGTCCTCCGCGCGCGCGATGGCGAGGCTGACGAGGAACAGGGAAGCGGTGAGGAGCGGGAGTTTCATGACTGGAAATGGACGGCGAGGGGCAGCTCGGCCG
Organism: Chthoniobacteraceae bacterium; assembly: GCA_035997375.1. GTDB lineage: Bacteria > Verrucomicrobiota > Verrucomicrobiia > Chthoniobacterales > Chthoniobacteraceae > DASYIS01. The sequence goes on from DASYIS010000466.1 coordinate 9,618, forward strand.
GGGTGACTTCGACGGGCGGCGGGCCGCCCTCGGCCGGGCGGGCGAGCAGCGCGCCCGAGGGCGAGCCGCGTCTGAGGTACCCAAGCGCGACGGGCTTGGCGAGGGCAAAACTCCACGCCGCGCTCGTCAGTTCGCCGATGGGCTTCACCGAATCGCCCGGCGCAAACACGGACCAGCCGGCCTGGAGCGGCTCGCCGCCGGTGGAGAGGAAGCCGGTGAGCCGGCGATTGACGTGGCCGACGCTCTTGATGCGCGAGATGACTTCCTGGCCGATGTAGCAGCCCTTGGCGTAGTCGACGTGCGTGCCGTCGAGCCCGGCCTCGGGCGGCAGGGTGTCTTCGCGCAACTCATAGCCCCAGCGCGGGATGCCGGCCTCGATGCGGATCGACTCGGCGAGGTCCGGCGGGAGCTGGCGCGGACCGTTGGGTTGCTCTGAGATGCCGAAAAACCCGGTCGCCCCGGCCTTGTGTTCCAGCCACATGTCCCACCCGGGCCTGCCGTAGCGATGCGCGCGGCGGACGGTGGCCACGGGCACTTGGGGCATCGCCGCCGCGAAGGCCTCGTCGGCGGACGGCGGGAGCAGGAAATGGAAAAGCGCGTACGTGTCGGTGACGTCCTCCAAGGTGACGTCGTCCGCGACGATGTAACGCTCCAGGCGCGCCGGGAGCGACTCGCGGAGGACTTCGTCGGCGTCGACGAGAATGGAGTCCCCGGCCCCGGCGGCGATGCAGACCTCGGCGCTCAGTTTGCCCTTTGCCGTCGTCACGCACGCGGGGAGCGCGGCCTCCGCGCCGAGCTTCGTCACGTTCGCGGTGACCTGGCCGTTGAGATAGCGGATCCGGTCGGCGCCGGTCAGGCGTAGCTTGGTGCGGCGCGAGAGGTCGAAGACGCCGCCGTGCGCGCGAAAGTGCTGGTACGCCTCGGCGCTCAAGGCCAGTGCGAGGTCGAGCCGGCGTTGGATTCCTGCGGCTGCGGTAGCCGGTGCTCCTCGGGCGGTGCCGGCGCAGGCGGCGGAGGCGGCTCGTGATTTTCCGCAGGCGTCGCCGGCGGCTTTTCGTCGGCCGGCGGCTTGGGCGCCTCGTTCGGCGGCGGTTCGACAGGCTCGCCGGCGGCCGGCGGGGCGCTCTCGGCGACGGTCGGTTCGACCGGCGCACCGGGGATCGGGACGGTGGCATCGTCGTACGGCGACTCCGGCGGCGCGCCTTCCGGCAGGCTCGGCGCGTTTTTCCCGTCGTCGCTGTAGAGCCGGTAGAGCGAGGCGAAATCGAGGTCGCCCCAGCCGCGCTTGATCGCGCCAAAGAGCACGCCGGCCGTCACGGCCGCGGTCGGCGTGTCGAGGTTCATCGAGTTCGCCAAGTGAATCGCGAGCTGCACGTCCTTGAACATGTGCTTCAGCGAAAAATGCGGCTCGTAATCGCCGCTCAGCATCTTTGGCAGCTTCAGGTCCATCGTGCCGGACCGGGCCGCGTTGTGCTCGAGCGCCGCCGCGAAGACCTCCGGCGGCACGCCCGCCTTGCGCACGATCGCGAGCGCCTCCGCCAGCACCTGAATGCTCACCGCCGCGATCTGGTTCGTCACCACCTTGATCAGCGCCGCGTCCCCCACCCCGCCGGTTCGGACGATCGTCTTGCTCGTCGCCTCCAGCATCGGCTTCACCGGGAGAAAAGTCCCGTCGTCGCCGCCCACGTAATAGACGAGTTCGCGGCGCTCGGCGGCCAGCTTGCTCCCGGTGAACGGCGCATCGAGAAAGCGCGCCCCCTTGTCCTCGACGAACTTCGCCGCCTCCAGCGTCGACTCCGGCCCGATGGTCGCGGAGCAAATGACGATGTGCGCCGGCGTGAGCTTCGACTCCATCGCCGTCAGCACCTCCATCACCGCCGCCGCATCGGCCACGAAGAGCTGGATGACTTCGCACGAAGCCGCCACCTCCGCCGGCGAGCCAAGGAAATTCGGGACCGGCTTGGGCGAGCGATTCCAGACGAAACAGTGGAACCCCGCCGCGCGGAGCCCCGCCGCCGCGCGCGACCCGACGATGCCGAGCCCGATGATGCCAACGTTCTTACGTAATTTGCGACGCATGTGTGAGGGAGGGACCATTGCGTCGCCGGCGCGGGGAAGCAATGCCGAAGCGCGGGGGCGCCCCCTACATCCCCAACACCGCTCGCTGCGCGGTGACGAGCGAGGCGATCCCCGCGCGGCCGAGCGCGAGCATGGCCGCGAACTCCGCGTCGGTGAAGGTGCTCTCCTCGCCCGAACCTTGGACCTCCACGAACTGCCCCTCCTCCGTCATCACGAGGTTCATGTCGACACTCGCGTCCTTGTCTTCGACGTAGTTGAGATCGAGCACCGGCTCGCCGCCGGCCACGCCGACACTGACCGCCGCGACGAGCTTCAGGATCGGCAGCGTCTTCAGCTTCCCCTCCTCGACCAGCCGGCGGCACGCGAGGACGGTGGCGATGCAGGCGCCGGTGATCGAGGCGGTGCGCGTGCCGCCATCGGCCTGGAGCACGTCGCAATCGATGCAGAGCGTGCGCGGCCCGAGCGCCCCGAGGTCGACCACCGCCCGCAGTGAGCGCCCGATGAGCCGCTGGATCTCCACGCTGCGGCCATCGAGCCGGCCCTTCGCGCTGTCGCGTTGTTTGCGCTGGAGCGTGGAGTACGGGAGCATCGAGTACTCCGCCGTCAGCCAGCCGCCTTTCACCTGCTGCTCTTTCATCCAGCGCGGGACGGATTCCTCGATCATCGCGCTGCAAATGACGCGCGTGTCGCCGAAGCAAGCGAGGACCGACCCGGTCGCGTGCGGGGCAAAACCGGGAGTGAAAGAAAGCGGGCGAAGTTGATCGGCAAGGCGTCCGTCGGGGCGAGGCATGGGTGTAGGAAAGGGTCTGGCAGGGAGAATGGGAAGACAATCAGACAATCGGACCATGAGACAATCCGACCGGGAGCGTGCCGGGGCGCCCCTCCCCTCGGCGAAAGCAGCGGTTGCAATCGCTTTTCACCTGCCACAAGCTCTCTTCACCATGGTCGCCAACCTGCCCATCACGATTGATGAGGGAGAAATTGCCGCCTTCTGCCGGGAACGTGGCATTCGCAGGCTGTCGCTCTTCGGCTCGGTCGCCCGCGCCGACTCACTCCGGACAGCGACGTCGACGTGCTCGTCGAATACCTGCCCGGCCGGCACCCAGGCCTGATGCTCTTTCGCCAGCAAGACGAGTTGTCGGTCCAGTTCCGTCGCCGCGTCGATCTGCACACTCCGGCTTCCTTGAGTAAATATTTTCGGGCCGACGTGCTCCGTTCCGCTTTGCCGGTTTATGAGCAAGCATGATCCGTTGGCCGTCTTGCGGCAGGTGCAGGATTTTGCCGGGCGAACAACTTCCGAACATCCTCGCCGGCGAAGAAGCTTAAGCTATCGGTCGCCTGACCTCGAGGCCGCTGAGTAATTTTCGAAGTAATCACACAAGTCCTGCCAGGCCGCCTTGGAAAAACCCTCATTCCCGATCACCTTCATCTTGGAGGCGGCATCCGCCGTGTAGCGCAAAGTGATGGAATTGCTTTTGGGCCGCACGGATTGGATGGACGCTCTCGGAATATGCTGAATCGTCCTCCCTTGGCGTAGAAATTCGATCCCGTCTTCGTTGAAACGGATCGCGTTCCCCCAAGCGGTGCGGCCAAGGCAGAGCACCGTCGGAAGCACGAGTGCAATCAAAAACAGATAAATCGGCATCGGCAGCAGGAGACCACCCGCCGCGAGGCGCGTAACAACGTATGAGACACAGATTACAAGCAGCAATTTCGAGACAAGCATCGCGACCTGCCTGGCGCGCAGCGACGGATCGGTGGAGAATTCTTTACCGGTGGTTGACTCGCTCATTTACGGGATGCGCGTGCAACGTCCGGCGATCGGAGGCTCAACGCGGACGCGACCGGCGCGCCGATCCGCTGGAGCACCTTGTTAGGCAGACAGTTCATAGGGTCTTAATGAGTCGATCGTAGTCTGCGTGCGAACCGATGAAATACCACAAGGCCGTATCGCCGGTGCGGACACAGACAGCGCGCCAGTCGAGGCCGATGCGCGCCGAGAAAATCGGCTTGGTGGCGTGGATTTGCTTGAACTGGAGACTCGCGTGCCAAGGATCGCTGACCCAAGTGCGGTAGGCCTCGTAAGCTTGCTTCCGGACATGGGGCGGAAGATCGGAAAGGAGCTTCCGAAATCGCTTAGTGGTTCGGGAAGTCACGCTCCAAGTCCATCGGTTGAGTCTCGCCCGCCTCGAACTCGCGGAGTGCCTCCTCGGCCAGAACGGAGAGTTGGTCTTGGGTGGCGGCAAATGCCTCCGTCCAGCGCCGGTCTGAATCCAGTTCGGCGAGGAGGAGCGAAGCGAAGGCGTCCTGCTCCGGATTTGGAAGCTTGGACGCCGCAGCAAAAGCGCGTTCGAGAAGCTGAGTCATACCCATTTGTATCCTCAACTTCGCTCTGGAGCAAGCGCCCGGCAGTCGTTCGCTGCCGTCCGCTTGGGCGCTTCCGGTTCAAAGGGATTCATCGTAAAAGTCCTCCTCGCTTTTGGGACGCTCACCGAGCCAATCGGCGGCGCGAAGCTCGGGACGCGTTGCGGGAGATCCTTCCTGGCCGTAGTCGTAGCTGCGCCCCGCATCGTCCTCGGCCACCATCGCGGCTTCGTCGGCGACCAAGGCGACCTTGGTTGTAATACGCGCAAATGCTTCAGGGGTGAAAAAGATGGTTCTGAAGATCCTCGAGCGATCGGCGGAAGAGCCGGACCCGAACGGGCCAGGTGCCATAACGGGCCCGAAAGCCATCGATGGCGGCACAAAGTCGAATCCAATTCTTGTCATGGCCGTTGGGCATAAGCGTTGTTTTGAGGTGTTGGGAGAGAGCCGTTCATCCGCCACTTGAGAGTTGGGACTGAAGGACAAAGTAGATGACCGCGGTGGCGAGGAGCAATGCTTGGCGGCAGCAAGGGCAATATACCAACTGCGGCGGGCGCATGCTAGCGCAAGGATCGCGTGGAGCGCGAAACAAACGGCTGCGACAAAGACTGCAAGCGCCTTTGGGAAGTCCGGCCAAGTGACTGCCTGCGCCAAACCGACGACAGACATGAATGGAGTGTAGAGCGGCCAACTGATGCGCTGCTGAATCGGTGTAAGGTGCGTCTCGGTGAGGCCCTGAGGCTGTAGAAAGATCTGAAATGCCAATGCTGCGAGTAGCCACAGCGCGAAGTAGATTAGCAATCGGCTGCGGAATCGAACGCGACGCTGCGGATGAGCATCGATCTGCGGCAACCTCATTGCGGCTTCGTCCATGGAAGACGGCTAGCTAGCAGCGCCTAACGACCGCACGCTCAGCGACTGCGGGGCGGCGCGGCGCCTGGATGGGGAGCGGAAAGGCGCCGGTCGAAGCGGGCGCCGTGACGCACGGAGCCGTTCTCTGCAGCGCTTGGTTGGGCGACGTTCGGTTCATTTCTTGAGGTCCAGGAAGCGAAGAATGACTGCGATTGGTTTCGTTCGCCAGTTCTCGGTTATGAACTGCTTGCCATGTTTGGTTGCGACGCCCTGCTCGGACAAGAGACTCCAACTCGTTTGGTCGTTGCTGGCGTCGATGTGGTAGGTAATCGAGGAAGCCTTGGCGCGAGGGCTGGCACTGCCGCCGAAGCGCGCGTCGATGCGAAATGTCGAGGTCAGAAACCGCATCGCCAAGCCATCGCCATACCAACCGTGGGCGATGCTGACTTCGGAAAGCTCAACTGAAGACAGGGAGTCCAGCGCTGCATCTGTCGGAGCAAGCTTCGCGAGTCGGGTGGTGTCGATGGCAAAGAACTCGGTCGCCGGAACATCGGCATGACAAGCCGTGCCAAGCAGCCGCACGAAGAAAAGAATGAGGGCTAAGACGAGATAGCGCACGGCAAGTCGCCTGCCGACTCCAAGCCCAGCGACGGCGGAGGGCGGCGCAGCCTGCACGGGCGAAGGCGGTTGGGGGTGGTGGTTTGGTGAGGGTGCTGTCATGTGGTGCGGTGGGCCGGTTGGTTGGTTTGAGCACAGGCTGTGACGCCCGGAGTGGTTCGCGGCCGCGCTTGGCTAGGCCACGCCTTCATTTTCTCACGATCATCAATACGCAAAGGGCTGCCGATACGAGCGTACCGATGACCGCCGCAGTTCCAACGAGAACCTTCTCGTAAACGCCCTTCTCCAATCGCTTCACCGTCTCGGCCAGCGAGGCCGAAACGCCGAGTCTCACCCAGAAAGCATTCTCTCTATCCACGATCGAATCCCACTTGGCTCGGCGTGCGATCATGAACCATAGCCAAAGCCAGCAGAGAACGGTGATCATTACCGCAATAGTGAGTGCGATAGGAACAGCGATGTTCATGTCAGTGGGTGAAGTGGCCTAACGCCCGCAAGCTCAGCGACACGCCGGAGCGGCGCGGCATCTGTGGGTGGAAAGGCGGCGGCGGAAGCAGGTGCCGTGACGCGGAGGCGTGTTCGCTGCGCCGGGTTAGGCATTGCGGCTGTTGGAAAGAAGCTCGGCATAAAGTCGGTAGTCACTCGATGAGTAGCAGCAAAAGATGACCTCTCGCAGCGACGTCTGTGACTGAGTGAACGCTCTTGCGGTAGCAATGGCAATCTCGGCGGCCGGCCGGCCGGGAAAGCCAAAGACGCCGGTGCTGATGGCTGGAAACGCGATCGAAGCCAGGGCGCGCGCTGCCGCCAACTCCAGCGAACGCCGATAACAGGATGCCAACAAATCGGCCTCTCCACGTGAACCACCTTTCCAGACTGGACCAACGGTGTGAATGATGAACTTGGCGGGGAGCCCGTAGCCCCGAGTGAGCTTCGCGTCGCCGGTCTTGCAGCCGCGGAGCGATCTGCACTCGTGAAGTAACTCGGGGCCGGCGGCGGCGTGGATCGCGCCGTCCACGCCACCGCCGCCAAGCAACGATGAATTGGCGGCGTTGACAATGGCATCCACGGTCAGGGTGGTGATGTCTGCTTGCTGGGCCGAGAGAGTCGTCATAAAAGGATAGCGTGAGCGGCGCCTGGTCAGGCGTTGCGGTCGCTTCGGTTGAAGTGCTCAAGGTAGTCGAGAAGCTGACGTGCTCGCCTCTGAATACGAACCTCCGGTGAAGCGAGTCGCTCCGTAACGCGCTCGATAAACTCCGGTGTCTGGAGACGGGAAGCGAGCCGCCAAAAGTCACGAATCTCGCAACGGTCGTGGCCGTCGAGAGCATGATAGACGGCGCCGCGCAAACGCATCTGCTGTGGGGGGCTGAGTGAAAGTCCCTTGAGGCAGCGAATGAGAGTGGACTTGTTGTAGCCGGAGCGGAAGTGATATGGGTCAACCTCAAGGTAACAGATGGCACGCTCCACGAACTCGGGGTCTCCGGCGCGGATGCGTGCCCTGCCTTCGCGGGTAACGAGTGCAAGCATCGGGGCGTCGAACCGGTGAAACTGGCGGCAAGCCTGCTCCCAGCCCCATCGTGCGTGGGGACTCTCGTCTCGGTGCTGAAGCGTCGCCTCGACTTGTCTGTGCAGTGCGGCATAGATTGCAGCATCACTGCGGATGGTTTCGTGTTCATTCACGCGGGACGGCTGGCAACGCCTGACGACCCCAAGCTCAGCAACCGCGGAGGGCGGCGCGCCGGCTGCGGGCGAAGGAGGCTGAGGGCAGGATGGGCACAGGCGGCGGGATGGTCGGCAGCAGCCGGCGTGACACCCGGAGCAGTTCGCTGCGGCGCCTGGTTAGGCGTCGCGGGCCTTCTATTTCGGTTGCTTGTCATACCATTCCTTCCATTGACGTTTGGCCTCGTCCGACCAGGTGGTTTTGCCGTTGAAGGGCGTGCCGGGCGTGCCGAAAAAAAACCAGTCGGGGCTGAGCATGGTGATGCTCTGCAAAGTCTTGACGCCGATATAGCGCATATACATCTCACGATGATCGAGCAGGGCGAAAGCCGTCGGAAAAGCCTTGATCCCGTGGCCCGCGAGTTCCTGCGCCTGCCGGTTGAGATCAGCGCGGTGATAGGAACCTCCCGTCGAAGTCTCCATCGTCCAACCGGTGCGGTTAATCGGGCCGGGAAGGAAACGTCCGGCCTCGAAGTCGGCGACGAGCGCCTCTGGCGCCTTCGCTGGCTCAACGCCGTTCGCTGACAGAACGAACGCCGAGAAGAGAAGAGATTGAAGCGCAGTTCTCACGAGGCGGGTAGCAACGCCTGGACCTAATGGCTGTGTGCCCTCTGTAAAGCCACCCGCCTCGGTCAAAAAGAAAGTGCGTTTGCCGGCCGTGAAAGCGGAGCCGCGGGTTGCCCGGACGGGCGTCCGGGTAGCGCCGGCAAAGACGCAGGCGCCGAAGCGCGCGCGATGCTCACGCGTGAAAAATTCATCAACCGACAGACGCATGGGTAAACCGATCCTCTTCGTGGGGTTGGATGTCCACAAAGAAACGATCACCGTCGCGGTGGCCGAGGGGAGTGGGGACCGTGAAGTCCGCTCCCTGGGTAATGTGTTGCCAGAGCGCGGCGGGGTCTCCGTCAGGTTGCTGCGCAAGAGATCGCGGCCTTCCCGTCGGTACATCTGCCGCCGTTGTTTGCGCTCGAGCGCGAAGGTGAAGGTGACCACGTCGGTTTTGGACCGCTTCGTCTTCGTCGCTTTCTTCGTCGTCTTCGTCTGGCCGGCGGTTTTCACCGGAGCTTTGACCGGAAGCTCGGGGAGAGTGAGGACGACCGCGCGCCCGCACTGGCCGGCCTCGGCGTGGGCGGCGCCCAGCCGGTAATCCCCGCCGAGCAGGTCGCCCAGCGCGCTGCGCTCGAACCACTCGCGGTGCCGCCGCCATTCGCGGCCAGGGTAGTGATTTTGGCTGTCGAATTGCGGAAGTCGGGCTAACAAGCAGGCACCGCCGGCCGGTTACTTTCACACCGGTCCTCCCGATTTCAATGGCGTTTCCTGAACTTCACTGGCATCGATAACCCGCAAGCTCATGGAATCGCCCGACCCCCTTCTCGCCCAGGCAGTCTTCGAACGGATCAAAGCCGAACTGCGCAAGCTGATTGTCGGGCAGGACGAGATCGTGCGACTGCTGCTCGTCAGCCTCTTCGCCAAGGGCCACTGCCTGCTCATCGGCGTGCCGGGGCTGGCCAAGACGCTGCTCGTCAAATCGCTCGCGGAGGTCATCGGGTTGCCGTTCAAGCGCATCCAGTTCACGCCCGACCTGATGCCCGCGGACATCATCGGCTCCGAGCTCTTGAAGGACATGGGCGGCCGGCTGGAGTTCGAGTTCCAGTACGGCCCGGTCTTCACCAGCCTGCTGCTCGCCGACGAGATCAACCGCACGCCGCCGAAGACGCAATCCGCGCTGCTCGAGGCGATGCAGGAGCGCGCGGTCACCGTGGCCGGCCATTCGCGCGTGCTGCCCGATCCGTTCCTCGTCGTCGCCACGCAGAACCCGATCGAGCAGGAGGGGACTTACCCGCTGCCCGAAGCGCAGCTCGACCGCTTCATGTTCTCGCTCAATCTCGACTACCCCGGCAAGGACGAGGAGATGGAGCTGGTCCGCCGCACGACGCTCGGCGATCTGCCGTTGCTCGCCTCGGTCGTCACGCGCGAGGAGATCCTGGACGTCCAGCGCCTCGTGCGCGCGGTGCCGGTCTCCGATCACGTCCTCGAGTACGCCGTGGAAATGGCGCGCGCGACCCGCTCCGCGACCAGCACCTCCGCCGCCGCGAAAGACTATCTCGAGTGGGGCGCCGGCCCGCGCGCTTCGCAATATCTCATCCTCGGCGCCAAGGCGCTCGCCCTGATGGACGGCCGCGCCGCGCCCGAGACGTCCGACGTGCGCGAAGTGGCGCTGCCGGTCTTGCAACACCGCGTGGTCACCAGCTACCGCGCCACCGGGGCGGGCCTGAAAGCCCGCGACGTGCTCGGGAAGCTCCTCGAAACGGTGAAGGAGCCGGACTACCGGTAAACATGAATCGCGACACGCCGGCTCCGTTTGGCCGAAGGCCTTCAACAAGCCAGCCCAGGGCAACGCCCTGGGTAAGATCCGATACGCAATCAGCCCTGAAGGGGCGTCCCATGTCTTGCCCTTACAGGGCGAATCGCGTTACGCGGTTTA
>DASYIS010000467.1:0-4589 GCA_035997375.1 Chthoniobacteraceae bacterium
CAATCGCTTTGACCTGTTGGTAGGCCGTCACCCACAGGAACTGCTCCTTCCCTTCCGTCCGCACCTCGAGCCCGTGGCCGCCGCCCTGGAACTGCTGGCCGAAGGCGCGCACGAATTTCCCCTCGCCATCGAAGACGAAAATCGCCGGGTGATCCGGCAGATTCTCGCGCCCCTCGTGAATGACGTAGAGCAACCCCTCGTGGTCGACGGCGACATTGTGCGTGGTCTGCCACGAGTACTTGTCCGGGAGCTGCGGCCAGTTGTGTTGCACTTCGTACTTGTGCTCGCCGGCGCCGATGACCAGTTGCTGATCGGACTTCTTCGCGGTCAGGATTTGCGGTGCCGCCAGGGCGGCGGCGGTCGTGGCGAGGAAACGGCGGCGGGTGAGCGAGAGAGGATTCATGGGAGGGAGAGAGAAAGAGTAGGAGAGAGGCGGCGCAGTGGCAAAGGAGGAATGACGAATGACGAATGACGAATGACGAATGACGAATTGTCTGCGCCTCCGCCGCTCGCTATTCGTCATTCGTCATTCGTCATTCGATCCTTCCTCCCATGTCTTCATTAAACAGTAGAAACGCCCTGATCACCGGCTCCAGTCGCGGCCTTGGCAAAGCGATGGCCCTGGCGCTCGCCGCGGCCGGGGCGCGCGTGGCGCTTGTCGCCCGCAGCGAGGCGAAGCTCCACGAGGTCGCGCGGGAAATCCGCGACGCCGGCGGTCGCGCCGAGGTCTTCGTCGCCGATGTCGCGGAAGAAACCGACGTCGAGCGCTTGCGGTTGGCGGTCGCGGACAAGTTCGGAGGAGCGCTGCACATTTTGATCAACAACGCGGGGATCAACATTCGCAAGCCGATCACGGATTTCACCCTGGCCGAGTGGCGCAGCGTGCTCGACACCAACTTAACCAGCGTCTTCCTCCTTTGCCGCGCCTTCGTTCCGCACATGAAAGGACACGGGTTCGGGCGGATCGTGAATCTAACCTCCATGATGTCGCACATCTCGCTGCCGGGCCGGACGGCTTACTCCGCGAGCAAAGCGGCTTTGCTTGGCTTGAATCGCGCCCTCGCGCTGGAGTTGGCGGCGGACCAGATCACGGTCAATGGAATCAGTCCCGGCGTTTGCGACACCGAGATCAATACGCCGCTGATGCAAAACCCCGAGTTGCGCGGTCAGTTTCTCGCCAAGATCCCGGTCGGCCGCTTCGGGACACCGGAAGAGATCGCGAAGCTGGCGGTCTACCTTTGCTCCGAGGATTCCGGGTTCATCACGGGCACGGACATCGTGATCGACGGCGGGTGGATGGCGCAGTGAGTTCGGGCTTTCCGAAGCGTCCGGCGGAAGCCAACCTTGTGCTTCCTCCCTATGTCGCTCTCCCGACTCTCCTCGATCTTGCTCCTCACGCTGGCGCTCTCGCCGGCCTTCGCTTACGCACAAGCCGCGCCGGTCCCGCCGGCCACCAAACGCGTGCCGCCGAAGGGCGTGGAAATCCCCGCGGAGGAGCGCACGAAGCTCGAGGCGGGCGTGCAGGAACTCGCCGCGGAGCTGAAGAAAATCCCCGCCGATGCGCCGTTGCGGCCCGATGTGGAGATCTTCTTGAAGGCCGTCGATTGGGCGCTGCGATACGACGAATTCTTCAACCCGAAGCAAACGGGCAACGCACAAAAGCTGCTCGCGGAGGGCTTGGCGCGCGCGCGGGCTTTGCAGGCCGGCGAGTCGCCGTGGACCGCGGCCACCGGCAATATCGTGCGCGGATTCCGTTCGAAGATCGACGGCTCCGCACAGCCGTACGGCATCGTGGTGCCCGCGACCTGGCAGGCGGGTGACAAGAAGCCGCGCGCGCTTTACGTCTTCAATCACGGGCGCGGCGACACGAATTCCGAGTTGGCGTTCATCAGCGGACGCATGGGGAGCGCGGGCGAATTCACGCCGGCGGATACTTTCGTGGTGCATCCCTACGGACGCTTTTGCAACGCGACGAAATTCGCCGGCGAGACGGATGTCTTCGAGTCCATCGCGCATGCCTCGTCGGCTTACCCGATCGACCAACGCCGCATCGTAATGACGGGCTTCTCGATGGGCGGCGCCTCGGTCTGGCACCTCGGCGCGCACTACGCGTGGATGTGGGCCGCCGCGTCGCCGGGCGCGGGGTTCTCGGAGACGCAGGTTTACACGAAAGCCTTCGCCGAGGGCAAGGAGCCGCCGCCGTGGTGGGAGCAGACGTTGTGGCATCTCTACAACGCGACCGACTACGTGGCGAACCTGCAGAACACCGCGATGATCGCCTACTCGGGCGAGATCGATCCGCAAAAACAATCCGCCGACATCATGGAGAAAGCGGCGACCGATACGGGGTTCAAGCTGGAGCGGATCATTGGCCCGAACACAGGACACAAATACGAGCCGGAGGCGAAGAAAGAGCTCGATCGACGGCTGGAGGAACACGCGGCGAAAGGGCGGCCGGCTAATCCGGCGAAGGTGACGTTGGTGACTTACACGCTGAAATACAATCGCCAGGCTTGGGTCAACGTTAATGAACTGGAAGAGCACTGGAAGCGAGCGGAGGTGAAGGCGGAGATTACCGATGGCGGCACGATCAAGGCCACGACGTCGAATGTCGCGTCACTCAGCTTCTCGTTCCCCCAATTGCCTCCTCCTTTCAAGACCGGCCAGCCCGTCCATGTTCTGCTCGATGGCCAGGATGTCACCGCGACGATCTCGCGCGATGGCGAGCCGTGGACTCCGCTCTTTCGAAAGATCGCCGGCCACTGGAGCGCCGTGATTCCGATCAAGCCGCTCGCCCCGGTGTTGCGCAAAAGTCACGGGTTGCAGGGGCCGATCGATGACGCCTTCACCGACAGTTTCATCTATGTGCGGCCCACCGGGAAATCGCTAAATGACGTCGTCGGCGCGTGGGTGAAAGCGGAGATGGAGCGCGCCATTCCGCAGTGGCGCACGGTCTTCCGCGGCGACGCTCGGGTGGTCGACGACACCGCAGTGACTGAGGAGATGATAGCGAACGCCAACCTCGTCCTCTGGGGCGATCCGGCGAGTAACAAGGTCCTCGCGCGCATCATCGGGCAGCTTCCCATCAAGTGGAGCGCGGAGTCGGTGGAGGCGCACGGCGTGAAATATCCCGCCGGTTCGCACGTGCCAATATTGATTTATCCCAACCCGCTGAATCCGAAGAAATACGTCGTCATCAACTCATCGTTCACCTTCCGCCAGGGGGCCGATACGACCAATGCGCTCCAGACGCCCAAGCTGCCGGATTGGGCAGTGGTCGATCTCCGCACCCCGCCAAGTGCGCAGTGGCCCGGGCTGGTCGTCGATGCCGGGTTCTTTGATGAAGCGTGGCAGTGGCGCAAGTAAGGGCGCGAGCCCCCACATGTGTAGAGGCGGCTCTCTCTGAGCCAAAGCGAAGAGGTGCCGCCTCCAATTCCTTGAGCGTCTCACGCGCGACCGACGCTCCAAGCCAGGCTGGGCCGGTACTTTGCTTGGGCGCTGCCTGCACGGGAGACGCGCAAGAAAATGGAGGCGGCACCTGTTCGCCTATGCTCACAGAGAGCCGCCTCTACACTCGTGGTCGACGGCGGCTGCGCCTCTGGCGCGCGCACTGCTCAGTTATCCAAACACGCCCGCACCTTATGGACCAACTCCTCCAGCCGGTAGGGCTTTTGCAGGAAGCTGAACTGGCGGTCGGCCGGCCGGCCGAGGTTGGCGAAGTCTTCGCTGTAGCCGCTGGAGAGGATGATCTTTAGATCTTTCTTGTCGGCTAACAAGCGGTCGGCGAGGACATGGCCGGCCAGGCCGTTTGGCATGACAATGTCGGTGACCACGAGGTCGATGTCCGACCGGCGTTCGGACCAGACGGAAAGCGCGTCGGGGCCGTCGGTCGCCTGCAAGACTCGATAACCCTGCGCATGGAGAATCTCGGTCACGATCTTCCGAACGGCCGCTTCATCTTCGACGACGAGGATGGTTTCGCTGCCCCCCTGCAGTTCGGCGCCTTCCGGCACGCTCACCGGTTCGACCATGTCCCGGCTGGCGGGCAGGTAAACCGTGAAGGTCGTCCCGCACGCGGGCGCGCTCTCGACTTCGATCCAGCCCTCGTGCTGGGCCACAATCCCGTACACCGTGGCCAGGCCGAGACCGGAGCCCTGGCCGACCTCCTTGGTCGTGAAGAACGGCTCGTACATGTGATCGAGCACTTCCTGCGACATCCCGCAGCCGGTGTCGCGGAGCGCCAGTGCGACCGCGCGGCCGGGGCGGGCCTGGGCGTGACTCGCGACGTGGTCCGCGTCGATCTCCACGGCACGCGTGCGGAGGGTGAGCGAGCCGCCGCGCGGCATGGCATCGCGCGCATTGACAACCAGATTCATCATGATCTGTTCAAGATTCGCCTCATCGGCATAGATGCCGGGCAAGCCGCCGGCGAGCTCGCACTGGAGATCGATGTGCTCGCCGATGACCCGGCGCAGCATCGTCTGCACCCCCTCGATGATGGCGTTGAGATCGAGCACCTGCGTGTCCACCGTATGCGGCCGGCTGAACCCGAGCAGCTGCTTCGTCAGGATGGCCGCGCGCCTCGCCGC
>DASYIS010000468.1:0-8101 GCA_035997375.1 Chthoniobacteraceae bacterium
TCTTCAATCCCGAGGGTTGGAAAGCGACGGATCAACGCGCATGCTTCACCACGATTCATGGCGGCGGCTGGACCGGGGGCGAACCGACGCGCATGTATCCTTTTGCGGATCACTATGCGAAGCTCGGCCTCGTGGGGATCAGCGTGCAGTATCGGCTCGATAATCCGAAGACGCAGACGACGGTCTTCGATTGCGTGAAAGATGCGCGGTCCGCCGTGCGCTACGTGAGAGCTCATGCCGCCGAATTGGGCGTCGATCCACGGAAGGTCATCGTCAGCGGCGGCTCGGCCGGCGGGCATCTGGCGGCGGCCACGGCGATCTTCGACGGGGTCGACGAAGCCGGCGAGGAGACGAAGGTCCCGTGCGTGCCGAATGCGCTCGTCCTTCTTTACCCGGTGATCGACACCTCGCGAGAGGGCTACGGCAATGCGAAGATCGGCGAGCGGTGGAAGGAATTGTCGCCCCTGCACAACGTCCGCGCCGGCCTTCCACCGACGATCACCTTTCACGGCACCGGCGACACGGTTTGCCCCTTCAAGGGCGCCCAGTCGTTTCACGAGGCGATGCTCAAGGCCGGCAACCGCAGCGAATTGGTTGTCAACGAAGGCGGGGTGCATGGTTATCTCATGTTTACCCAGGCGCTGTATGAGGAGTGCCTAACTAAGACGGATGCGTTTCTTGGTTCGCTGGGGTTGATCGCGCGTCATTATTGACTGCGCACTCGTTCTCCCGGC
The DNA here is from genome assembly GCA_035997375.1 of Chthoniobacteraceae bacterium. Taxonomy (GTDB): domain Bacteria; phylum Verrucomicrobiota; class Verrucomicrobiia; order Chthoniobacterales; family Chthoniobacteraceae; genus DASYIS01. The sequence continues at coordinate 735 of DASYIS010000468.1, forward strand.
ATGGGCTTCCACCGCTCGGCAGACCGTCCGCGGATCGGTGTAATGGACGCAATGGGGCCGGCCTTCGAGGACCAGGAGGCCGCCTCGGGGAAGCAGGCGCTGCATCGTCTCCGCGGCGCGCTGGGGCACGGTGGGGTCGATTCCGCCGCGGATAATCAGCGTGGGCGCCGTGACGAGAGGCAATTGGTTCTCGATGTGATCGCGAAACATTTCCCGGGCTGTTCCCAGCGCTCGCCGGACGCCCGCGCGGCAGAAGTCGAAGATCCAGTTCATCCAAAGTCGAAGCGGTTCGTGCAGCGCGTCGCGCATCAAGCGCAGAGTCTGAATGGTCACGGCAAACGCGTGGGGATCGAGGGTCGGCCCGATGAGGACGAGGGACGCCACGCGGCCCGGCGCCTTCACCGCGACGTGAGCGGCGATTTCACAGCCGAGCGAATTGGCGACGAGATGGCAGCGCGGAATGTCGGCCTGCTCCAGCCAGCCGACAACCGCGTCGGCCAGTTCGGGGATGGAGAGGATCTTTGCCGGCGCCTCACCGCGACCGAAGCCCGGGAGGTCGAGCGCATGGACCTCGTGACGCTCTGCCAGGCACTCGGCGAGCGGGATCATGTAGAGGCTGGAGATCACCAGCCCGTGGATGAGCACGAAAGGCGCAGCGTCGCCCGGCCGGCTGAAGCTGCGACTGTGCAGCTTCGTGCCCTGGACCAGCGTCCAGCGGCTGCTCAGGCACGTGCGCGCCGGCACGCCGAGGTCGCGCAGGAACTCGGGCTCGCGCGAGAGACGCGGGCTTTGCTCATTGGATTCAGAAGGCATCCGATGAGAATCGAATCTCGCCTCATGGTTGCGCAGCGATCCGATTACTGAGGCTTCCCTTCTCCGGTGAGGTGCTCTTGCCACATATTGCAAAACAGCGCGCCTTGCTCGATGGCATCGTCGAGCGCGAGGTGCGTGTGGGGCAGGGGATCGAACCAGCGGCGCGGCATGTTGCGCTTGGTGCTGTCGCGATACGGCTTCTTCAGCATGGCCATCGCGAGGGTCTTGATATCGAGCGCGGAGTGGGAAAACGGACTCCGGCCGGCGAACCGGATCATGTACCAGTAAACGAAGAGGAAATCGAACGCGACGGGATAGCCCACGAAGACCGGCCGGCCCGGCAGGCTTTCGACCCACGAGACATAGGCCGGCATCGCCACGGAGGGCGCTTGGAGATCCGTCCGGGACGCCGCCCAGGCCTCCGGCTGCGTTTCCCACCACGCCATGGTGCCCGGCTCGCCCTTGGCTTCGGGCAAAGTTTCCAGGTTCGCCGAGAAAGTGCCCACCAGCGTCTTATCTGCCCGATAGGCTGCGGAGCCAAAACTTAGCATCGAATGCGGTCCAGGAATCGGACCGTCGGTCTCCACGTCGGTGCTTACGTAAATTTCAGGCATGGTTCAGTCTCCGGCCTGGACCCGCATGGAGTCGAGCGGCGGAAAGAGAAATTCTGCTCGTTTCGCCGGCCCGACCGGGTATCTTGAATGAAGCTGGCCCAAACTAATCTCTGCCCGATGCAAATCCGTAAAGTCTGGCCAATCGCGCTGGTTATTCTCGCCATTGCCGGCTGCCTCTGGGCGGCCATCTCGCCGGTCGAGCCCGCGTACTCTCTCGAAAGCCGGTGGGCGGTGAACGAGTACGGGCATCAACCCGAAGCGAAGAGCGTGTTTCATCGCGCAGGGTTTGTGTACACCGGTGGCGGTGCGCCGGAAGGCAGGATCGCCAAGGTTGACCTGACGACCGGCAAGGTGGCGTGGACGTCTCCGACGGGCAACAGCTACCAACCTTCCAATCCGGTGTCGAACGGCGAAGTCGTCGTTTTCGGCACTTACTATACTCACTCCTTCGTCGGGCTGGACGATCGGACGGGTGAACCACGATGGAAGATCTCCAATCTTGATCAAAACATGTCGGCGGCCTGCTTCGCCGATGACCTCGTGTTCATTGGTTCTTATGATCGCAATTTATACGCGATCACATGGGCTGACGGCCAAGTGAAATGGAAGACGTCCCTCGGCAATTTGATTTGGTCCCAGCCGTGCATTTATGAAAAATGGGTGATCATTGGATGTGTCGATGGCAATCTCTATTTCGTGGATCGCCAGACCGGGAGAATCGAGCAGGCGATCGCCTGCGGCGGCAAGGTGGAGGGAAATCCCCTGGTCGTGCACGAGCGGCTGTTCGTCCTGGCCGATGCGCAAAAATACGACGAACCTTATCAAACCGACAAGACGGAGAAGACGATGCTGGTGGTGGATCTGCGGCAGCGGAAAGTCATCTCCAGCTTCCGCGCGGAAGGCCATTTTAGTCACCACGTAATCGCCTCGGAAGATCAGGTTTATTTTGCCGACGACTATACGCTTTACGCCTACGACGCCAAACAGACGCGGCTGGCCTGGCAAAGGAAGGTTCCGTTTGAGCTTAATCCCTATCCACTGCTGACGCCGACGCGGGTGATCCTGGCGATGAACCGAGCCGGCATGCATGGCGAGCACGCGACGAAGTTGCTGGTGCTGGATCGGCAGACCGGCAACGAGCTGCGTTCGCAGGAGACCGGTGGCATCCCAATGCGAAAGGCGCAGTATGTCCAGTCTGGCGACGAGGTGGTCACCGTGGAGTATCGGCTGGCAGGCTGGCGACTCCAGTCGGCGCCTTGATCTCGAAGCCGTGCGCTGTTATTCGACGTAAAGAAACTCGCTGCTATTAAGCAGCACGTGCGCGAGATCGGTCAGCGCACGCAGGCGGGCGGCATCTGACTTCTCCTCGCTATAAGCACGCTCGCGGTCCTGCACGAAAGCCGTCGCCTGTTGCAGCCGCGCTTCGCCGGCGGGATGCGACATGGCGAGCTCGTACATGCGCGCCACTCCTTGCGCGAGCGGCTCGCCGGCGCGCTGAGCGAGGAAGCCGGCGTGATCCTCCATGAATTCATCGTTCATCAAGACGAGCGCCTGCGTCGGGACCACGCTTGGCGTGCGCTGGGCGCAACTGTCGATCGTCGTCGGCGCGTCGAAGAGCTCCATCATCGGCATCAGCAACTGGCGCTTCACATAGATATAGACGCTGCGCCGCCACTGCTCGGGGCCTTCCTGTTCGAGCTGCGGCCATTTGTTGCGCTGGCTCGCGGGGAGCAGCTCGGCGCGGATGCGCGGCTTGATGCCGGGACCGCCCATTTCCAGGTTCAACTTTCCGCTCACGGCCAAAATGCCGTCGCGCAAGACTTCAGCTTCGAGCCGTTGCTTATTCATCCGCCAAAGCCGTGTGTTTTGCGGATCAATCTGCCGGCCGTCCTCGCGAAAAGCCGACGCCTGGCGATAGGCGGCCGACATGAGGATCTCCTTGTGCAACGGTTTCATTTGCCCGCCATTGGCCACGAGCCGCGCCGCGAGGTAGTCGAGCAACTCGGGATGGCTTGGCCGCTCGCCGTTGAAGCCGAAGTTGCTCGGCGTCGTCACGAGCCCCTGCCCGAAATGGTGCTGCCAGATGCGATTCGCCAGCACGCGCCAGGTGAGCGCATTGTCGGGCGCGCCGATCCACTCCGCGAGCGTGCGGCGGCGGCCGGAGGACTTCGCGCCCGGCGCCGGCTCGGGGAAGCGCAACGGCGTCGGGGCCAGCACGCCGGGCGCGGCCGGCGGCACCTCCGCGCCCTTGCTCAGCGCGAGCCCGCGCAGCAGCACATAAGTCGCCGGCACCTTGGCCTTCGTCTCGACCAGCGCGAGCACGTTGGCCGTGTCCTTGATGTCCTTCTCGTCCTGGTCCTTCGCACCCTTCGCCAGGCCGAGCTTTTCCGTGCCGTTGAAGATCGCGAGCAGGCTGTAGTAGTCGCGCGCGGTGAAGGGGTCGGTCTTGTGATCGTGGCAGCGCGCGCAGCCGAGCGTGACGCCGAGGAACACGCTCGCCGTGGTGGAAATCACGTTGTCGAGCTGGTCCACGCGGTACTGCGCGAGTGCCGCGGCACTCTTGCCCATGTTGTCGTCGTTGCTCGGGCCGTTGCGGCAGAAGCCGGTGGCGACGAGCGTCTCTTCGTCCGCCCCGTCGATTTCATCGCCGGCCAACTGCTCGGCCACGAAGCGCGCGTAGGGCTTGTCTTCGTTGAAGCTGCGGATGACGTAATCGCGGTAACGCCACGCGTTCGGGCGATCGAGATCATTATGATAGCCGGAGCTGTCCGCATACCGCGCGAGATCGAGCCAATGCCGGCCCCATCGCTCACCATAGTGCGGCGACGCGAGCAGGCGATCGACGAGCCGCTCGTAGGCTTGCGGCGACTCGTCTTTCACGAAGGCATCGACTTCCTCCGGGGTCGGGGGGAGGCCGATCAAATCAAAGCTCACGCGGCGCAAGAGCGTCCGGCGGTCGGCTTCGGGAGAAGGCTGCAGGCCGGTCTGCTGGAGACCCGCGAGGATGTAGCGATCAACGTCGTTGCGCACCCACGCTGCGTCCTGCACCGCTGGCGGAGCAGATTTCGCCAAGGGCTGAAACGCCCAGTGCGTCTTGGCCTGTTCGATGAATTTCGCGATCGCCGGCGGCCGCGCGGTCTCCTCGCGCGGGTCGGGCGCGCCCATCTTCACCCACGCCTCCAGGGCGGTGATCTGCGCCGCGTCGAGCTTCGTCTTCGGCGGCATTTTCAGCTCGGGATCGGACCAGCGGATCGCCTCGATCAGCCGGCTCTTCTCGGGTTCGCCGGCGGTGAAGCTCGGGCCGTTGTCGCCGCCCTTGAGCAGCGCCGCGCGCGTGTCGAGCAGCAGCCCGCCCTTCGCTTTTCCTGACTCGGTGCTGTGGCACTTGTAGCACTGGTCTACGAGCACCGGGCGAATCTTCGCCTCGAAAAACGCGAGCTGGTCCGGCGGGATTTCCGCGGCGGTCAGACTCCGTGCCACGGCCGTCAGACTTGAAAACCGGAGGATTGGTCCACGAAACACACGAAAGACACGAAAAAAAGAAAGGAAGAAACGTGGCCAACGAATTTCCCGAATTGAAACGAATAGGACTGCCGAATCATTCGTTTCAATTCGCTCTATTCGTTGGCCCTTCAGCCTTCCTTTTCGTGTCTTTCGTGTATTTCGTGGACTCACTATTCCGGATTCCAAGTTAAGATTAGGCGTTTAGGCCAGCAACGCTTTCACGACATCCCCGCTCACATCGGTCAACCGGTAAGCCCGGCCCTGGTGTTGGAAGGTGAGCTGCTCGTGGTTCAGCCCGAGTTGATGCAGGATCGTCGCGTGCAGGTCGGGCACGGTCACCTTGTCCTCGACGACGTGATAGCCGAATTCGTCCGTCGCGCCGTGGATCATGCCGCCTTTGATGCCGCCGCCGGCCATCCACATCGAAAACCCTTTCGGATGGTGGTCACGGCCCTTGCCGTTTTCCGCCACGGGCGAGCGTCCGAATTCTCCGCCCCACACGACGAGCGTGGTCTCGAGCAATCCGGTGGCTTGCAGATCGTCGAGCAGCGCGGCGATCGGGCGATCGGTTTCCGCGCAGTGCAGGTCGTGATTTTTCTTCAGGTCGTCGTGCGCGTCCCACGCCTTCGGGCCTTCGTTGCCGCCGCTGTAAACCTGGATGAAACGGACCCCGCGCTCCACCAGCCGGCGTGCGAGCAGGCAGTTGCGGCCGAAGTGCTGCGTCACCGGCGCATCGAGCCCATAGGCTTCGCGGACCGCCGCCGGCTCGCGGCTCAGGTCGGTGCATTCCGCCGCCTTCATTTGCATGCGAAACGCGAGCTCGTACGAGCCGATGCGCGCCGCGAGACTGCTCTCCGCGGGATCGGCTGCGGCGTACTCGCGGTTCCACTGCTGCAGCAGATCCAGGCGCGCGCGCTGCTGGCTCGTCGTCACGCTCTTCGGCGGCGTGAGGTAGGCGATCGGCTCGCCGGTCGAGCGAAACGGGACGCCCTGGTACGACGCGGGCATGAAGCCGTTCGACCAGTTCAGCGCGCCATTCACCGGCCCGCCCTGGTGATCGAGCAGCACCACGAAGGCCGGCAGGTTTTCGCTTTCCGAGCCGAGCCCGTACGTCACCCACGACCCCATGCTCGGGCGACCGGGCTGGGTGAACCCGGTGTTCATCTGGAAGAGCGCCGGCCCGTGGTTGTTGCTGTCGCATTGCATGGAGCGAATGACGCACAGCCGGTCCGCGTGCCGCGCGAGGTGCGGATACGTCTCCGAGATGTCGATCCCCGCCGCGCCGTGCTTGGCAAAGCTGTACGGGCTCTGCATCGCCATGTTCTTCGTCTTGTTCCCCATGAAGGCGTCCTCCGCCTTGAAGACCGGAATGGGCTGCCCGTTCCACTTCGCGAGCTCCGGCTTGGGGTCGAAGAGATCGACGTGGCTCGGCCCGCCGTACATGAAAAGGAAGATCACCGACTTCGCCTTCGGCGCGAAATGCGGAGGCCGCGCGGCCAGGGGATTGGCCGCGGACTCCGCGGCCGAAGGTCCTGAGCTTGTCGAAGCGGCGAGCAGGCGGTCGCCGGCGAGCAGCGAACGCAACGCCAGCGCGCCAAAACCGCCGCCGGTGAGTTGGAGCATTTTCCTGCGGGAGAGCGGGTGCATGGTGGAGCGTGGATGATAATCCGGTGCGGTCTGCTTTCAAACGCTTATAGGGGGTCGCCGCAGCGGCCCATGGCGTCTCTCAGGTCAAGGCGCCTTGACGCCGGCGATCGCGCGCAGGCGCGGCAGCAGCGGGGTCGCGCCGGCGGGGGCGAGATCCGGCTCCGCTTTGGGCGGCGGAGTGGCGAAGAGGAGATTGCGCAGCCAGGCCTGGAGCACGCCGGAGGAGCCTTCCGCGCGCCGGCGGGCGGTGGCGGACATGGGCCCATCTTCGGTGGCGCCGGTGAGCGCCTGCTCGAGGCGCGCAAAGGCCACCTTGTCGCCGCGCAGGGCGGCGACGGCAAGCCGGCGTTCGGGCTGGTCGTCCCCGGCCTCCAGGAATTGTGCGGCTTCCGCGGGCGGGAGGTGCGCCTTGGAGAGAAGCGCCCATTGCGGGAGGAGGAACGCCGGCGTCCTCGGGTACGCCTCCAGCGCTTTCGCGTGGTCGGGACTGGCCGGATCGTTCAGCGCCGGGATGAGGGGGAGATAATCGCGCAGCTTCTCGTAGTTGGGCACCCCGCGGCCGCGTGGGAAACGCTGGAGCCACTGTTCGATGACCGGCCGCGCATCGTCGGGGCGGCCGGCGAGAAAAGCGGTGGTGATTTCCACCTCACCACTCAGCGTGGCGCCGCAGTCGCGCCGCGCCGCCTGCGCGCGTTCGGGGTCGCTCTGCAGCACGGCGAGCGCGAAGTTGGCGGGGCCGAGCGTCGTTTCGAAGTCGTACCGGTCCAGCATGGCTTCGTGCCAACGGTC
>DASYIS010000469.1:0-4134 GCA_035997375.1 Chthoniobacteraceae bacterium
TCGTCCTCTCGTGGCCGGAGAAGCGGCATGTGGATGGCGTGGTGTTGCAGGACAACTTCGAGAAGTTCGAGCTCCAGACTTTCGAGGGGCCGGTCGGCTTGAACCCGGCGGTTGCGACCGAGCAGGAGTGGAAGACGATCGCCAAGCCGCAGCAGACGCAGCTCGGCCCGCAGCGGTGGCTGACGTTTGCGCCGGTGGAGACGCGCGCGCTGCGTTTGCGCGTGACCAAAGTCGGCGGCAACGAGCCCTCGGTCGCGCATCTCGCGGGCTTCCATGTCTTCGAGTTGCTCGGCGACAAGCCCGCGCCGGTGCTGACCAAGCGCGTGGAGCAGGAGCCGCCGGTGAAGATCCCGTACCAGCTCGCGCAGGCGGGGCAGGTGACGCTCGTCATCGACGGCCCGGACGGCACGCGCGTCCGCAACGTCATCGCCAACGTCGACCAGAGCGCCGGGGCCAACGCGGTCTCGTGGGATTTGCGCAATGAAGCCGGCGAGTACGTCCCGCCGGGCAAGTACAAGTGGCGGGCGCTTACCCATCCGCCGCTGGAGTTCCGCTATGAAATGACGGCGTACCCGAACCTCACGAGCCATTTCCCCGACCGGCCGGCGTGGTTGACCGGCCCCGACGGCCCCGGCGGCTGGATGGCCGACCACACACCGCCGCGCGCGGCCTGTGCGGTGGGCGACCGGGTGTTCCTCGGCTCCGCGGTTTCCGAGAGCGGCGTCTCGCTCATCGAGTGCGACCTGGAGGGCCGCAAGCTCTGGGGCCACGCCTCGTTCGCGGGCTTCACCGGCGTCGGCATGCTGGCGAGCGACGGGAAGACGCTCTTCAATATGATGAGCGCGGCGAATTTCGCCGCCGGCGCGGGCATCGACAAGAGCAGCGAAGGGCTGTGGGCGATCGACTTGCAGACCCGTGCCGTGCGAACCTTGGCGACCTTGCAACCGACCGCCGAGCGCAAGCGCGGCGTCCAGGGCATCGCGGCGCGCGACAACAAGGTCTATCTCGCCGTGCGCTCGCCGGCGGATTGGCTGGTCAATGCCGCGGCCGCGGTCGATGTCGACGCGCTGCACTGCCTGCCCACCTACGCCACGCCGCGCGCGGCCCGGGCGGCGCACGAAGTCGTGCCCGATCCGCGCAACGATTTCCTGAAGCTCTTCCGTTTGAAGGATCAGCCCCCCGGCCAGCCCTCCGCGCAGAACCTCACCTTCCTCGAATCGACGAAGGGGAACGAAGCGCAGCAGCACATCCTGCTCGCGTTCTCGAAACCGGTCGCGCTCGGCAGTCTCGTCTTCCCGCCGCCGGCGAAGGAGGACAAGGTGCAGTTCCAGATCAGCGTGTTGAAGTCGAAAGCGCCGTACCCGCCGCGCGTGCAGGAGAAGGACGACTGGCAGGTTGTCCCGCTCACCGACTCGAGCGCCTGGGCCGTGGTTTCGCTGCCCGCGAACACCACGACTCGCGCTTTACGTTTCACGTTCTCGAAAGGCGGTGCCGGTTCCACCGATGATCTGCTCTCCGATGTGGAAGACAAGAAGGGCGGACCGTCCCTCGACAAAGTGGACGGCGGCGGCAAGAAGGGCGGCATCGGCAGCGGCGACACGAATGCGTGGCAGCGCAAACTCGAAGGCGTGAAGCTGCTCAACCGCCGGTACGAGAATGTCGCGAGCAAGGCGAGCATCCGGGTCAACAGCGGCAAGATCGCGCCGGACGGTTCGTGGGACGCCGCGCGCACCAATCCCGTCAGCGCGGCCGAGCCGGCGGTCTATGCGCTGGAGTGGCCGCAGCCGCAGACCATCCGCGGCCTGGCGCTCAAGGAGATCGACGGCGCGGTGACAGAGATCGACGTCTTCAACGGCGCGCCGGGACAGAAGGTCGACCTCGAGGGCGCGGAGGGTTGGGAGAATGTCTCCACCTACAATCAGCCGCTGCGCAATTACTACCAGCCCGACGAGACGCACAACTCGAAGGCGCGCTATCTCGACGGTTACGTCGACTTCGGCCGCGAGGTGAGCACGCGCGCGGTGCGGGTGCGCGTGGTGAAGCAGTGGGACACGAAAGCGCATTATCCGAGCGGCGTGCGTGACGACCAGGGCGGCCAGGAGCTCGACTCGAAGCGCTGCCACGTTTACGGCGTCGCCGCGCTGAGGTATCTCGGCGGCGAGCCGGAAGTCGACCCGCTGGTCACGGAGCGGCTCGAAGTGATTGACGGCACGAGCGGCAAGGTCGTGCAGGAAGTGGCGCTGCCCAAAGTCGGCAAGGCGACGACCGCTCCGCTGGCGCAGGGGAACGTGCTGGCCTTCAACGCGAAGGGCGAGCTGTTTACGATCTCGGACGACAAGCTGGCGCGCGTGGAGTTGCCCTCGGGCAAGCTGCAGGTGCTCGCGAGCGATCTGCAAAAGCCGACCGCGCTTGCCGCCGACCATGCGGGCAACCTGCTCGTGTTCGACGCCGCAAAGGAGCGGAACACGATTCGCGTCTACGACGGCGCGGGCAAGTTTCTACGCGAAATCGGCACGCCCGGCGGCCGCCAACGCGGCCCGTGGGATCCGACGAAGATGGAATACGTGAGCGCGCTCGCGGTCGATTCCAGCGGTCAAATCTGGGCGACGGAGCAGAACTACTGGCCGAAGCGCGTGACCCTCTGGAGCAAGGACGGGAAGTTCCAGAAGGAGTTCACCGGGCCGACGGAATACGGCGGCGGCGGCTGCCTCGATCCCAGCGACAAACGCCGGCTTTTCTACGGACCGCTCGAGTTCGCGCTCGACTGGGAGACGGGGAAAACACACCTGAAAAACCTCACCTCGCTCGATGGCGCTGATACCGGCGACGTGCCGCGCATCGTCAACGGCCAGCTTTATCTGGTGAACACGCGACCGACGAACAACCCGAACTACGGCCTCGTTTACAAGCACGAGGGAGACCATGTGCGCATCGTCGCGTGCGTCGGCATCGCGGGATATTGCAAGCCGCTGCTCGATCCCAAGCTGGTGAAGGCGTTCGGCGGGAAGACGCTGATCGATTACCAATGCGCCTGGTCGGATCTCAACGGCGACGAGCAGGTGCAGCCGGAGGAAGTGCAGCTCTGGCCGAAAGAAAAGGGGAACACGCCGGTCGTCTTCGACAACCAGCTCAACGCGCAGGTCGGCCAGCTCAGCTATCGCGTGAAAAAGTGGCTGCCCAACGGCGTGCCGGTTTATGAGCGGGTGGAGATGCCGCAGCTTTGGACCGGGACGACGATCCATCTCGACAACGGCAACTACTATCACCTGGAAGGGCCGGAGCACACCGCGCTCGCCGCCGGCCTGACGCCGGAGGGCCGGCCGATCTGGACGTACGAGACCGAAGGCTCCGGCGGCCACGCGCTGCCGAAGGCCTCGCCGCTGCACGCGGGGCAGATCCTGTGCGATATCGGCCTCGCCGGCCACACCACCGCGCACGCCGGCGACCTCGGCGAGTTCGTCGTTTTCAACACGAACGTCGGCCTGTTCAACATCGTCACCGCGGACGGCTTCTTCGCCGGCCAGCTCTTCAAAGAGGTGCGCGACCGCGAGGCGCGTCCCTGGAGCATGCCGGAGACCGCGCGCGGTATGAGCCTCGCCGGCATGACGCCGGGCCAGGAGCACTTCAACGGCTACTTCTGCAAGACCGCGGACAACAAGTATTACGCGGTCGCCGGCCACAATCACGCCAGCGTGATCGAGGTCGTCGGCATCGATAAATACAAGCGGTTCGAGGGCGAGATCGAGATCCTGCCCAAGGTCCTCGCGGAGACGCAGCAGTGGGACCGCGAGCGCGTGGTCAAACAGGTTTACGCGCGCGCCCCGGTGGTCGATTGCTACCGCATGCCGCAGCCGCCGAAACTCGACGGTCAGCTCAACGACTGGCCGTTCGTCAGCGCGGAAATGGAGAACGACGCGAAGTTCCGCATCGGCTACGACAACGACAATCTCTACCTCGCGTACGAGATCAGCCGCCACGGCCCGCTGAAGAATCAGGGCCAGCAATGGGACCGCCTCTTCAAGACCGGAGCGAGCGTCGACCTGCAAATCGGTACCGATCCCAACGCCCCCGCCGACCGCAAAGGCCCGCAAGCCGGCGACGAGCGCCTCCTGATGACGATGATGGGCAACGAGC
>DASYIS010000470.1:0-15953 GCA_035997375.1 Chthoniobacteraceae bacterium
CGTTCCATTCTGATTCCTTTCAGATTCGTTTGATTCGTGTGATTCGTAGGCACTCCGGTCCCTTTTTCGTGTCTTTCGTGTATTTCGTGGACCAAAGAATCAGGGCTTCCGGCCGGAGCCGGTGACTTCCAGAAAGAAGCGTTCGAGGGTGGTTTGGGGTTGGCGTTGCTCGACGATTTTGGCGCCGCTGCGCGCCGCTTCGTCGGCGATGCGGGCGAGCAATTCCGGGGAGGCGTTTTCCAGGATGAGCTCGGTCTGCGTGCGGACTGAGATGAGATCCTCGAGCTTTCCCTCCCGCACCAGCACGCCCTGGTGGAGAATGCCGATGCGGTCGCAGATTTCCTGCACCTGTGACAGGAGATGCGAGCAGAGGAGCACGGTGATTCCCTCTTTCTTAAACTGCAGGATGAGATCGCGAATCTCGCGCGAGCCGGCGGGATCGACCCCCGCCGTCGGCTCATCGAGCACGAGCAGGCGCGGGCGTTGCACGAGCGCCTGGGCGAGGCCGATGCGCTGGAGCATCCCCTTCGAATAGCCGCCGAGCCGGCGATGCGCGGCGTCCGCGAGGCCGACCGTCTCCAACAACTCCTTGGCACGCGCCTTCAGTGCCGCGCCGCCGAGTCCGCAGAGTTTGCCGTAGAAGTGGAGCGTCTCTTCGCCCGTGAGGAACTTGTAGAAGTACGGGTTCTCCGGGAGAAAACCGACGTCCTCCCGGCTCTCGACCACGCGGCTGCTGCGACCGAAAATCTTCGTCGTGCCCGAGGTCGGCCGCACGAGTCCGAGCACGATTTTCATGGTCGTGCTCTTGCCCGAGCCGTTCGGCCCGAGCAGCCCGTAAACCTGCCCGGCCTCCACCTCGAGAGAGAGGTCCTTCACGGCCTCGACCTGTTCCCGTCGAAACGGAATCGGGTAGATCTTGGTCAGGTGCTCGATCGCAATCGCGGCGGTGCTCACAGTGGGATGGGTGGAGGGTCGAATGACGAATGACGAATTTGGCCGCTCCTTCGTCATTCGTCATTCGTCATTCGAACTTTCTCACTTGCGCCAGAGCCAGCGGAGCGCGTCGGGGAAGATGGAGCCGCCGTGCTCGGAGCTGTGCTTGTAGCCTTCGACGTAATCGAAGCGCACGTCGTATTTCATGTACGTGAGCGCGGCGTTCATCTGCTGATTCGCGAGCGGCCAGTTGCCGAACTGGTTGTCCACGTCGCCGCTCGAGTCGGCGAGGAAGACGCGCAGCGGCTTTTTCTCGGTCTTGCGGATGAGCGACGGGTAGGCGTTGCCGCCGCGGATATTCGTGAAGGAGCCGACGGTCGAGAGCACCTTGTGGAAGGCCTCGGGATGCTCCCACGCCACGGTGAACGAGCAAATGCCGCCCGAGCTCGCGCCGCAAATCGCGCGCAGCTCCGGGTCGTGCGACACCGGCCACTGCTTCTCCACCTCGGGCAGGATTTCCTCGAGGAGAAACCGCGCGAATTTGTCGCCGAGCGAATCGTATTCGTTCGACCGATCGGAGTTCTTCCAGCCGCCCGCCGGCTTCGGCGAAGCGTTCTCGTGCCCCGGGTTGATGAACACCGCGACGGTCGGCGGCATCACGCCGGCGGCGATGAAATTGTCGAAGACCGTCGGCACGCGCCAACTCCCCGTGAGCTTTGCGTAGCCTTCGCCATCCTGAAAGACCATGAGCGCCGCCGAGCCATCGGGCTTGTACTGCGCGGGAACGTAGACCCACCACTCGCGCACGGTGTCGGGGTAGCTCTTGGAAACCCACGGCGGCATCTCGGTCACCTTGCCCTTGGGGACGTCGGCCTTTTCCTCCGCATCGGGATGGAGCTTCCACACATCGGCGGCGAAGACGGGAGTGGCGGCGAGAGCGAGTGCGAGGAGCAGGGGGCGCAGCATGGGTGAAGGCTAGCGGGTGGGAACGGCCGGTGGCAAGTGGGCGGTCGGACTTCCTTCCAGCCTCCGGGCTTGGCGCGCGAACTTGTTGTGGTGCGGGCCAATGAAATCCGCTAACCTGAATCGCGAACCCGGTCGAGCAGCCGGTCCTGGCAGCGCCGTTCACTTCCGCAACGATTCCCTTCCCCCATGCGCAAACGCCTTCTCTTTACCGTCCTCGCGGCTCCGCTCATCCTCCTCCTTTGCGCCCCGTGTACGTTCATGTACGACACGAAGCCGGGCGACTATGCCACGGCGAACATGGCCCAACTGAAAACAAGGATTCTGGCCTACGCCAACTCGCATGGGCGTTTGCCGGCGACTCTTGCCGAGTTGATTGAGTCCAAGGAGCACAAGTTCCTGCTGGTGGACGACTGGCGCCGGGAGATCCAATACCGTCACGACGAGGCCGGCGTCGTGACGCTCTACAGCCTCGGCGCGGATGGACGGCTCGGCGGTGAAGGCGGCAATCGCGACATCGTTGGCGTCTTCGAGACGCGCGACGATCACGGCCAGGTGAAACAGACGGCCGGTTGGAAGATTCGCCCCCACCGCTGAGCGGACGGCGTGAGTGAAACGTTCGCCGGCTCGCCGCTCCCGGCTACACAAACCGGAGCCGCGTCCCGCTCGCCTCCAGAAACCCATGCTTCACGAGCAATTCGTGAAAGCGCTCGATCCCCGCCCGCTCGCGCTCGCCGAGGTCGAAGCGGATGTAGTCGGTCAGGTAGCGCAACGCGAGGGCGCCGCCGATTTCCTCGCCGGCCTTTTGCGCGATGGCGGGGATGAGCGGCCGGCCCGCTTCTTTCAAGGCGCGAAAGTCTTCGGCAATGGCCCTGAGGTCCGGCAGGGCCGGGCGCAGCAGCCAGAGGGCGAAGACGAACGGCAGGCCGGTCTGTTTTTTCCACTCCTCGCCGAGATCGAGAAAGCGCAGGCCCGCCGGTGCGGCGCGGCGGTATTCGATGGCTTGATTGCCGATGATGAGCCGGGCGTCGGCCGTCTCGCCGGCGGGCACGCAGCGCGGGGTGACGCCGTGAAATTCCCGCAGCAGCACCTGCACGAGATGGACTGAGGTGAGCGACGCGGGATCGATCTCCAGCGTGCGGATCTCCGAGAGCTCGCCTTCATGCGCGAGGAAGACGCTGTAGACCGGGCCGTCGCAGGCGATCGCCACCCCGTCGACGGCGAAATACTGGCGGGGGCCGAGCGCTTCGAAGATGGGGACCAGCGCGGCATCGAGCGCGCCGGCCGCGAGGGCGCGCGCGAGCCGGGAGGGGTGATCGAAGACGACCTCGCCGGGCCAGGCGGCGATGAGCGGCTTCGAGTTGAGATACTGGACGCAGCCGATCCGCAGGGCCGCGAGTGCCGGGAAGCGGATCACGCGACGGCGAGTTCGGCGGGCCGGGAGGCCGCCGGCGCAGCCTTGCGCCAGGTAGGGGCGATGCGGCGATACCACGTGTCGCGCTGCATCGGTTCGCGACCCGCCTCGCGGATGGCCTTTTCCAGCGCTTCGCCGGTTTGGAGAGTCGGCGTGGTCGCGCCCGCCATGTGGAAGATCTTCTCCTCCATGATCGTGCCATGAAGATCGTCGACCCCGTAGTTGAGCGCGAGCGAGCTGACGGCCAGCCCGAGGCTGACCCAGTAGGCGGTGATGTGGTCGAAGTTGTCCAAATAGATGCGGCAGACGGCGAGGTTGAGCAGTTCCTCCATCGCGGTCGCGGGCTTCACGTGCGCCAGCGCGGTCGTCTCCGGCACGCAGGCGAACGGGACGAAGCCGGTGAACCCGTGCGTCTCATCCTGCAACTCGCGGAGCCGGCGCAGATGGTCGACGCGCTGCTCGATGGTCTCGATGTGGCCGAAGAGCATGGTCGCGGTGCTGCGCATGCCGAGATTGTGCCACGTGCGGTGGACATCGGCCCACTCCTCGGCGGTCTCCTTGCCGCGACAGATCTCGTCGCGCACGCCTTGATCGAAGATTTCCGCGCCGCCGCCGGTGAGCGCGCCGAGGCCGGCTTCGCGCAGGATGAGCATGGTATCACGCAGCGGCATCTTGAAGACGCGGTCGGCGAGATGCCGCATCTCGATGGCCGTGAAGGCCTTGATGAAGAGGTTCGGGTCGAGCGCGCGGAGCGCCCGCAGCAAGTCGAGGTACCAGTCGGCCTTGAGCGTGGGATGCAGCCCGCCGACCATGTGGATCTCGGTGATCCCAAAGCGCAGCGCGACCTTCACCTTCTCGACGATCTCGTCGCGCGAGAGCTCGAAGGCATGCGGGTCGCGTTTCCGGGCGCCGAACGCGCAGAACTGGCACGAGAGGACGCAGACGTTCGAGTAGTTGATGTACTGGTTGTGGATGTACGTGGCGACGTTCCCGTTCTTCCGCTCGCGGATGACGTTGGCGATCGTGCCGACCGCGTTAACGTTGCCCGACCTGTAGAGTTGCACCGCTTCCGCGTCCGAGACCCGGCCGCCGGCCAGCACTTTTTCGTAAATGGGACGAAGTTCGCTGGGGATCAGCTTGGCGGCGAGAGACATGTGGATGTATGGAAATTAATGGAACCAGCGGGCAATGCAAGGTGTGTTGCACCCTGATTGTGCACCGAGTTGGCTCCGTTGGCACCCAAACCGGGGAAATACCGGGGGCTTCTCAGCGAGAATCTTACTCGTACTCTTGCTCTTGCTCGTGATCGAAAGCCCGCGCCACGGAGGGAGCCGGAAGTCGAGCAAGAGCAAGAGCAAGAGCAAGAGCAAGAGCAAGAGCAAGAGTACGAGGACGAGGACGACCGCCCGCCCGCTACGGCCGCTTCGCCTCTTCCCGCAACCCCGGAATCCGTGCGTACCCGAGAAAATCAGGGTGATTCCCGACCGCCGTGGTCCCCTCCCCTTCGCCGCCGGCCTTCGGCATTTTGAAATCGAAAACCCCGACACCGTAGCGGGAGAGCCCGTCGTACGTGCGGCCATCGCTCGCGCCCCACATGATGCGCTGTTTCCGCGTCTTGTGCTCGCCGAGGTAGACCATGGTGTGCGTGATCGGCGGGTCGCGGTCAATCGAGTAGGTGCCGCTCCAGAACATGAGGTCGCCGGGCTTCAGGTCGTCGAACTCGAAGCCGCCGGCTTTCTTCGAAATGACGGCGAAAAACTGGCCGTTCTTGCGGACCCAGGTGTACAGCCCGGCCGAATCCCGCGGCACGTCCTTGAACCCCTGCTGGCGCAGCAGATAGGCCACGGAGCCGGAGCAATCCATGCCGCCATTCGCGGGGTCGTCGGAGCCGTATTTGTAAGTGAGCCCCTGTTTTGAGAGGGCCAGCGCGGCGTCGATGAGTTGCTTCACTCTCTCCGGCTGTTCCTGATATTTGGCCAGTTCGGTCGCCTCGATGCTGGCCGGCGGCGCGCCTTTCCCGCCCGGCGTGGCGGAGGGCCGCGGGGTCGCGAGCACCGCCGCTTCGGCTTCCTTCTTTTTCACCTCGTCGCTCTTCTCGTAGATGTTCGTCTTCGGGGTCTTCGGGTGTGGAGTCGCCGCGGGCTCGTCGTCGTCCGAGGGTTTCTTGCGGCTCGGCGTGCCCTTCGGTTTCGGCGTCGCTTCCGGTTCGTCGGCCACCGGCTTCCGCTTGCTCGGCGTGGCCTTCGCGACCGGCTTGCTTTCCTCCTCGTCGACGACCGGCTTCTTCTTCACCGGGGAGCTTTTCGGCTTCGGCTTCGCGTCCTCGTCGTCGGTCTCCGCCTTGGGTTTGGGACGCGGCGTGGGACCCTTCTTCGGGCGCGGCGTAGCGTCTTCCTCACTGTCCGCCTTGGACTTGGTCGAGCTGGATTTCGGCGCAGCGACGGCGGCCCACGTAAAGATGGCGGCGGAAATCAGGACAACGAACGGGGTGAATCTCACTACCTCATTTCGCGAGCGACAGGATGTCCGGTTGTTCCCGCGTTGGATATAAGCTGGCGGAGCCAAGTCGAAAAAATGTGTAGAGGCGGCTCTCTGTGAGCCTAGGCGAACAGGTGCCGCCTCCAATTTCTTGCGCGTTTCCAGCACGACGATCTCCCAAGAAAAGCGTCGCCATCGTTTTGTTTGGGCGTCAATCGCGCGTGAGACGCTCAAGAAATTGGAGGCGGCACCCCTTCGCCTATGCTCAGGGAGAGCCGCGCTCTACACCTCAGGAACGAAGCCGCCCCCACCCTCACCGCGCCACCAAATGCGCCACCACCTCGACCTCCGCGGTCTGTGGAAACATGTCGAGCGGCGTCACGGATTCCAGCCGGTACGTCGAGCGGCAGAGCAGGCCGAGGTCGCGCGCCAGGGTCGCGGGGTCGCACGAGACATACACGATCTCCGCCGGCGGGTGGCCGAGCAGCAGCTCGCAGACGCGCGGTGCGACGCCCGCGGCGGGGGGATCGAGGACCACGGTCGTGCGCGCGGACTCGGCGCCGGCGAGCACTTCACCGAGATGCGCCGCGACGTCGCCGGCGACGTATTGCTCGCGCTCGCCCGCGGTGCGTTTGGCGTAATCCACGGCGAATTGGTTCTCCTCGATCCCGACGACGCGCTCGGCCTTGTCGACCAGGCGCCGCGCGAAAAACCCCGCGCCGCAATACGCGTCGACCACGAGTTGCCGCCCCTCGCTGACGCAGGCGCGGACGGCCTCGACCATCGCGAGCGCCACCTCGGTATTCGTCTGCTCGAAGAACTCCCCGCGACCGCGCGCGCTGAGCGTGTAGTCGCCGACCGGAACCGAGGACTGGCGCAAATCGTGGAGCGATTCGTTCACCGCGGGCGCCGCGATCAGGCAGCGCTCGATGTCGACGAGATTGTGCGAGCCGTGCGCGAAGAAGCCCGTGCAGCCGCCTTCGACGTGGACGCGGATGCGGTTGCGATAGCCGTACTCCGCCGGCGAGGGGACGATCGGCCGCATCGGCACCTCCTCCAGCCGCCCCACGCGCCGCAGCGTTTGCTCGACCTGGCGCTGCTTGATCGCGAGCTGCGCGGGATACGCGAGGTGTTGGTAGGCGCAGCCGCCGCACTGTTCAAAGTACGGGCACGGCGGCTCGACGCGGTCCGGCGACGGCTCGAGCACCTCGAGCAATTCGGCCTCGGCGAACTTCTTCTTGTCGCGCACCACGCGGGCGCGCACGCGCTCCCCGGGAATGACGAACGGAATGAAATAAACTTTGCCCTCGTGCCGCGCGACGCCTTTGCCCCCAAAGGCGACATCGGTGATCGGAAGGTCGACGACGGGATGATTCTGCTCGGGTGTTCTCAAGTGGAGGCGCCTTTCGCCTGAAAGGTAAACGCCTCGCCCTCGCGCGCGGCCCGCACCACCAGTGTGGCCCCCGGCCGCGCCGCCACGAGCGCCTGCGCGTGCTGCAGCAGCGCGTCGATGCGCGCGTCGTCGTGCGCCGGGTCGTGATGAAACAGGTAGAGGTGCTTGACCCCGGCATCGAGCGCGAGGCCGACCACGTCGTCCACACAGCCATGCCCCCAGCCCTTGTGCGCCTGGTATTCCTCGCGATCGTATTGCGCATCCATCATCAGGATGTCCGCGCCCTTGACGAGTTCGATCATCTTGGCGTTGCGGTTGCAGCTCTCGGCGCACTCGCTCACGCTGTCCTCCGGCGACCATTCGTTGTCCGGCACGTAGACGATGGTGCCGCTGCTCGTCGAGAGGCGGTAGCCGACGCAGACGCCGGGGTGCTTCGCGAAGCAGGCATCGACATGGATCGCGCCGACCTCGAAGCCCATGCCGGGCAGCTCCTCGATCACGATGTGCCCCGGCATTTCCTTGAGCGCGATCGGGAAATACGGGCTCTCCATTTGCCCGGCCAGCGTCGCGCCGAGACCCGCGCGCGCGCCCTCGTAGCCGAGAATGCGGAGGCGATTGATCGAGTTGTACGCCGGCGAGAAAAAGGGAAAACCCTGGATGTGGTCCCAGTGCGTGTGCGTGATGAGGACGGTCAGATTGAGCGGCTCCTTCGCGAATTCCTTCGTCAGCGCGATGCCGAGCGAGCGGATGCCGCTGCCGGCGTCGAGGACGACAATCTCGCCGTCCGCGCGCACCTCGACGCACGAGGTATTGCCGCCATAGCGCACCGTCTCCGGGCCCGGCGTGGGAATGGAGCCGCGCACGCCCCAGAAGCGCACCTCCGCGGGGCGCGCGCCGTTCACCGCCGGGTGCTCGCCTTCGCGGGTCGACGTCGCGGGCAAGCTCGCGGTGGCACGTGCAATGATGGCTTCGAGCTCGTCGAGCAAAGCGCTCTTCTCCACCACCTCGTTCGCGCCGGCCTCGAGCGCACTCGTGTGGTCCGCCGCATAGTCGCCGGTCGAGATCGCGACAATGCGGGTATCGCGCGAGTCCAACTGCTCGCGGACCGCCCGGCAGAGCTGGAAGCCGTTGCCGTTCGGCATCAGCAGCGTGCACAGGATCACATCGGGATCGTGCTTCAGCGCCAACTCCAGCCCCTGCTCGCCGTTTTCCGCCTCGACGACCGTCCACCCGAGCGCGCGCAACCGCTCGGCGGCCGGCGCGCGGCAACGTTCATCGTCGTCGATGATCAGGGCGGTTTTCATACGGGGTCTCCCATTTTTATCCTCCCGCGGCCGGAAAAGACAAGCAATGCCATCACGCTTGTGGCGCGCCCGACTTCCCAGCTAGGCTGTCGTGTGTCCTTCCCATGAAAGTCGAAAACCTGCGCAGCCCCCATGAGCGAGTCCAAGGCCTCTGTTACTTTGGCCGGATGATCGACAAGATCCGCCTCTATGCCGACGGCCGGCTCCCCTCGGAGTATCATCCGAATCTCGGCGGCGGTTTCGACGAGCGCTGCTGCTCGTTTTTGTGGATCGAATATCCCGCTCTCGTGGAGCGCGTGCGGCGCGGCGGGGACGACGGGGAAATCCTCGAGTGGGCCTGGCAGCAAGGGCACAAGCCGAGCGACGAGGAGATCGAGGTCTGGAACGAATTCATGCGCAAGCGCGGCTGGAACGACGAAGCCTCCGAGCGCCTGCACCAGCGCATCCGCGAGCTCGGCCAGGGCGACCGTACGGACATCCAGACGTTCTTCGATTTCATCGACGCGGACGAAGGGCGGAAGTGAGGGAAGGTCGAATGACGAATGACGAATGACGAATGACGAATGACGAATGGCCGGTCAAATTCGTCATTCGTCATTCGTCATACGTCATTCGTCATTCCTCACTCCGCCAAACTGTAACAGCGCACCCGATCTTTCGACCGCACCAGCAGCTTGCCGTCGGAGATGGTGGGCGAAGCGACCCACGCCGCTTTCACGTTCGCCTTGCCGACTTCCACCCGCTCGGTGCCGTCCGCCCGGAGGACCTGGACGTTGTTGCCGCTATTGATCATGGCGAAGAGCTTGCCGTCGGCCAGCGCGGGTGAGGAGATCGAGCCCGGAATCGGCACGGCCCAGCGCTGTTGGCCGTTCGCGGCGTCGAAGCAGCGCTGCAGGTCGTTGTCGGCGAGGAAGACACAGCCGTTCTCCACGAGCGGACTGGCCTGCGTCCGGAAGGCCTCGAACGGCGCGAGCCAGAGCTGCGTCGCGCTGTCGGGCGTGATGCGGTAGACCACCAAGCCGGGCTCGGGTTTGCGCGACTGCACCGCGAGCAGATCGCCGCGCACCGCCGGCGTCGAATCGCCGCCGCCGGGCACGCTCCACGCGAGCTCCCCGGTTTTCGCGTCCACGGCCTCGAGCGTCGCGCGGCCCTGGCAGATGGCAAAGGTCCGGCCGCCGGCCCTCCAGACGACGGGCGAGGAGTTGCCGCCGCCGGCCTGCTCCCGTTTCCAGCGCTCCTTTCCGGTGGCGGCGTCGAGGGCGTAAAGATACTTCGCGTTGATGACGACCGCGTCGTCGGTCGCGCACGGCGACGAGCCCGGCCCCTTCTGCGGCAAACGCGAGCTCCACAGCGCCCGGCCGGTTTCCGCGTCGAGGGCGTAGGCGCTCACGCTGCCGAGGGCGAAGACCTTGCCGCCCGCGACGCACGGCGTGCTCGAGGCCCCGCGGCCGGCCGGTTCTCCCGGCGCGGCGGTCTTCCACAGCGTCTTGCCGGTGTTCAAGGCGAGGCAAAGCACTGTGTCTTCCGCCAACCGGCGCGTCGGCGGCACCGCCTCGAGCACCTGCCGGCGGATCTCCTCGGAGAATTTCTGTTCGTCGAGCCACGCGCGCAGCTCGGCGTCGTTTGCGAAGACGCGATCCTTTTGCGCGGCCACCTTGTCGAGCACGTCGAGCGGCAGCGCCAGCGGGCCTTTCTTGAACCGGCCGGTGATGTAGCCGGCGTAGCCGCCCTGTTGTTTCTGATCGAGGTTCTTCTCGATCCACTCCTTCGCAAAGTCCTCGAGTTTCTTGCCGCGCAGCGTCGGGCTCAGGCCAAGGCGCGTCTCTTCCATCTTCTTCACGAGCTCCGGTCCCAGTCCGGCGGTCCCTTGATGCCCGAGCTGCCGCAGGACGAGCTCGCTGATCTGCCGCGTCTCGCTCGGCTCATCGCGATGCCAGACAACGGAGACATAAGCACGCCCTCCCGCGACGACCACGCTGCTGAAACCGCCCTCGTCGTTGCTCGGGATCTCTTCGCTCTCCCACAGCAGCTTGAGATCGCCGCCGTGCCAGTTCGTGAGCAGCGGTGCGCTCTCCGCGGAGACCCCGTTGCCCGAAGCGCCGCGCCAGCCCGGCCAATCGGCTAGGAGGCTGAGGGGCGGCAGCAGCAAGGCGAAAACAAGAATTGGTGGTTTCATAAAGCGGCAGACTGAGAGTTCAACAGGGCGCCTCTTCGAATCTTAATCATGCTCATGCTCATGCTCATGCTCGTACGTAATCGTTTTTTGACATGAGGGCCTTCGAGCAAGAGCAAGAGCAAGAGCAAGAGCAGGAGTAAGATTAGGAGGGCGCATCTTTGGATCGTAAGATCACTGCACGCCGCGCCCCCTCTCCGGCACCGGCTGCGCCGGCAGCATCCAATTCCACTCGGTCGTATACTTGATGTCCAATTCCGGCGTCTCGCGCCGCGTGCCGCCTTCCACTTGCGAGCGCAGGCACTCGTCCACGAGCCCGCTGGTGAGCAGCGTCCGCTCGACCGGCCAGGGCGCCTTGCCGGTGTTCATGAACTGCTCGACGGCATTGAAGAGGATCGCGAAATGCGAGAACGGGCGCTCTTCCTGCGTGATGAACGTGAGGCTCGTCACTTTGTCCTGATCGTCTTTCCAGGCGGTCGCCCATTCCTGCACCGCGCCGTTCAATGTGAAGAGACAGGCGCGCAAGCCATCGCGGTAATCGATCACGCACAGGACCGGCTGCTTCACGAGCTCCTCGACGCGTTTGCCGGGCGGGAGCGGCCGGTCGCGCATCGCGCCGAGGGCGGCGTCGAGCAGCTTGCGGTCATACACGCCGCGACCGGCCGCGCTCCAGACGTCGTCGCCGACAAAGGTTTGCACCGCGGCCACGCCCGTCTCGCCGCCGGCGCGGCGCTCAACCAGCGCCTGCATCGCCTCCAGCGCGTGGAAGCCGTAGATGTCGATCTTGTGATACGACACCATGGCGATCTGCTTCACCTTCGCGCCGCGCGGCATGTCGATCGGCGGAAAGCGCCACGTCGACGGCACGGAGGAGCCGGCCATCAGCGGCATGTCGCGCTTCTTTGCCTCGTCATAGAGCCACTTCGCGTCGATCCAATTATACCCCAGGTGTTTGTCGCAAAAGACCGGCAGGCCGCGCCGGCCGTACTTGTCGACCGTCGCGAAGATCTGCTCGAAGAGCCGCCGCTTCGGAAACATCAGCGCGGTCGTCTCAGCCTGCGGGTAGTCGCCATGCTCCGCGACGACCATCGCGCCTTCGACCGCGATCCGGTCCTGCCCGAGCGTCAAAGTTTCCGGCACGGTCTTATAGATTGGAATCCCAAGGTCGGCCGCGACCTTGCGGCTCAGATCGATCTTGGGCACCTGATCGGTGTAAAGCGACTTTAGCTCCAGCGTCGGGATGCGCCCCTGGCCGTCAAGCGTTTCCGTCTGCATGGCCCGACCGAGGAGCAGCTCGCCATGCGAGTTGTGGTGATACACGGTCGTGATGCCCGCGATCGGCTTGCGCACGATCGGGAGATGCGGCTGCGTGCGCGCGTGCGCTTCCAGCAGCGTGTAAGGCACGAGCGCCAGCACATACTGAGCGTCGCGCGTGGCGCAGACGCCGAGCAGCACGGCGGTCGGGATGAAGTTGCCGTCGCCGAACACGCGAAAGCCATGGTGCTGCGGCAGCGGCTCGCCCTTCTTGTCCGTGAACGGCGTGTAGTCCGGGTTCTTCACCGCGAGCGGTCCCTGGTCGACCGGCGCCACGTCGCCGGCCTTGTAACTGATGAGATGCGCGAAGTGCCGCTGCGCATCGTATTTCGCGGTGATCGCGGTCCAGACCACGCCATTCGGTGCGACCGACAGTGCGCGGCAATCCGTCGATTCGGCGGTCGCGTGCAGCTTGCCGAGGCTCTTCCCCTCGAGCACCTCGCCCTTCGCCGTCAGGTCGTACGAGTAGAGCTGGTTGCCGCTCATCGCCACCGCGTACAGCGTCCGCCCATTGGGCGAAATCTCCCAATTGATTGGATGACTGTTCTCATCCGCCAGATGCGACTCGGCTGTCGGCGGCGCGCCGTCGATCGTCTGCTTCAGCCGCTCCACCTTGTTCGCCTTCGGATCATAGCGCAAAATGTCGCCGCCGAGCATCGGGTGATAAGCGCGCCCGAGAAAATCGATGACGATGAACGCAAACAGGTGATGCGTCTCGCCGAGGTCCTGGTACGCGCCGGTCTCCAGGTCGAGCTTCATGAAGTGCGAGCTCGTGACCGGCCGCTCGTCGGAGCAGGTCGAGATGTAGGCCGCTTTGCGCGACTCATCCGGCGTGATGCTGATGATGCCGTGATGCGGCACCGGGATGGGATAAACGCGCGTCTTCTCCGTCTCCGGATCGTAGACCATCGGATAACCGCCGGGGTAGTCCTCGTACTTCTCGCCAATCTTGAGATCCGGGTAGCCCTGTTTCGTGCCGAAGTAGATCTTCCCGCTCGCGCCGACATTGTTCCGGGTGTGGATCTTCGATTGCGCGGCAAACCCTTTCGCCGTCGACCCGATCTCGCGCATCGTATCCACGACCATGCGCATCTGTTGCGTCAGCGGATCGTATTCCACCAGGTATGCGTCTTCCCCGTACTTCGCCGTGCCGATGTACAACCGGCCATTCTTGCCCTCGACGATGGAAAAGTAGCCGCTCCCCTGGTTGGTCAGCACCTTCGGCAACGCCCGCGCCTTCGTGTAAAGCCACGGCATGTCCGGAGCCTGCGCCAGCGCGCCGGGCACCAGCCCGCGGCAAAGCAACAGCGCAGAAACAATAATGCCGGGTACCGATCGTAGGAAATGGGGGAACATAGGGGGAGAGCGACCTTGGCAAGGCGCCCGGGAGAAACAAGCCGCCATTGGCGCGCGGATCGGCCGGGCTGAACCCGTAACGATAAAAATAAGCGCCGACCCGGATGGGTGGCATGTGCGTCCCGCCTGTTCGGCTCGGCGTCCCGCCGAGTCGTCGACGCGGCGGGTGGCATTCACCAATCGGCAAGTACTTGCGCCACGTAGGCCGCCGGCGGGACGCCTGTGCTACCCATCGTGGAGCCGCACGCGCTTTGCATCGTTACGGCTACGGCGCGGCGACCGGCTTCTTCAGGTGCGCGTCGAACCAGTCGGCGAACTGTTTCTGCTCGTCGCCCATGGTCGCCCAGCCGTGCTCGGCGTCGGGTTTGACCACGAGCTTGGCGTCCACGCCGGCTGCTTTCAGCTTCGCGATGAAGGTCTCGGATTGCTGCATGGGCACCAGCCAATCCTTGTCGCCATGCGCGATGAGGGTCGGCGGCGCGCCGGCGGAGATATGCGTGATCGGCGAGATCTGGCGGCCGATTTCGAGGATCTTCGCGTCATCGGTAATCGGCACGAGCCTGCGCCAGTAGGGGTCGTAATCGGTGAAACCAAACGCGCCGGAGAAATTCCAGAGAACGCCGCGGCCGACCGCGATCTCACCGGGCTTGCCGTAGTTCAGAAAATCGGTCGGCGGAAAGAAGCACGCGACCGCCTGAACTCGCGACGAGAGGCGGTCGATCGGATCCTTCGCGTCGGGCTTGCCGTCGCCGCCCGCCATCCCTTGCATGAGCGAGAGATGCCCGCCCGCGGACCCGCCGGTGATGCCGATCCGCGCCGGATCGATCCCATACTCGGCGGCGTGAAAACGAATGAAGCGCACCGCGCGATTCATGTCCTCGACGATCTCCGGGATGGAGAACTTCGGCTGGCTGCCGTGATTGACCGCGAAGACCGTATAGCCGCGCTCGAGCAAAATGGGCTGCCGGACCTTCGCCGGGTCGTCGGGGTGATTGGAATACCAGCCGCCACTAAGCACGGAGATGATGCCGATCCCGTTGGCATGCTCCTTCGGCTTGAAGACTTCCATCGTCAGCGCCATCCCGTATTTGCGGCCGTAGATGACGTCGGCTTGGTGGGTGTAATTCGCTTCGTCCGCCAGCACGGCCGGCGCGAACGCGCAGAGGGCAACAAAGACGGCCGGCGAAAGCCGCCGCAGAAAGGAGGGAGTATTCATGGGGCCTGCTGTCTACCACCAAAGGCGGTCGTTTCACCAGAACTGCGTGACGCGTCGATGCTCGTAGTTCCGCCTTCAGGCGGCGCAGACTCGCGCCGGCAAGGGGCGCGTGGCGTTATCCGTACGCGTTTGAAATGCATCGTCTGGCCGCCTGAAGGCGGAACTACAAACTTTGCGCGGCATTGCGCAAAGATGGCTCCGCGCTCTGGCGGAAACTAAGGCGCCGCCTTCAGCGCGACTTCGCAAAGTACGTCGCCGAGCCATTCCCAGCCGCCGCCCTCGACGTTGATGACGCCGACGCAGGCGATGTCGCGACTCGCATAAAAGACCGCGAACATCCCGCCGAGGTGGCCGGTGTGGCAAACGCAGTCGCCGCCGATGCCGGGCAGCTCGGTCTTCCACACGCCGCCGGCGTAGCTGCTCCCCTCGGGCGGCGTTTGCAGCTTCGCGAAGGTCTCGGCCTTCACCAAGCGCGGCTCGCCGGTGGATTGCCACGCGGCGTAGCGGGCGAAATCCGCGAGGGAAAGGTGAACACAGGCGGCCGGCGAGAGCACGGGCGGGAACTGATTGTCCGGCGTCGGGTCGACCGGGACGTAACGCTTCCCGCGCCGCCAGTGGCCCCACGGCTGGTCGACTTTGCCGGGCGTCGCGGCCGCGCCGAAGCCCGCGCTCTTGAGAGCGAGCGGCGTGAAAATGTGCGCGCGCAGCATCTCCTCGTAGGTCTGGCCCGAGGCGCGCTCGATGAGCGCGCCGAGCAGACCGTAGCCCGCATTGCTGTAGGCGAATTTCCCCACCGGTTCGGGCGGCGCCTTCGCGAGGATGATGCGCGCGAAGCTTTCCCGCTGCGCCTGGGCCGTCGGCTTGCCGCCCTCCTGCCAGACGATGCGCGGGCTCGTTCCGAGGCCGCCACGCTGCGTCACCACGTCCCAGACGGTCACCTTGCGCCACTCGGCGTGGCACGGCACGCCGGCGAACGCCTCGGAAATCGGCATCTCCCAGCGCAGCTTGCCCGCATCCACGAGCACGCCGACGAGGATCGCCGTCATGCTCTTCGTGCAGGAGCCGGTGTGCCACTGATCGTCGATCGTGACGCGGACCTTCTCGTCCGCGTTGCGCAACCCGGTGGCGCCGATCGCGGTGATCTCGCCATCCTTCACGACCGCGGAGGCGCACGCCGGGAGCTTGTATTCCGCGCGGAGCACTTCGAGCTTCGCGGAAATATCGCGCGGCTCCGCGGCCAGGGAGGAAACGGTCAGGGTGAGAATGAGCAGCAGCCGGCGCAACATGCACCATAGAGGAGGTGCCGGCGTGCGTTCGTCAATCCGATCGCGCTGGAATGCGGCACCGGGCGGAGCGCGGAGCCGCGCGAAGCGCTCCAAAAACTGTGTAGAGCGCGGCTCTCCTCTGAG
>DASYIS010000471.1:0-15131 GCA_035997375.1 Chthoniobacteraceae bacterium
ACGCGACTGCGCCCCGGAGGGAGCGCGAGAATTGTGTCAGACACGCTGGGGAATGCGACGTTTCTCGCGCACCTCCGGGGCGCACCCTTTTGCTTAAATGGTTCCGGTGGTTCCGCTCGTACCTCGCTCCACCACCGAGGAGGCGGAAGGGAATAGCGGCGGCGGGCGGGCGGGCGAGCAGGCTAATTTCTTCTGGCCCTCCGGGCGCCCTCCGGGCCGACTGCACCTTCCGCCAGGGGCCGAAACGCGCGGCACTCTACCGCCGCCCTCGCTTCCTCAACTTCATCCACGCCACCAGATACATCGCGATGGTCCACAGCAGGAGCGTGCCCGCCGCCACGTAGGCGGGGCCGGTGCGGGTGAAGACATCGCCGGATTTGAAGGCGCGGTCTTTGTTCAGGTTCGAGAGCGGGTACGTGTATTTCTCCAGCAGGTCCTGGTCGATCTTCCGGTTCAGCACGAAGGAGGAATCCGCCAGCACGCGGGAGGAGAAGGCGGGGATGACATGGGCGACCATGCGCACGTCATGCCGCATTTCGGAGGCTTTGACGGTGAAGCCGGAGAGCAGGATCTGCGGAATGAGGACGAGCGGGACGATGAGCACCGCCTGCATGCTGGAGCGGGCGAGCGAAGAGATGGCGCAGCCGAGCCCGACCGCGGCCAGCGCGGTGGTCACGACGGTGAGGAGTTGCAGGGCAACGAGGCCGTCGGTCCCGCCGTAGACCGCGTAAAGCGCGAAGAGGAGGAGCAGCCCTTGCGCGGTCGCGGTGATCGAGAGGAAGAGGAATTTGCTGAGCAGATACGAGTGCGTGCCGACACCGACCAGTTTTTCACGGTCGAAAATCTGGATCTCTTTCACGATCTCCTGCGCCCCATTGGAGCAGCCGAACCAAAGCGTGGCGATGTAGGTGAAGAAGAGGGCGAGGTCTTGGTCCGAGGTGGCCCAGGCGACGAGCGCCGCGATGATGAGCGGTTGCCCGAAGAGGATCGCGAAGTTGCGCCAATCCGCGCAGAGGATCGTCCACTGGCGCTCGAGCAGGATCGGCAGGGCGAAGCGCGAGGGCGCCGGCCGGCGGCGCACGGCCGGACCCGCCGGCTCCGGCACGGCCGTGAGCTCCGCGGCGCCGCTTTGCATCTGGAGATGCTGCGCCTTCCACTCGGCCGGCGCCTGGTCGAGCAGGCGATCGTAGAGCACCACGAGCTTGTTGACGCCGAAGTACCCCCGGGCCGCCTGCGCGTCGCCCTGGAACGCGAGCACGCCGCCGACGAGCACGAGGAATTGATCCATCAGGTACGCGTTCTCGACGACGTGCGTGGTGCAGACGATCGTGCAGCCGGTGTCCGCCAACTCGCGCAGCAGCTCCATGAGGTGGAACTCGGTCGCGGGGTCGAGGCCCGACGACGGTTCGTCGAGGAAGAGGATGGCGGGCTTCGCGAGCAGCTCCACGCCGACGCTCACGCGCTTGCGCTGGCCGCCGGAGAGGCGCGCGATCGGCTTGTGCGCGTGCTCGAGCAGGCCGAGCTGTTCCATCGTCTGCGCGAGCAGCCGCTGGATCTCGTTTTCCGGGGTGAAGCGCGCTAGCCGCAGCCGCGCGCTGAACCGCAGCGCATCGGTGACCGTCAACTCGCGGTGGACGATGTCGTCCTGCGGCACGTAGCCGAACGACGGCGGCTGGCCCTTGGCGTAGATGTCCTCCTTGTCGACCAGTACGCGTCCGCCGTCCGGCGGGACGAGGCCGGCCATCGCGTTGAGGAGCGTTGATTTGCCGGCGCCGCTCGGGCCGAGGATGCCGGTGAATTGCGACGGCGCGATGGTGAAGCTGACGCCGTCGAGCAGCACGCGCTCGCCGATGACGCGCGAGACTTCGCGCGCCTCGACGGCGCTGCCGCGCGGCGCGCCGATGTGGACGAGCGACTGGCCGTCGTATTGAAAACAGAAGGGCCCGATCTGCAACCGGTCGCCGACGGTGAGCTCGTGCGTGTCGAAGCGGTGGCCGTTGATGAAGGTCCCCGCGGTGCTGTGGAGATCGGTGACGACACAGCCGCCTTTCGCGCCGGCCTGGAGCGTCGCGTGGCGGCGGGAGACGCTCGGGTCGTTGAGAAACACGTCGCAGTGCGGCTCGCGGCCGACCGTGACCTCGCCCTCGATCGGAATGCGATCCGCGGGCTTGCCATGCACGATGACGATCGCCGCGACCGGCGAGGGCCGCGCCGCCGAGGAGGCGGGCGGCTCCTTGGGCGGCTCGCCGACGCCAAACGAGAGCACCACCGGGCCGAGCGCGACCTGGTCGCCCGGGTTGAGCACGGTGGTTTGGGTGATCTTCGCGCCATTGACGAAGGTGCCGCGCGTGCTGCCGAGATCGTGGACCAGGGCGCGTTCGCCATCCCATTCGAAGCGGCAATGCTGGCGTGAAATCTCGACGCTCGGCAGCACGAGCGCCACGCCCGGCGCGCGCCCGGCGACCGTCGTTCCCAAGCCGAGCGTCACTGTCCGCGCCGGGAGCCCGGAGACGACGACGAGGTAAGCGGAATGAATGGCGGCAGGTGTGCTCAAAGCGAAGGGGCGCTGTCTAACAAGCGCGAGGGGCCGGGGCAATTCGAGGATAAAATTGGCGCGACGCTCTTCGGGTTCGTAGTTCCGCCTTCAGGCGGCCAGGCGCGACCTCCGGTGAGCGCGTCGAATCTTCAAAGTGCCTCGTGCCAACACGCCCGCTCGCCGCCTAAAGGCGGAACTACGAACCCGGACTGCGTCAGCTCGCGTAGAACCACCGCCCGACCGTGCGCGAGACCGGCCAGAAGCAGAGGAGCGCGCCGGCGGCCCAGATGCCGAACTCCGTCGGTTCGGCGATGTAGCACGTCGCTGCTTGCAAGAGGAGGAGCGCGCGGATGTGCGCACCGATGAACGGCGGCAAGGGCACGGGCTTCAGGAACATCTCCACCGCCAGGCAGAGCACCTCGGCCACGACCAGCGCGTAGAGCATGATCGCCGGCGTCTTGTCTGGCGCGTAGCCGGCGTTGACGATGCCGTAGGCCGCGGTGAGCGCGAGCACGATGATCGGCAGCAGCCGCGCGAGCACAGGCGCGCGGTCGCGGGTTTCATGCCGGGCGAGATTCGTCACCGCGGCGATGTAGAGCCCGAAGCCGACGGCGGCGATCTGCGCCGTTTGCCCGTCGGCGCGCGGGCCCACGAACCCGCCGAGCATGAGGCTGAGCGAACGGCAGAGCCCCATGTTGATCGCGCCCACCACGGGCCAGCTTTTGGTCACCCAATTGTACAAGGCGATCGCCCCCAGCAACGCCCCGCCGGCCGCGAGCACCGCCGGTTGCCGGCACGCCGCGAGCGCGCCGAAGCCGGCGACGCAGAGCAGCGTCATCACGACCCAGACGCTGCGGCGCCCGACGGCGCGCGAGGGGAGGGGACGGCTTGGCCGCTCGCGGAGGTCTTCCGCCTCGTCGGCGAGATCGTTCATCAGCAGGCCGGCCGCATAAAAACAAAGGCTGGCGACGATGGCGAAGACGAGCGTGCGGTCGATGTCCGAGCCATTCGCGAGCAGAAAACCGGCGAGCGGATCGCCGGGGACGGTGAAGAGGTTCGGCGCGCGAAAGAGCTGCAGCCAGACGCGGAGGGGGGAGGGACGGAGGGTGGGGTGGGTGGTCACGGGAGACGGAGGGGCGACGATCAGACAATCAGACGAATGACGAATGACGAATGACGAATGACGAATGACGAATGACGAAGGGGACACGTCGAATTCGTCATTCGTCATTCGTCATTCGTCCGCCCCTCACTGCACCGGCGCCGTCAATCGCGCGAGCTTCATCGTCAGCCGGCGCCAGTACGGAATGGTCTCCAACTCGTCCGTCCGCACGAGATCGGAGACCGCGAAGTCGTGCTCCAGCATGGCGCGGATTTCCGACGTAAACGGCGCGTCGGCAAAGGCGATCGTCAGCTCGAAGTTCAACCGGAAGGAGCGGTTGTCGAAATTCGCCGTGCCGACGGTGCAGTACTCGTCGTCCATCAGCATCACCTTCTGGTGCATGAAGCCGTCGCGATAGCGATAGAAGCGGATGCCCGCCGTGGTCAGTTCCGTCATCGCGGACCAGCCGGAGAGATAGACGAGGATATGATCCGGCTTCAGCGGGACGAGGATGCGCACGTCAACACCGCGGAGCGACGCGAGCTTGAGCGCGCTGAAGAACTGCTCGTCCGGCACGAAGTACGGGCTCGCGATCCAGAGCCGATGCTTCGCGCTGCTGATCGCGTGCAGGAAAAAGAGGGTGCAGGTTTCCAGCGTATCGGCCGGTCCGGAGAGCAGCGCGAGGGCGTTGCGCCGCGCGCCGTTTTTGGCGGGCAGCGGCTCCCAGGTCAGGTCGAGCTCTTTCTCCGTCGCCCACAGCCAATCCTCGAAAAACGCGAGCTGCACGCACGGCACGATCGGGCCGGTGAGCTTCACGTGCGTGTCGCGCCACGGACCGATGTCGGGATTTCGCCCGAGCCCGTCGTCGGTCACGTTGAAGCCGCCGACCCACGCCGCCTGGCCGTCGACGACGACGAGCTTGCGGTGATTGCGGAAATTGAACTGCCAGCGGTTGATCCAGCCCCGCCGCGTGTGAAACGAGTAGATCTCCACGCCCGCGGCCCGCAGCTCGTCGACATACGCGCTGTCCAGGCCGAAGCTGCCGATCTCATCGT
This sequence comes from Chthoniobacteraceae bacterium, assembly GCA_035997375.1. GTDB lineage: Bacteria > Verrucomicrobiota > Verrucomicrobiia > Chthoniobacterales > Chthoniobacteraceae > DASYIS01. The sequence continues at coordinate 4,694 of DASYIS010000471.1, forward strand.
AGATCATCCGCACCCGCACGCCGCGTTGCGCCGCCGCGATCAGGCGCTCCTGCAACTCCCGCCCGATGCGATCGTCCTCGACGATGTAGAACTCGAGCAGGACGTACTTTTGCGCGGCGCGGATGCCCTCGAAGATCGAGGCGAAAACGGCGTCGCCCTCGGTCAGCAGCTCCGCGTCATTGGCGGTGGTGAAGGGAAGACGGGCGAGGCTCTCCACCAGCTTCGAATGTTCCCGGCCGGGATCGGCGAGCAGGCCGCGCTTCTCCAACTCCGAGAGAACTTCGTCGACGACGGGGTCGCTCGTTTTCGAGTGCCGCCGCCGGCGCACGACGTAGCCCTTGAACTTGCTCCGGCCAAAAACCCAGTACGCCGGCAGCCCGATGTACGGCAGCAAAATGAGCACGGCCGCCCATGCCACCGCGCCCTGCGGCGTGCGGGTGTCCATGATCGCGCGGATCGCCGTGAGGACGCCGGCGATCTCGACGAGCGCGGCGAGCGTGGACCAAAAGAGCAACATGGGGGGCGCGCCTACGCCTCCTTGGGCGCGAGCGTCCCGTCCATCGCCTCCATCGCGGCATCGTACTCCGCCGCGGCCGGCGAGGCGGCGAGGGCGCGCTGATGCTTCCAGGAGTTTAGGTTCGCGCGCAGGAAGAGGTCGGCGCTCAGGGCGGTGACGAACATCCCGCGGGCGATGGTTTCAAACAGAAACTCGACCACGTCGATCGGGCGCATCAGCGCCGTCTTCTGGTCCGTGCCGAGCAGGTGGACCCCCAGGAATTCGCGAGTCAGCAGGTAGCCGAGGAGCAGCAGGCCGCCCGCGGCCGTGAGCAGTCCGACCACGCGCTGCACGTTCTTCATGCGACTGAAGTCCTCCGGCGTGATCAGCGGCCGGGTGAAGGCGCTCGGACGGAAAGCATAGACCAGCGAAGAGGCCGTGACCAAACCGAAGCCGGCGAGGATGAACGGCTGCGAAGTGAACTGGTCCAGCGCGACGAAGATCGCCAGCAGGAACAGCCCGTAGAGCGGCGCGGCCATGACGATGAGCCACCCGGGGAGCATCGATTGCGGCAGCAGCGTCTTCACGCGCAGGCACCCTTTGACCACGCCGGGGACCAGCGAGAGCACGGCCGGCAGCAGCCCGGCGATCGCGCCCACGGCTTCAAAAAGTCCCTCGGCCTTCTCCTTCGCGAACGCCAGCGGGTTCTCCCCAGGCGAGAGCGTCGGCTCATGGATGCCCCACCAACTCCAGGGGCACAGCTCCACGAGGATCGGGACAAAGAAACTGAAGAGGAATCCCGCCAGCAGAACGCGATACGAGGCCGTCAGGCGGTTTCCGAGGAGCAGGGCAACCAGCGCGGTGAACGGCAGCACATACAGTGAGGCCAGGTGCACGTAGTCTACAATCTTGCCCATCAGCTTCACGTCGTCCGACTGGTCCTCATCCGCGTTCTTGGAGCTCTCTTTTTTCTGGTCGTCGGCGTCTTCTTTCTTCGCCCCGGCATCGGCGTCTTCTTTCGTGCACTTCTCCTTCTCGTCTTCTTTTTTCTCCTCCTTCTTCTCGTCCTCTTTCTCATCCTGGCCCAGCACGGTTCTCAGAAGCGGCGCCGCGGCCGGCACTTTCTCCTGCAGCATCGTGAAAATGTTGGCTTTGATCGTATCGATCACGCCCTCATCGTCCTCGTCGGTCGCCGTATCAAAAGTGGAGACGCCGGCGGCGAGGAGCGTGCCGATGACGACCATGAGAATCGTGGCGCGCCGCCAGACGATGTATTTCTGCAGCGTTGGTTGGGTAATGCCCTTCGACTCGAGGGCGGCCCGGGCCGACTCGGGCACGGAGACGGTCGCGAGGTTGGAATTGAACGCGGTCCGAAGGAAGTTCATACGGGAGGAGGCTGAAGGCTCGGTGCGCAAGTCGGGATAGCCGGTGCGCAACGGCGTGTCGAGGATTGTTGAACAGGCGGGGCACCCGCGAACGAACGCCTAATTGAAAAGTTGCTCCGGGTTCAAACGCGCCAGCGCCGCCTGCGAGAAGCGCCAGTCCTGCAGGTAGTCGAACGCGACAAATTGGTGCAGCACGACGATGGCCCAGAAATTGATTTGGTAGATGCGCTTGGCGATCTTGTGCCGATACCAGCGCTGCGCGAGAAAGGCGGCGGGCCAGCCACCGAAGACCTCGATGGCGTGGAGGGTCACCTCCGGGGTGCGCCAGCCGCCGGCCTCGGCCTGCTGCTTGTCCTTGCGGTACAGAAACCACATGCCCAGCGAGATCACGCAAGCGTAGCCCGCGACGCCTCGCCAGTCCAGGAAGCCGCTCAGCTTGCAGAGAGCGCAAAACGGGATGATGAGCAGCGCGAGCAGGACGACGCAGGCGGTGGCGCCGACCCTCGCGCGCGATTTGCCACCCCGGCGATCGGATCGTGGCGGCACGCGGCGCGTGGGCGCTTGGGGAGCGGGCCGGCGGGACCGCCGATCGAAAGGCGCCGATCTTTCCGGGTCATCTGGCATGGCGCGACATGGGCTACGCAACCCGCAAGGCCATGGCAACCTCAGGCAAACAGCTTCGCGATCGGCGTCCCGCGGTCGGTGAGGGGGATGGGGCGGTCGCCTTCGTGGAGGTCTTTGGCGTAATCGATCCCCATCGCGGCGTGCACGGTGGCGAAGAAGTCGGCGACGCTGACGTCGTCTTTCACCGGCTTGCGCGCGAGCTCGTCGGTCTCGCCGTAGGCCCCCTGGTGGCGCAGGCCGCCGCCGGCGAGGACGCACGAGAAGGCCTGGCAATGGTGGCCGCGTCCGCCGCCGCCGTCGAACTCCGGCGGCCGCCCAAACTCGGTGCCGACGACGATGAGCGTCTTGTCGAGCATGCGGCGCTGCTCGAGATCGACGATGAGCGCGGAGAGCGCGGTATCGAGATCCCAAATGAGCTCGTGTTGCTTCAGGATGCCGGTGTTGTGGGCGTCCCAGCCGGTGCCGTTGGTGAAGTTGAGATTGTGCGAGACCTCGATGAAGCGGACGCCCTTCTCGACGAGCCGCCGGGCGAGCAGGCAGCGCTGGCCGAACTCGCCGCCGTAGCTCTCGCGGAGGCCGGCCTTTTCCTCGGTGAGGTTGAAGGCGCTGGTGAACTCCGGGCCGCTGAGGCGGAGGCTCTGATCAATCGCGGTGCCGTAATCGTGGATGTGCGCATCGCGGTCCAGCGCGGGGTCGGCATCCTGGCGCAGGCCGGCGAGGAAGGCTTCGCGGCGCGACTGGCGCGCGTCGGAAAGGCCATCCATGCGCGAGAGGCCGGCGGGTCCCTGAGAGGTATCGGTGAGGTAGAGGTACCCTGCACGCGAGCCGAGGAAACCCGGGCCGCGCGTGACGTTCGGGTAGCCGATGAGGACGTACGGCGGTGCGTTCTTCGACGCCGCGCCGCGCTCGAAGGCGACGACGGAGCCGAGCGACGGATAGACGACAGTGCCGCTGACCGGGCGGCCCGTGTGCATGCGATTGACCGCGGCCGCGTGCTCGTCGATGACCTCGTGATGCAGCGTGCGCACGGCCGTGACGCGATCCATGAGCGGCGCGAGTTTCTTGAGATGCTCGCAGACCTGCACGCCGGGAACGGCGGTGTCGATGGCGTCGTAGTACGAGCCGGGGAGCTTCTTTGCGGGATCGCCGCGCCGCTTCGGATCGAAGGTATCGAGGTGCGACATGCCGCCCCCGAGCCAGATGAAGATGCAAGCCTCGGCCTTGCCCTTGACGGAGGTGCCGTGGGAAAGCTGCGAGCCGGCGAGGGCCGCGGCGGTGGTAGCGAGAAAATGGCGGCGATTCATAGGTTGGGAAATTGGTCCACGAAATACACTGAAGACACGAAAAGGGAGAAGACGGCGGAATAAGAAGGCGACCATCTCACTCTTCTGGTTCCCAAAGTTAGCGAAGCGCTTTGGGTACCGCGGTGTCGCCGAAACTCTGTTTCCGATGGCGCTGGGCTGTCGGGCCGGTGGGTGTAGCGACATCCGCCGCCTGTATTCGGGCGCGTTCGGGAAACAGAGTTTCGGCTACAGGCGCGTTCCCAAAGCGCTTCGCTAACCTTGGGAACGAGGGAGGGGCGTAGTTTAGCGTGGTTCATTCCCGCTTCTTCCTTTCGTGTCTTTCGTGTATTTCGTGGACCGAAAAACATCACGGTTTCCAGACAAACTCGGGCAGGTTGAGCACGGCCCAGACGAAATCCTCGTAAGTCTCCCGCCAGCCTTGCTCCAGGCGCGGATCGGCGACGTCGCCGGCGCGGGAGCGCTTCTCCTGCTCGTTCTTGATCGTGGTCGACTCGGGCGTGAGGTGATTCGTCCACGAGATGCGCGGCAGGCGCGGAAGCGGCGACGGCACGGCGTCGAGCGTGGCGCCGGTGCGGCGCTGGTCGAAGCCTTGTGCGAGCGCCTTCGAAAAACGTGCACGCTCGGCCTCGGTGGGGAAGCGCGAGAGGCAGCGCAAAAACACGCTTTCGATCAGCGCCTCCGGGCTCTTTGTTTGCAGCGCGAGCTCGGCCAGCGAACTCCCCGCGGCGGCGCGCGTGAGCCACAGGGTGAGCGTGCTGTTCGCGAGAATGCCGGGCTGCAACACGCTGGGATCGGTCTCGCGCTCGGTGCGCGGATTCTGCCGCGAGCCGGACCAGCCGAAGGCCTCGAGCACATCGGTCACGGCTTGCGCGCGCGGCAGGGCGAGGCTGGGGCGGTCGCGCTCGTTCGAGAGCGAGGCGAATTCCCACGCGCGCTTGGGGCAGCCGAGCGAGATCATGGTGTTGGTCGACTGGCGGGCATCGGGATCGAAGGTAAGCTCCTCCACCTCGATGCGCCGGCCGGTCGCCGCGAAGAGCGAATCGACGACTTCCTCCGCGGTCAGGCGGCGGCGATCGGGCGCGGGGAAATAGCGACTCTCGGGACCGGCGGTGACATTCGCGCCGAGCGGCCGGGCCTGATACGCGCGCGAGGTGAGGATGGTTTTCACGAGCCGGCGGAAGTCCCAATCGTGCGCGACGAAGTCCGCGGCGAGCCACGCGAGCAGATCGGGATGGCTGGGCGCGTGGCCTTCCCAATCGTGCGCGGGCTCGACGAAGCCGGCGCCGAGCAGCCGCTTCCAGACGCGGTTGACGATGACCTGCGGGACGCGCTGATTTTGCGGCGCGGTGAGCAGCGCGGCCAGCCGCTCGCGCGAGTCGTCGGGCTTCTGCATGAGCGCCGCGAGCTCCGGGCCTTCGCCGAGGCCGCAGACTTTTTCCAACGGCCACTCGGGCTTGATCGTCTCGCCGGGTTTCAGCGTGACCTTGATCAGCGACTCGCGCGCTTTCTTCTCGAAAAACGCGGCGGGAACGGTGCTGCTCTTCGGCACGGTGACGTTCTCGCGGCGGAGCATGGCGGAGAGCGCGTAGAGATCGTGCTGCTTGCTGGAATGAAAGGGCGCATCGTGGCAGCGCGCGCATTGCAGCTCGAGGCCGAGGAAGGCGCTGCCGAGCACTTGGGCCTTGGCGGCGAGCGGCGCGTCGTTGTCCGCGGCCAGGCCGAAGCCGGCGCTGCCGCCTTCCGCCGTGCTGCCGCGGAGCATCACGAGCTCCGTGATCATGCGATCGAGCGGCTTGCGATCGCGCAGCGCGTCGTGGAGGAACCAGCGGAACGGGCCGCTGTTGTTGAGGCTCGGCTTGAGCATGCTCGGGTTCTCGGCGAGCACGTCCTGCCAGTAGCCCATCCAACTGTCGGCGAAGCGCTCGTCGTCGAGCAGGCGATCGATGAGCTTCGCGGATTTCGCGGGGTCTTTGTCGGCGAGGAACGCGCGCGCCTCGGCCTCGGTGGGCGGCACGCCGACCGTATCGAGCCAGAGCCGGCGGAGCAGCGCGGCGTCGGCGAGCGGCGGCGCGGGATTGACCTCGGCCGCGGTGACGGGCGGGGCCGGCCACGGGGCGCCGTGCGAGATCCACGACTCGATGGCGGCGATCTGCTCGGGCTTGAGTCCGTCGCCCTTCGGAGGCATGCGTTCATCGGCATCGTGCGACTTGATGCGGGCTGTGAGTTCGCTCTTCGCAACCGCGCCGGGAACGACCGCGGCATTGCCGGAAGTGCCGGCTTTCAGCGCGGCCTCGCGCGTGTTGAGCCTCAGATCGCCCTTCTCCTTTTCGCCGTGGCAGCGGAAGCAGTTGTCGCGGAGCACGGGGAGCACCTCTTTGTGAAACTGCGCGCCGTCGGCGGTGAGCCCGCCCTTGGAGGCATCGAGCGCCTTTTGCGCTTTCTCGGCGAGAAAGAGATCGATGGGGTTCCTCGCGGGACCTTGCGAGTCGGGAAGAGCGGGCCCCGGGTGGCCGGCGAGCCAGGTGCGGGCGAAGGCGTGGCGCTTCTCCCAGAAGGCGTTCTGCGAAGCGGCGAGGGTGCGGCGATTCTCGTCATCCAGCGCGGCCAGCATGCTCTCGCTGCGGGCGCTGCGGGCCGCCCAGCCGGCGTCGGTGAGCGGCGTGGCTTCGTCGCCGGTCCCGGTTTGCACGAAGACCAGCGTCTGCTTTTCCGGAAGCTCGATGGCGACGCAAAGCTCGCCCGGCTCGCTGCGCTTTTTCACCGCGCCGACGATCGCCTCGAGCACGAGACTGCACTGGCCATCGGCGCCGATGACGGCGGTGCCGAACGTCTCCTGGTCGCCGAAGCCGAGCGGGCGCAGGCCGGGCAGGGGAGGCTCGGGGACGGGCAGGATGGTCTCATAACCGTTGGCGCCGCCGGTCCGCGGCTTGAGCGTGGCGACGGCGACGCCATTGATGCTGAGCCGGCTGACCCCGCGGCTGCGCAGGAGGAAGCGATGCTCGCCCGGCGGCAGCTTCACTTCGCCGACGGCGCGCAGCAGCACCGGCCCTTTCCAGCCATCGCGAATGCCCCACGCATCGTAGCGCAGCGGCAGTCGCGGAATGACGAACTCATCGGTCAGCCAGCGGAGCGTCTCCGGCGGCGCGGCTTCGCCTGGCTTGGGGAGCTTGTCGGCCTGCGGCAGCGCTTCGTGAAACGTGACGAGCACGCGGCCGGCGGGCGCGACCGGGTACTCGACCGGCCCCGCAATTTTCGCGGGAACCGTCTCCGGCGCATCGGCCGGCCCGGCGCGCCGGAAGCGAGACCGCATGACGGCCTCCGGCACGAGATCGCGGAAAATCGAAATGCTGTCGAGCAGCCCGCGGAAGCTGTTCGACGCGCTGCCGCGCATGGCCGAGCCGATCCAGACCGCGTCCTCGTCGGATACCGGCGGGTCCTGCGTCGCGCCGCCCATGTCCCACGCGCCGTCGGTCGGCTTCTCGTCGAGCCAGCCGGCGATCGTCTCCGGCGAGCCGAAGCGATAGCTGACCGCGAGCCGATGCCATCCGCTGCCCGAGGCGATGCCGGCGGTCGAAGTCCAGCGGTGCCAGTGCGCATCCTTGCCCTTTGCCCCCTCGACCTTGGGCGTGGCGAATAGAAACGAGATATGCGCCAGCCCGTCGGCCTCGCGCACGCGTAGCGCCCAGTTCTGGTTATCGGCCGCGAAGCCCGGCGTCCCCGTGCGGCCCTTGCCGATGACATACGCGTTCTCCCCCTTGTTGATCTGCGCGAGATTCACCCAAGCCTCGATGGTGATGGCGTCGCCTTGGCGAAAGATCATCGGGCTGTCCGGCCCCTGCACGGGATACGCAAAGTACGCCCCGCCGCCATCGAACTGCACCGCGTCATTCTCCGGATCGAAATCCGGAAACTGCGGCGGCCGCGGCCCCGGAATATCGCGATGCACCCCGCCATGCGCGACCAACTTCGAAGTCTCCTCCGTCCCGAAGTCCCAGCGAATGACCGGCTCCGGCGCGGCGTGCGTGAGCGTCGGGGACAGCAGGGCGGCGAGCGGGAGGAAACGGAAACGCATACGAGTGGAGGTGATGGGGAAGGCAGTGTGCCGCAAGGCGTGGCGTGGTGCAATGTCTCCGGCTTTTGGACTGCGGCGGGAAGCGTAAGCGCCACGCCGCTTTGGAGGGGGTGGCTGCGGCGGTGGGAAGGGGATGGAGCGTCGTCTCCATGCGAAAGCGGTGTCGCGCTTACGCTTGCTACCGCAGTCCAGAGCCGGCGGCTACACGCACACGCGCGAACTTGCCCCCAAGCCTCCGGCTTGGGGCCCCCGGCGTCCTCATTCCCAAGTTGCACTTCCCATGGGGGGTGTCTTCGGGTGGGTCCGGTGGCTCGGCGCGCCGTGCGCGGGCGGCGGTTGCGAAGTGTAACTTCGCGGGCCAGTGCGTTCCCGGTTCGGTGGAACTCACCGCCGGCAAGTTCAACTTGGGAACGAGGAGACGCTGCAAGTGGCTCAGCCACGGTAATTTGTCCGCGTCGAAAGGCGGTGAAGCGCCGCGGCTGAGCCATTTTCCCGTGCGGCGGAATGGTTCTGCCGTGAGGTAAGACGTCCCTGCCGTGCGGGAGAATAGCCGCCCCGCACCCGCCGGCCACCGGCGTGTCCTCCGCCGCGCATGCCCCAAGGTGAACATAAGGCTTGTTGAACGGTTGAGCCGACGTTCTGGTAAGCGCCCAGTGACGGAGTCTTCGGCGTGCGGCGGCTGGCTCGGCCGTCGCGCTTCAGCTAAGCGCCATCCATCTCGCCGCTCCCTTCTTGCAGGAGCGCACGAATCGCGTCTACCTCCATGTGCCTCGCGCCAAGTTCGGAGAATGCAACCAGTGCCTGCCTACGAAACTCGATGGCCATGGGCGTGTCCCCCAACGCGAGTTGAAACAGACCGCGATTGCCGACGACGCCTCCCTCCGCATGCCGGCTTCCGATTTTGTAGAAGGTAACCAGCGCTCGCATAGAAAACTCGCTGGCCTTGGGGGTATCGCGATAGGCGAAGTGGATGTTGCCTCGGCGTTCGCTGCGCAGAAAACGGCTCGCTTCTAGCCATGTGAGTCTTTGGTTGTAGCTGAAGTCCGAAGACTGTTCGAAGGAAAGCATCGCGCCGACGAGTGAGATCAGCAGAGTAGCGGACGGTGCCTCGGCGCAGGTTTGCAGCCAAGCGAAGGCCGTTTCGAGATTAGTACGCTCGCGTTCGAAGAGCAGAAGACCATCGACGACGTACTTGCCATGTTGCAGGCAAGACCACTCGGCTTTTATGCCCACCGCGATGTAATGCCGTGCATGACGGAGGCTCGCCTCATCACGCTGGGCCTCGGAAAGACGACGCCCGCAGTACTCCCGTGCGAGGTCGTGCAGGACGAAGCGGTTCTCCATTTCCACCCAGCGCAGGAGGCTTGCCCAGCAAAGGAGGTCGAGGTCTCGCTGGGCGGATTCCGTGTCTTCCTCGGCCCAGATGGCGGCGGCGGCCCGGCGGTCGAAGCTGGTGGGGAAGACGCCGAGTTGGTGCCAGCGGGTGGCAAGGGGCTCGGGGAGGAGCGCTTCGCTGAGCGAGAAGACGGCTTCGACGGCCTTCATCGTGCGCGCTTCGCGGCGCTCGCGGAGGAGGAGGAGCAATTCATCGACCGGGCGCTTCGCGGTTCGGACGGCGGCGGCGAAGGCGAGCAGGGCGACGGGGAGCCGGCCGCAGAGTTTCGCCGCTTCCGCGACGGCGGGGGTGCCGGCGACGAGCCGGCCGCGGCTTTCCTCGGTGAGGAGCTCTTGCGCCGGCGCGGGGTCGAGCTCGTCGACGGGCTCCAGCTTCAGCCCGTCCAGATCGATCTCCCAGCGGGTGGTGACGATGACGCTGGTCCGCGGCAAATTGAGGAGCGGCTGGACCTAGGCGGCGTCGCGGGCGTTGTCGAGGATGAGGAGGCAGCCGGTGGGGACAGCGTCGCGGAGGGTCTGCTCCAGCAGCCGGCGCAAGGCGGGGACATCCTCCGGCAATTGCGCCTCGGGGTGGAAGGCCCGCAGGATTTTCTCCAGGACGGCGGCGGGGGTGAGCGGAGCGGCGCTGGTGCCGAGCAGCTCGATGAGGAACTGCCGGTCGGGACAGACATCGGCGAGGCGCTGGGCGAGGACGAGGGCGAGTTCGGTCTTGCCGACTCCGCCCATGCCGGCGACGCCGGTGAGGCAGAGACCGCGGCGCCCGAGGCGTGCCCGCATCTCCGTCTCCAGCCGGAACAGCAATTCGTCGCGGCCGAAGAGATGCTCGCGCGGCAGCGGCACTGCGCCCACCTGCGCGACGAAGCCGGGAAAAGGCGGCGCGCTCGCGGCGGACCGGTCACCGGGAAAGCTGGGTTCCGTCGCGGGCTTGCCTCGCTCGCCGGCGGCGGCGCTCAGGAGTTTGGCCTTGGCTTCCACCTCCGAAAGGCCGACCAGATCCGCGTGGATGATTTGCGCGAGCAGGCCATCGACCTTGCATTCTCCAACCCGCACGGGCACGAGCTTGCGGTCCGCGCCCGTCGGGTCATCGGCGAAGTATTTCTGCCACTCCGAGCGCACATACTTGGCGGAGAGATAGTCCGCCGAGAGGACGGCGATGGCGCGT
>DASYIS010000472.1:0-5756 GCA_035997375.1 Chthoniobacteraceae bacterium
CCGGGGCGGGCGGGACGCCCACCCTACCCGAGGCCAACTGCACCTGCTGCGGCGCACGTTTTCACACAGTCTCTCCTGTTTCGTCACGAGAGATTGCGGGAGCCGGCGCCGGTAACTCGGGGACGAGGGCGCGCCCGACTCCTTGAAGTGCATCCGTCCCCCTGAGGAAGAAGCTCCAGTTTCGTCACGAGGACATACCGAAAACCTTCCCGAAACTCCCGGCCTTCACTCTGAGACCGATTCCCAAAATTCCCGAAATCCACTCCCCTGCCTCGCTCCGTTCGTCCGCAAACTCCGCCCGCGCCTGCCCTGCGCAATCCGCCGTGACACGATTCGCCAGGCCGTTATTCTCTCTCCCCCGCCATGCCGCAAGTCTCCAAGGAACAGATCGTTGATGTCATCGAAGACATGGCCCGCCTGCTGGAACTCAAGGGCGAGAATGTCTTCAAGGTCCGCGCTTACACGAACGCCGCGCGCGCGCTGGAAACGCACACCGGCGATCTGCGCCAGGCGATCGCCGAGGGGACGCTGACGGAGATTCCCGGCATCGGGAAGGCGCTCGCGGAGAAGATCACCGAGTTTTCCAACACGGGCGAGGTCGCGGAATGGAACGCGGTGAAAGCGGAGTTCCCGCCGGGACTGTTCGAGATTTTCGAGCTGCAAGGTCTCGGGCCGAAGAAGATCAAAATCCTGTGGGAACAGCTCGGCGTCACCTCCATTGGGGAGCTGAAAACCGCGATCGAGGAGGGCCGCCTGGCGACGCTCGCCGGCTTCGGCAAGAAGACCGCCGAGAACATGCTCAAGGCGATCGAGGATCGCACGAAACACGCGGGCGCGTTTCGGTTTGGCGACATTTCCGCGGGTGCGGAGTTGCTGTTGAACGAGCTGAAGGAGCTGCCCGATGTCTCGCAGGTTTCGCTCGCCGGCTCGTATCGCCGGCGCAAGGAAGTGGTGCGCGATCTCGACTACATCGTGGCCACGAAAGCGCCCGCCTTCGTGTCGGATTTCTTTGTGCAGCATCCGCTCGTCGAGAGCGTGATCGCCCGCGGGCCGACGAAATCGAGCGTGCGGCTGAAGAACGGCATCCAAGCCGATCTGCGGGTGGTGACGAACGACCAGTACCCGTTCGCGCTCGCCTATTTCACCGGGTCGAAGGAGCACAACATCGCGATCCGCAGCCGCGCCCTCGCCCGCGGCTGGACGCTCAACGAGTACCGGCTGGAGGCCGTGCCGCAGAAGGCCGACGCGAAGAAAAAGATCGAGCCGCTGCCGATCCCCGAGGTCCACACGGAGGGCGAGCTGCACCGGGCGCTCGGGCTCGATTACATCGCGCCGGAGCTGCGCGAGGACCGCGGCGAAGTCGCGGCGGCGGAGCAGCACACGCTGCCGCACTTGATCGAGCTGGAGAACCTGCGCGGCACTTTCCACTGCCACACGACGGCGAGCGACGGCCGCAACACGCTCAGCGAAATGGCCGACTCCGCGCGCGACCTCGGCCTGCAATATCTCGGCATCGCCGACCACTCGCGCAGCTCGTTCCAGGCGCACGGCCTTTCGATCGAGCAACTGCTCGCGCAGATCGAACAAATCCGCGCGCTGAACCAGACGCTCGGCCCGGAGTTCAAGGTCTTCGCCGGCGTGGAGTGCGACATCCTGAAGGACGGCACGCTCGATTTTCCCGATGAAATCCTGGCGCAGCTCGACTACGTCGTCGCCTCGATCCACGCGCAGTTCACGATGTCCGAGGCCGAGATGACGAGCCGGATCATTCGCGCGATCTCGAGCCCATACGTGACGTTTCTTGCGCACCTGACCGGCCGGCTGCTCCTCACGCGCGAGGGGTACCAGGTCGACATTCCCGCCATCATCGACGCCGCCGCGCAGACCGGCACCGTCATCGAGCTGAACTCGAACCCGCGCCGGCTGGACATGGACTGGCGCTGGTGGCCGCGCGCGCGGGAGAAGGGCGTGCGCTGCGTCATCAATCCCGATGCGCACACGGCGGCGACGATCCAATATTTGTACTACGGCATCGGCGTCGCGCGCAAAGGGTGGCTCACGCGCGGCGAGGTCGTGAACACGCTGCCGCTCGGCAAGATCGAAGCCGAGCTCGCCAAGAAACGCCGCGCCGCCGGAGTCCCCTGACATGCACTACGCGCCCGTCCTCTTCATCATCACGGTGGTGTGCTACCTTCTCGGCTCGGTGCCGTTCGGGTTGATCGCGGGCCGCATGGCGGGCATCGACATCCGGCAGCATGGCAGCGGCAACATCGGCGCGACCAACGTCTGGCGCGTGCTCGGGCGCAAGTGGGGCCTGCCAGTCTTTGTGCTCGACGTGGTCAAAGGGCTGGCGGCGGCGATCTTTGGCAAATGGCTGATCGCACGGTGGGGCTTCACGGTTGAGGAACGGGAGCTGGAACGGCTCATCAGCATCGGCGGAATCGCGGGCTCTCTCTGCGCGATCCTCGGCCACAACTTTCCCGTGTGGCTGCGCTTCAAGGGCGGAAAGGGCGTGGCCACCTCGCTGGGCGTGCTTTTCGGACTGATTCCGCTGGCATCGACGCTGACCTTCATGACGTGGGGCCTGGTGCTGAAAATCACGCGCTACGTCTCCGTGGCCTCGATCATCGGCGCCCTCAGCCTTCCGCTCTGGGTGCTGCTGGTCTTTCTCGTGCCGGTCAATTACGGCGGCATACGGGGCTGGCCGTACTTCTATTTCACCGTCGTCGCTACGGTGCTCCTCGTGGTGCGCCACATTCCCAATATCAAACGCCTCATCGTGGGCACCGAGCGGCGCATGGGCGAACCGAAGGAGCCCGTCGCCGCGCCGGCGCCGCAGTGGGGTGAATCGCCGAAGCGCGAAGTCCCCGACGCGAAGAGCGCTCCCGGGACGAACGACCCGCGTGCGGATTAATTGCGGCGGGCAACGCGATTCCATGCGGTGTAGAGCGCGGCTCTCTGTGAGCATAGGCGAACAGGTGCCGCCTCCAATTCCTTGAGCGCTGCCAACCCGAGAGGCTTCCAAGACAAATGTCGCGTCGTCCTGATTGGGCGTTGGTCCCTCGGAAGACGCTCAAGAAATTGGAGGCGGCACCCTCGTTCGCCTTAGGCTCAGAGGAGAGCCGCGCTCTACACCTCATCGAATTGCGGCTGCGCCGCGCCTTCCGGAATGGCCGCGCTGCGCCCGTCCTTCACGTTGACCAGGATCGCCTCCGTCTGGAAAATCCTCTCCGCCGTCCGCGCATTGCAGGCCCGCACGGCGACGCGCACCGAGCTTTTCCCTTTGCTCAAAACCTCCGCCTCGATCTTGATGATCTCCCCTTCCTTCGCCCCGAGGAGGAAATCGAACTCGTGGAAAACCTTGGTCACGAACTTGCACGAAGGATACGCGAGCGACGCCGCGACGAACGCCATCTCGTCGGCCCGCGCCATCATCACCCCGCCGAAGAGGGTGCCGGCGTGGTTCATGTCCTGCGGCCGGACGAGGAGATACTGCGCGAAGGTCTGGCCCATGGCCGGCGACGCTAGCGCAGAGCCCGCGCCAAGTCAGTCCTCAAAACTCCTTCCGCATGTTGCGTGGCGCGACTCCAGCGTGAGCGGCTTCTATCTCGATCTCAACCACCTGTAGTCACGCTACTTCGGCCTCGGCAAGATCGACCGCGACCAGATGGAATACCACCAGCGCACAGGCATGAGCGGGGCGGAGGTGGAGCGGTGGCCAGCCCGATTACGAGCCGCGAAGTAGAGCGAGGTGGCGCACTTTCACGTCTGGAGCTGCCCTTCGGCTGATCCCCGTAGTCAAGCACTCACCAACCCTCCGGGACGAGGACCGGACGAAAACCAATCATCTCACGGCGGTAGCTCGGTACACATTTGTGGCGGCAGTCCGCGCGACAGGTCGCGGCATCGCTGTTCCAGCAGCCGCCACGCATGACGATGAGATTGCCGCTGGAAGGGCCGGTCGGATCTTCTGCCGGGCCGTTTGGGTAGTCACCGTACCAGTCGAGGCACCAATTCCACACGTTGCCGTGCATATCGTAGAGGTGCCATGCATTTGGAGGATAGCCGGCGACGGGGACAGTCTGCTCCTCCTCGCTGAACTTGAAGTTCGCCTGCGCCGGACTGAGGGTGTTTCCGCAGAAGTAGATGGTCGAAGTCCCGGCGCGGCAGGCGTATTCCCACTGCGCTTCGGTGGGGAGGGTTAGTTTCCAGCCACGCGGAATTCCACCAAGTTGCTGCTTCCTTCCGCACCACACCAGCGCTTCGACTCGCGGCAGGTTCTCCACGGGCAGGTTCTTTCCATGGAAGACGCTTGGATTATTCCCCATGATCTCCTGCCACTGCTCCTGCGTGACCGGCGTCTCTGCCATCCAGAATCCCTTGGTCAGCGTCACGGGGTGGGGTCGCACTTTCGGGTCGCGGTTCGGGTCATCTTTCAATTCGGGATTGCCCATGACGAATTTGCCCGGCGTGCACCAACGGAAGGCCAGACCGCCAAAGACGCCGCGCTCTCCCGCCTTCTCTCCACCGGGCGCAGGCGGTGATATGGGTGCGGGCGCGGGCGTGATGGCCGGTGTGCCTGAAGCGAGCGCTGACGGACCGGCAGGCTGACTCGTCTCCTGCCTCTTCATGGACATGAACCAGCCGAGGCAGCTCGCCAGCAAAAAGATCGCTGCGGCGAACGCGAACGCCAGAGCTGGACGGCGGTGCCGCACCCGCGAGGGGAGGGAGAATTCCGAGTCGGCCGGCGGTTTCCCACCGCGCGCGGCAAGGATTTCATCCACCTCGGCCTTCATCTGCGCGGCGCTTTCATAGCGGCGGCCCGGCTGAAGGTCGGTCGCCTTTTTGATCAATCGATCGATGCGCGCGTCCACGCCGGCCGGCGGCTGTGCGCAATCCACATCGCCGGTTAGCATCTCGTGGAGGACCAGACCGAGCGCGTAGAGGTCCGACTGCACGGTGGCCGCGCTTCCATTGTACAATTCAGGGGCCATGTAGGGCTCGCTGCCGAGCCGGCGCCCCGTCTGGGTCAACCGCACTCCCCCGGGGCGCGGGACGCGTGCGAGGCCGAAATCGGCCAGCTTCACGCACTCGTCATGGGCGAGGAGGATGTTCTCGGGCTTGAGGTCGCGGTGAATGATGCCGTGCTGATGCGCTTCCTGGAGGGCGCTGCAGAGTTGGCTGGTGAAAAGCAAGGCCCTTTCGGGGGGCAGGCGTGGCGCTGGCCGCTCCGCGGCCAGCAGATCGCGCAGGCTCGACTCGAAGTACTCCATCCAGAAGTAGAGGTCGCCGGAGTCTGTCTCGCCGGTACCCTCGATGCTGACAATGTGGGGATGCGAGAGTTTGCCCATCGACTCCATTTCGTCCTTGAAGCGAACGGTGCGACGCGGATCGGCGGCCAGTCTTGCCGGCAGGAGCTTGAGCGCCACTACGTGCCCATGGGCATGCAAAAGGTGCGCCTTGTAGACGACACCCATTCCGCCGCTGCCGATCGTCTCCACGACCCGGAGGCCGCGGACCCGGCGCGTGAGCTCTCCCGGCGAAGGCGCATCGAACGGGAGACTCAGATTCCTGCATGTGCGCGCCCAAAGCGTGTTCAAGGTCTCCGGCCCGAGCGGAAGCCCTGGCATGGACGGAGGATCGGCATCAGGCAGGAATTGATCGGACATAGGACGGAGGCTGTGAAGTAAGAGAGAGGTCCGCTCGTATTCACGGAAGAGCCCGGCCGTTGTGGCACCGAATATTTCCTTTTCCCA
>DASYIS010000473.1:0-15264 GCA_035997375.1 Chthoniobacteraceae bacterium
ATCGATCTCGACGCGGCGGCCCTGGCGGCCGAGCCGATGGTCTGCCTGGAACTCACCAAGGAGATTCACGCGTACCGTTCCTGGCCCGACCCGGCGTACTACAACTCCTACCCCGGCGGGTTGCCGAGCGGGGTGCAGGTCTACGGCCTCACGCTGGAGGAGGCGCCGCTCCGTGCTCGCGCGACCGGCGCGCAGGTCGGCAACACTTACGTCGGATCCGTGGCTCCGCTTTGGCGCGTGATCCTCGAGCGACTTTCCCCGTCGCCGATCCAGGCGAACATCCATCTGCTCGTGACCGATCCGTACGGCAAAACTGCAGTGTACGACCAGATGGTCGAGCTCACCGATCGCAAACCGCTGGAGGTCCACGTTGAGCCGGCGGTCGGGCCGTTCGGACTCTATACGGTGGAGACGACCATCACCTCGGGCGACTTCAAACAGACGCGCACCGGCACCTTTCTGCGGCTCCCGCCGAGCACGCGCAAGGCGAAGGGGATCGAGAGCCCGTGGGGCGTCTGGTGCTGGGCCGGAACGCACGGGACGATCGATTCCATTGAAGACAACGCGCGGTTGCTGAAGGCGATCGGCGCGGTGAACAATCTGCCCGAGAAACAGAAACGCGGAGAACCGGACTCGGCCGCGGCGCAGTTGGCCTTCCGCCGCGAGCAGGGGTTCGGCATCGAGTCGTATCGGCTGGTCAGTCGCAACGTCCCCGCTTGGGCCAACGAAAATCCGCACGATCCGGCGGCGTACGCGGCCTTCGCGGAAGAGAAGGGGAAAGAGGCGCGTGAGCAGTTAACGAAGAACCCCGATCTGAAGTACGTCAATTTCTTTGCCGAGAACGCGATCTCGCTCCGGGTGACGCACGGCATGTCGCCGTGGGCGATGGGTCAGCCGTACTTCGATTACACGCAGCCCGAAGCGGACCGGCTGCGCTCCCTGTGGCTGACGGCGAAGGCGGCGCAGGAGGGCGTGCGCAAGTATGCGCCGGGGCTGAAGATCATTTTCGGCCACGGCGCCGGCAATTTCGCGCAGCCGTTCTTCCGGCTGGAGGATTGGCGCAACGACATGTTCGACGGTTTCGGCATGGATCTTCCGCAATTCGAGCGCATGCCGGAGCGACAACCGCGCGCCACCGAGCCGATCCTGCTCTGGTTCCTGCATCATCAGATGCATGAGAAGGGGCTGCTGAACAAGGAGATCGTGCACCTGGAAAGCTATTTTCCGTCGAGCGGACCGATGGGCCTGACCTTTGAAGAGCAGGCGGCGAGCGTCGTGCGGACGGCGGTCCTTTCGCTGAGCCTCGGGACGACGAAGTTCATGCGGACCTGGGCGCTGGAGACGTGTTCCGACGGCTGGGGCTCGTCGCACTACGGCAGTTGCGGGCTCTACGATCGCCTGCCGGATTTCAATCCCAAGCCGGCGGCGGCGGCCTTCGCCACGATGACGCAGATCCTCGATCTCGCGAAGTACGACGGCTGGCTGGAGACCGGCTCGCGCAGCACCTATTGCGTTCGCTTCAAGGACACGGACCGCATGGTCTACGCGGTCTGGACGATCCGCGGCACACGCCCGCTGGAGTTGACGACGTCGGGCAACGGGAAGCTCACTCGCTATGATCTGCACGGCAACGCGTTCCCGGTGGAAGTCAGCGGCGGCAACGCCACCGTGACGCTTTCTCCCAACCCGCAATGGCTCGTGGGCGAGGGCGTCTCGCTCGCGTTCGCCACGGCCGGCCCGCCGAGCTACACGGAAGCCCCGGCGCCGCTCAGCACGAAGCTCGACGATTTCGAGCACAGCGCATGGAGCTACCAGGCCGGCGTCGACGAGGCCTACCAGACCAATCACTGGGACATGCCGCGCGAGCCGGGCCGCATGGAGTTCCACCAGGGAAAGAGCGCGGATCGGGACTCGACGGTCCTGCACGTGAAGCTGGCGGAGCCGGACCAAAAGAAGCCGATGGTCGGCTTCTACGGGATGTTCGTGCCGCCGGCGCCGATCCCGATTCCCGGCCAAGCCGAGGCGCTCGGCATGTACGTTCGCGGCCACTCTGCCTGGAACCGGATCGTCTACGAAGTGGTCGACGCGAAAGGCGAGAAGTGGCGGAGCTGCGGCACGCGCGACGCGTGGAATTGCGACGACACCCACTCGTGGAATTCCATCAATTACGATGGCTGGCGCTATCTGCGATTCCCGCTGCCGAACACGGCCCCGGGCGACGACTATCGCGAGCCCGATGCGGTCTGGTGGGGCTCCGACGCGGAAGGGATCGTTGACCTGCCGCTGAAGCTCACGCGTATCTTCGTCGAGATGCGGCCGCAGATGATCTACGCCGACCAGATGTTCCCGATCGACGATCTCTCGCTCGAGCTCGACGATCTCACGGCCGAGTACGCGAGCCGCGAAAACATGACGGACGCGCCCGTACTCCTGCAGACTTCCGCCGCCGGCGCGATGACCAAGGGGACGCTCGCCGCGCTGCCGAATCCACACGCCGCGTTGCAGCAGTCGGGCGCCGGCGCGGCGCCCAAGATCGCGAAGGTTTATCCGCCGCCGGAGATCTATGACGGCACGCGGTTGTTCGTGGAAGTCGAGCCGGCGCCGAACGCCGCGAGCTACCGCGGCTACGTCGCGGCGTACGCCGATGGCCGCGGCGCCAAGCCGTTGGCCGTCGATCAAAAGTCCTCGAGCAAATGGGCGAAGTCGATCACCCAACCCAACGTGCTGCTCTTCGACAAGCTGCAGCCCGCGCGCCCGATGTACGTTTTCGTGACGAGCATCGACGCGGAGGGCAAGGAATCGAAACCGTCGCCGATCCGGGAGGTGATCCTAAAGGACGAATTTCCGTTCAAATAGCCGGGCCGGCCGCATTGCGCCGCGGGCGTGATCGTGAATCGCGTGTGGACCTGGCGGGCCCGCGATGAAACCGGAGCAGGATCGTGATTGGCAATGGTCGCCGAACGGCGTATCCCTTCGCCATGTCCCCCTTGCGTTTCCTCCTCCTCGCCGTCAGCGCGCTCTGGTTCATCACTGGTTGCGAAGTCAATCGCGTCCTCACGATCAAGCGCGATGGCAGCGGTCAAATCACCGAGCATTTCATGGCTTCCCGCGACAGCTTTGCGTCGGACAAGCCGGAGGACAAGGGGACGTTCCAGATGAAGATGCCGCGACCGACGGCGGAAACGCTGGCGAAAGATGCGGCCAAGCTGGGGGAGGGGATCACGGTCAAGTCATTCAAGGCGCTCGAGACGAAGGAGATGATGGGCTACGACGCGGTCTACGAGTTTGCGGACATCAACAAGCTCCACGCCGACGCCTTCTTGCAGGAGGAGGGAATGAAGGGGCCCGGCGCGCCGGCGGCGGACGACGCGAGTCGCAATTTCAAGTTCACGAAAGGAGCGGTGTCCGAATTGATCGTGCCGATCAAGGCCAAGGAGAAGAAGGAGAACCCGCCTCCGCCGGACAAGAACGCCGATCCGAAACAGCGCGAGGCGTTTTTCGAGGCGTTGAAGCACTTGAATTTGCGGATGGCCGTGCGCGTGGACGGAAAAATCGTGGAGACGAATTCGCACTTCCGGCAGGGCGACGAGGTGGTGCTCTCGGAGATGAATCTGGCCGGCATGTTTGCCGACCCGAAGTACGCGCAGGTCTTCAAGGACGCCGCGGCCGGGAAGCAAGACCTGAAGGAGCCGCCGAAGGACGCGAAGTACCTGAAGAAAGAAGAAGCCGACGTGAAGATTCGGTTCAAGTAGCGGCGCGTGGCGAGGCCGGCGCGCGGAGTTGCCTCCGTTTGTCGGTTACCTTATCCTACTTTCGATGGGCGCCTTCCACGTCGGTTGTAAGCTGGAAAACCACACCGACCGAACGCGGTCGGCGAAGATCCCGCGCGCCTTGGTCGAGACCGGGAGCGAGTACACGTGGATTCCGACGAAAGTTTTGGAGAATATCGGCGTCAATCGCGAAAAGAAGGATCTGGTGTTTACAATGGCCAACGGGCAGAAGATCACGCGAAGCGTCGGCTTCGCCATTTTGCGGGTCGACAAGTATTTCACAATCGACGAAGTGGTGTTCGGAGAGCCCGGCGATCTGACGCTGCTGGGCGCGCGCACTTTGGAAGGCCTCTCGCTCGTGGTCGATCCGCGAAAAAAGAAGCTGGTCGCCGCCGGACCGCTCCTCGCTGCGTGAAGCACGCGATGGCTTCCGATTTCGATCTCAAGGATGGCGCGGCGATCGGCGAGTGGCTGCATGCGCGAATCGCCGAGGCGGCTCTTTTTGAGGAGGCGGATTGGGCGATCGAGCGGGTCTGCCGCGTCGAGGACCGGCTCCAGTTCGACCGTCCGGAAGCCGAGCGCCTGGTGGTCGAGATTCCGTGGCTCGAGCTGTTCACCGCGTTTACGGGACCGGGCCGTTACATCTACATTTCGCGCCGGCTCTTTGAGCGTTGCGCGACCGACGAGCATGTCGCCTTCATTGTCGCGCACGAGCTCGCCCATCATGATTTGCAGCACTTGAATCTCTTCGCCGGCTGGGCGGAGAAGCTCATTCATCTGCCGGGGTCGGACCTGTTTGCCGCGGCTTTTCACGCGCTGGAGAGCCGCCTGTACGGCCCCGAAAAGGAGTGCGACGCGGACCGGCACGCGCTCGATCTCTGCCTCGCGGCCGGCTACGATGGAGCGCGTTGCCTCGGCATCTTCGACATTTTCGAGGAATACGCCCTCCACTATGGCGATCTCGATATCGTCCATGGGCCGGACCGGGATTCCGACGACGAGCTCGACCCCGACGCGCCGTGGACTACGAAAGCGCAGATCTGGGCCTGGCAACGCAAGCGCGGCTATCTCCCGATTCGCGACCGGCGGCAGATGCTCTTGAATTATCTCGCGGAGATCACCACCGATGCGGAGTCGGAGTAGTCCCCGCCGCCGCGCTTGAACCCCGCCTCGCGCCTGCTACAACTGCGGAACCTCCCGATGAAAAGATCGCTCCCTCTCCTCGCCCTCGTCACTTTGCTCTCCGCCGGCGCGTCGCTCGAGGCGGGGGACTGGCCGCAGTGGCGCGGGCCGAATCGCGACGGCGTGGCAGTCGACCCGAATCACCCGATCACCAAGCTCGCGCAGGAGCCGAAAGTCTTGTGGAAGCTCGACGTCGGGCCCGGCATGGCCTCGCCGATCATCGCGGGCAATGTCGTCGTCTACCTCGACGGCAAGAATGGCCAGGAGATGGTCAATTGCGTCGACCTCGCGAGCGGCAAGCCGCTCTGGAGCGCGCCGGTCGCACCGATGGTCACTTTTTCCAACTACTCCGAAGGGCCGCGCTGCACGCCGCTTGTCGATGGCGACCGGCTCTACGTGCAAAGCTCGAGCGGCGAATTCAAGGCGCTGGCCCTCGCGACCGGCAAGAAGCTCTGGGAGACGAGCTTTGGGACGAACTACGGCGCGACGTTTCTCGGCAACAAGAGCGGCAGTTCGGAGGCAAATGAAACCGCCTCGCGCCGGCACGGAAACAACGGCTCGGCGGTCGTCGATGGCAATCTGATTTTTGTCCCCGTCGGCAGCACGAAAGGCGCGACGCTGGTCGCCTTCGACAAGATGACGGGCAAGGAAATCTGGAAGGCGGGCACTGACAACACCGCCTATTCGTCCGTCATGGTCGGCACGCTCGGCGGCCGCCGGCAGGCCGTTCATTTCACGGCCGATGCGCTGATGGGCGTGGACGCGAAAGACGGCAAAATCCTCTGGCGCGAGCCGCTGAAGACCGGCGCCAAACGGCACGTCTGCACGCCGGTGATCTCCGGCGACACCGTCACCGTGGCTTCCACGAACATCGGGACGATCAAGTTTCACATCAAGCAGGAGGGCGGCAACTTCAAGGCCGATCGCGACTGGACGGACGCCCCGCTGAAGACCATCCTCGGCACGCCGACGCTCGTGGGTAAGAACCTCTTCACGCAAGGCGGTGGCAACCGAACGGATCTCGTCTGCGTCGACTTCGCCACGGGCAATGAACTGTGGCGTCAGCCCGGTCTTGCCGACTACGCCAGCATCACTGCCGTGAACGACAAGCTGCTCGTCCTCAACTCCACAGGCGAGTTGACCCTCGTCTCCGCGCGCCCCGACAAATACGAAGAGCTCGGCCGCATGCAAGCCTGCGGCAAGACCTGGTCGAGCCCGGCGTATTCGAACGGCCGCATCATCGTGAAAGACGACGCGCACGTGACGGCGATTGCGTTGACGAATTAGACCGGCTCCGCGCCGCAACTCGGAGTCGGCGGATGAAAACCCTCGCACTCATTGGGCGGTGTGGCAGCGTTGGGATCACCTCGACATGGTTCCCTCGGCCCATTAACGTTGTGACATGACCAAGCTGACTCTTGAAGAGCAACGCGAGATGATGCGGCGCCGTGAGGAGGGATATCGCTTCGGAAACGAGATGCAGGCGCTCGAAGCGAGCAAGCGAACGGAAGCGGAAAAGTGGCGCGTTGCCGACCAACTGATGGAGGGAATAGACCCCGAACGAGTGGCTCGTCTATTAGCGTTCAGCGATCCGGAGGAGGACGAGGGTCTCGTGCTGGCGCAGCGGCGTTTCATGAAAATTCGCGCGCTCCAGTGAACGCAGTTTTTCAGGCGGCATTTGATTTGCAGGAGGTCGTTCGCGCCCGTAACTGGCCATTCTGCATCATCGGCGGAATCGTCGTGAATCGATGGGGAGTTGAGCGACAAACGCAAGACGCCGACATGACCGTGCTCACGCGTATCGAACGTGATGACGAATGTATCGAAGGGCTGCTGGAAAATTCGAGCCTTGGTACGCCAACACGTTGGAGATGGCCCAGCGTTCACGAATCCTCTTCCTCAAGCATCCCAACGGGATTCGCATGGATGTCGCCCTCGGCGTGCTGGAATTCGAAGAGCGCTCCATTGCGCGTGCGTCCTGGTGGGATTCCCAGCATGGGCCCAGACTGTTCACTTGTTCCGCGGAAGATTTGATCGTGCACAAAGCCTATGCGTCGCGCGATCGCGACTGGTCGGACGTGGATAGTGTCCTCAGCGTGCAAGGCAAGCGCCTCGACGTTGGGCAGATTCTCCGTGAGTTGAGACCACTCGCGCTGTTGAAAGAGGACGATGGGATCATTCGACAACTCGAGCATCGTTTCCGAAAGCGTGGCTTGCTGAAGTGAGCATGCGTGTGGGGAGCGATTCCCACTTCCGCCTCCCTCAGAATGCAATCCGGTCATCCCGCTTCTCCTCCGCCCGCGAGCCCGACCCATGCCGCCGGCGGATGCCGCTGACTTCACGGATGCCCGACGAGCGCGGCAGGGGTTCCTCCTCCTTCACTTCCTCGGTTAGCAGCAGCTCGTCGAGGCGCGTCTTCAGGCTCTCGGGATCGAAGTTGCGCTCGATGATGCCGTGATGGCAGATCGAGACGATCCCGGTCTCCTCGCTGACGATGATGACGACGGGATCGTATTCCTCGGTCAGTCCGAGGCCGGCGCGATGGCGCAGACCGAGGTTGCGGTCGAGGTCGGCGCGCTGCGTCACCGGCCAGATGGAGGCGGCGGAGACGATGCGGTCGTTGCGCACGATGACGCCGCCGTCGTGTAGCGGGGTCTTGGGATGAAAGATCGTGACGAGCAGCTCTTGCGACAGGATGGCATCCATGAGCACGCCGCTCTCGGCGAACTCCTCGAGCGAATTCTTGCGTTCCACGGCGATGAGCGCGCCGAGTTGCCGGTTCGCGAGCTCGAAGGTCGCCTCGGCGAGCAC
The DNA here is from genome assembly GCA_035997375.1 of Chthoniobacteraceae bacterium. Taxonomy (GTDB): domain Bacteria; phylum Verrucomicrobiota; class Verrucomicrobiia; order Chthoniobacterales; family Chthoniobacteraceae; genus DASYIS01. The sequence goes on from DASYIS010000473.1 coordinate 7,764, forward strand.
CTCGACCGACGCGCGATCCTGCGCGACGAGCGAGAGGAGGCGGTCGCTCCCGAGCGAGCCAAGCGCGCGGCGCAACTCCGTCTGGAACAGGATGACCAGCGAGATGCCGATGAAGAGCGAGAGGCTGCGGAAGAGCCACTTCGTCATTTGCAGATCGAGCAGATGCGCGATGAGCACCACGACCAGCAGCGCGAGGACGACGCCGAAGAGGGCCTTGGCTCCGCGCGTCGCGCGGATCAGCCGCCAGACGCCGTAAATTCCCAGGCCGATGATGATGAAATCGACCGTGGCCTTCCAATGCGCGGCCGCCCACGTGAAAGCCTGCTCCGCGGGGCTCATGCGCCACCTCCCAGGATGGCCTCGGTCATCCGCATCGCCTCGACGTTCGGGCGCACGTCATGGACGCGCACCACGCGCGCGCCGAGCGTGCGGGCCAGGCTGGTCAGCGCCACCGTCGGCCAGGCGCGGTCTTCCATGGCCCGCGAGCCGATCGCTTCGCCGAGGAAAGATTTGCGCGAAACCCCGAGGACCACGGGACGCTGCGCCGGCGCCAGCTCGCCGAGGCTCCGCAACAGCGCGCGATTATGCGCGACGGTTTTGCCGAAGCCGAGGCCGGGATCGAAGGCGAGACAATGGGGGGCCACGCCGGAGGTTAGGCAAGCGGCTTCCTGTTGTCGAAAGAATTGCCGCACTTCCTGCACCACGTCCTCGTAGGCCGGCGCGCGCTGCATGTCGCGCGGGGTTCCCTGCATGTGCATCACGATCGCGCCGGCGCCGGTCGCGCGCACCACCTCGCGCATCGCCGGGTCGCGCAGCCCGCCCACGTCGTTCACGATCGCCGCGCCGGCGTCGAGGGCCGCTCGCGCGACGATGGGCTTCATGGTGTCGATGGAAAGAAGGACACCGTGCGGCGCGAGACGTTCGATCACGGGCAGCACGCGGCGCATTTCTTCCTCCGCACACACTGGCTCCGCGCCGGGCCGCGTCGATTCACCGCCGATGTCGATGATCTCCGCGCCTTCCGCCACCATCGCCAGCGCACGGGCGACCGCGCGCTCGAGGTCGAGGAACGCGCCGCCGTCGGAGAACGAATCGGGCGTCACGTTCAGCACCCCCATGACGACGCCGCGGGCGCCCAAGTCGAGCGTGCGGTTGCGGAGTTGCCATTTCATACGGAATCAATTCCGTTGGACGCGCCGTTCCGCCAGCGTCAACTTGTCCGTCTTCCGAATTTAGCCGCCCGCAATGAATACGACTCTCGAAGCGCCTCGCCCCGCCACCGCCCGCCAGTTTCCGCCCTTCAGCCTCAGCCGGCTCCTCAAGACCGTCTTCGATCCGCGTCCCGGCGAGCGCGTCTGCATCCTCATCGATTTGGCGGACCCGCGCCAGATGGCCGGCTATGCCTTCCTCAAGGATCCGAAGCTCACGATCCAGCGTCACGCGCACGATACCTTCCTCCAAGGGCTGAAGGGCGGCGTCGCCGATGAGTTGGATCTCCAAGGCTGCGATATGTACGCCTATGCGATGACCGGCGGCAGCAACCTCGACCTGCCCGAGTCCGCATTCGACGCCGAGGGGCGCGAGCTGAATCTCGTCCACGACGTGCTGCGCAACTATGACCTCGTGCTCTGCATCTCGACTTACTCCGCGACCGCGCCGCTGACCGCGCTGGCGAAGCAGTTCGGCTTCCGTGGCGCGACGATGCACGGGATGAATGACATCATCCTCGCGAGCGGATTGAGCGTCGATTACTTCGAAGTGAGCAAGCAGGCGGAGAAGCTGCGGCTCGGCGTGACGCGCGCCGACTGGGTGGAAATCGACTACGCTTTCGCCGGCGCGCGCTACACGCTGAAGCTCGAGCTCGGCCGGCAGGAGGCGCAGAAGAGCCACGGCCTTTGTCGCTCCGGCGAGCCCGATGTCGCCAACCTCCCGGCGGGCGAAGTCTACTTCGTGCCGACGGGCGCCGAGGGCGAGTTTCCCATGCGCTATGAAGACGGAACGATCGGCCTCATGCACGTCACGGCCGGCCGGGTCAAAGAGGCGACGCTGCTGCGCGGGAGCGCCGAGATCGTGGCTGAGCACAACCGCAAGCTGACGAGCGATCCCGTGACCGGCGAGCTGGGCGAGCTTGGTTTCGGCACGCAGGATCTCCCGGTCTCCGGCCGCGACATCCAGGATGAAAAGATCCTCGGCACGCTCCACGTGGCGACCGGCCGCAGCGATCATCTCGGCGGCAAGCTGACGCCCGATCGCTTCGCGGAAAAGAGCCACGCCACGCACGACGACATCCTCTTTTCGCCGAGCAAGACGCCCGACATCGACGTGCCCGAGGTGCGCATGCATCGGCAGGGGAAGACCGAGGTGTTGCTCCGCCATTACCAGCTCGCGCCCTACATGCGCGGCCTGCTCGAGGCCGCCGGCTCGTGAACGTCTACGAGACGGAGAAGCTCCTCGCCGAGTACCTGCTCTTTCACTACGGCGCCCCGGAGGAGATCCTGCCGTACGCGTTCGGGCCGCGCGATGCGCTGGAGTACCCCGCGCGCTGCGTGAGCGAATGCGTCGGCGAGCTGCCGGCGAACGCCCGCGCGCTCGACCTCGGCTGCGCCGTCGGCCGCTCGAGTTTCGAGCTGGCGCGTCGTTGTACGGAAGTGATCGGGATCGACTACTCGCAGAGCTTCATCCGTGCGGCCACGAAGCTGCGCCAAGCCGGCGAGCTGGGCTATTCCCGCCTCGACGAAGGCCCGCGGAGCACGCCGCTGCTGGCGCGGGTGCCCGCGGAAATCGACCGCCGGCGCGTAAAGTTCGAGCGCGGCGACGCGCAGGCGCTGCGGGCAGGACTCGGCGTGTTCGACGTCGTCCTGCTGGCGAACCTGGTCGATCGTCTCCACGCGCCGGGGCGGTGTCTCGAGCAGCTTGCGAGCTTGGTCAAACCCGGCGGCCAACTGGTGATCACGTCGCCGTACACGTGGCTGGAGGAGTACACTCCGCGCGAGAACTGGCTCTGCGGAGAAGCCGGCAACACGCTGGCGGGCTTGCGCGCCGATCTGGGAGATGACTTCGAGTTGACCGGAACCAAGGACCTCCCGTTCCTCATTCGCGAGCACGCGCGGAAGTTCCAGTGGAGCGTCGCGCAGGCGAGCATTTGGCGGCGGCGCTGACGACGCTTGCCTTTGGTCCGCCGACTTTCCCAAATGAGCGGTGCGCCGCCGCGCTTGGCGAGCGAGTCGATGGATGGTAGTTTCCCCGCATGTCCACGCTGCTCGACGAACCGGAGATCGATGAAGAGGCGACCGCTGCGACCGCTGCGGCCGAGGAGAACGCGGCGGCGGCGCTGCTGGGTTTGTCGGAAGTTCGCGCACATCTGTTCCCGATTTCGGTCGAGGCTTACTACCCGTTGACGGAGGGCCGACGAACTGAACTGCTGCGTGGCCTAATCATCGAAAAAGTGAGCAAAACACCGCGACATAGTTATCTGGGCGATGAAATGCGGGAAATTCTCAGCCGGCAGGTTTCACCTGGGTTCGTCGTCTTCCACGAGTGGCCGCTGCGCTTGTCCGACAGCGTTCCGGAGCCGGATGTGCTCGTCGTCCGCGGGACGAGGAAGGACTTCAAGCATAGGCACCCGGAGTCGGCCGAGCTCGTCGTGGAGGTTGCGGTCTCCTCTCTGGCTCTCGATCGAGCCAAGGCACTGATCTACGCAGAAGCGGCGGTCGTGGAATACTGGATCGTGCGGCCCGCGAAGAAACAGGTCGAAGTCTACCGTTGCCCGTCGCCCGCCGGCTACGCCGAGATGCTGACGCTCTCCGTACCGCATGTCCTTCATTCCTCCGCCCTTCCGGGCGTTTCCGTCGACCTCGCGGAACTCTTTGCGTAACCGACCGGACTTGAGGATCGAATCCAGTCTCACCGCGTCTATCCCCACCTCCCTCAGATCCGCCTCTGCCGTTCGGTGAACGCCTGCACGAGCCGCTTTCTCCCCCATGAAATGAGCATCGGGCGCACGAGGCTGAAGAGCCAGCCGAGCGCCGCCACGAACAGCCCGGCCTTGCCGGCCTTCGTCGCCTCGCGCGAGGCCTTGCTGCCGTTCCCGCGCACGATGACCTTGGTCCGCGGCGGGATTTTCGAAATGAGCAGGCCCAGGAGCGCGGCGCCGCCGAGCCAGAGGCCGCGGTGCTGGTCGACGCTTTCCTTGAGTTCGTACCGCACCTGCTCGCCGACTTCATGCACGCGGTCGGCGACGTTCAGATCCCCCTTCAGCTCGCGCCGGCAGGCGGTCGCCTTGGACCGGGCACGGTCGATCTGCGCGATCAGTTCACGCTTTTTTGCGGAGTCAGCCATTCCTGGTCTTTCTTGAATTCGTTGATGGTGGCGGTGAACATCGGCTCGGCGAAGCGGGCCTTGGCATAGAGCACCGCGCCCACCGCCGCGCCGATGTGAAGCAGCGCCATGCCGAGCGTGACCCAGATGTAGGCATGCCGCGCACTGGTGAAGGCCTCGATCAGCGCGGCGAGGCCGAAGATCGCGAAGAAGCAGAGGAAGAAGTAGCCAAACACCAGCACCACGAGCGCCGCGATGAGCAGGCCCACGATGATGGCGTAATGGACCGCAGCCTCCTTGCTCTCCAGCCCGAGGAGCTGGAGACGGCCCTGCAAGTAGCCGGCCGATGCGGAAAGCAGCCCGGCCAGATGGCCGAGGAAGCCTTCCTGCGCGGCCGCTCGGCGATCCTCGGCGGTAGGTTCCGGCATCGGAGATGGGCGTTACTTCCGGAACATGAGGCCGAGCAGGAAGCCCGCCCCCGCCGCGATGCACAGGGCGCGCAGCGGATTCTCCCGGACGTAGACCTCGCCGTCGTCCTGCAGCGTGCGGGCGCGCTCGCGCGCCTGGCCGTAGTATTCCCCGGCCTTCGCGCGGGCTTCCTCATAATACTCGCCGGCCTTTTCCTTCAACTCGCCGGCCTTGGCTTCCGCCGTCTGCCGGAACTCGTGGGCTTTCGCCTCGGCGGCCGCGCGGAACTCGTGGGCCTTGGTTTCCGCGGCGGAGCGGAATTCGTTCGCCTTGGCCTGCGCGGCCGTTTTCAGGTCTTCGACGGCGTTTTGCACCGTTTCCTTGAGGGAGTCCAGATTGCCCGGAAATTCAGATTCGTTGGCCATAAGATGTGAGTGGGTTGGATGTTGGTGCAGAGCCGCGGGGTTCCCCGGCGGCTCTTGCGCTCTCAGTGAACTACGCAGCAAAGCGCCAAGCCGCGCTTATTCCCAGCGCTTTTATTGTGCGCGGAAGATGATCCGCGCCTTGGAGAGATCGTACGGGGAGAGCTCGATCTGCACTTTGTCGCCCGGCACGATGCGGATGAAGTGCTTGCGCATCTTGCCCGAGATGTGTGCCAGCACCAAGGCCCCGTTGGGAAGCTCGACGCGAAAGAGCGTGCCCGGAAGCACCTCCCGCACGATTCCGTCCGTTTCGATCATGTTCGCGTGAGCCATGGCGAGAGGGGAAGGTAGGCAGGGTGGGCGGGTTTGTCGAGCGCGCGGAGCCCTGGGAACGCCAATCTCCTGATTGGCGAGTTTCCGGTGTCCTCGTCTGCTCCGCGGTTATACCGCGTTGCATTCTCGCCAATCGGGAGATTGGCGTTCCCAGGCCTCCGCCCGTCTACAGCCGCCCGCGCCGCTGGTACGTTTTCCGCCGCTCCACGATGTCCTCCACGTACTTTTTCGTACCCGGGAAATCCACCCACTGCATGAGGTCCGCCGCGGTCGCGTCATCCGGTTTGCCGCTTTCCTTGATCCAGCGATCGACGCGCTTTTTTCCCGCATTGTACTCCGCGAGGGTGAAGGGGACGGGGTCGTCCTTGTCCTTCCAATGCTCCGCCGCCTTGGCCACGTACCAGACGCCGACCTCCAGGTTCACCTTCGGGTCGAAGAGATCGGTCGGCACGAAGGTCTCGATTTTGTTGATGCGCGCCCAGTCGCGCGCGGCCGGCTCGCCGACCTGCATCAGGCCGCGCTCGCCGCTCGTCCCGACCATCTCCGCGTGAAATTTGCTCTCCCGCCAGACGATGGCCTTGATCAGCATCGGGTCGACGCGGTACTTGCGGCCCACGTCCCGGATGAGCGTGTCATACTTGGAAAAGCGGTCCCGGTTCACCCACTCCTGCACCGTGTAGGCCGGGTCCGCCGAGTGCCAGAGCGCCAGCCCGAGGCCCGCCAGCGCCGCCGCCACGGCCACGAGGAGAAAAGTGCGCAACGGGCGATTCATCGATCTGCGGAGCAAAGAGCGCGCGGCGAAAAATTTCGACACAAAAACGCGCGCGCCCCAGATTCGTGCGTCTGCGCCGTGGTGCGGGCGGCTCAATTCTTGTCGGGCTGGCGGAGTGGCGGTAGGGTGCCGTTGTCATGTCCACATTTCCCGATGAGCCGGGGACGCCGGAGTTGGCGGACCAGCACGCCTTCAATCTGGCAGTTTGGGAAAAGTTGCTCGCCGACGAATTCCTGGCCGAGTTGCCCAATCGAATCGAAACCGACGAGTTGGGACAAATCATCATGCTGCCGCTCCTCGCTCCTGAGCACGGTGCAGATCAGGCGAGCATCGCGTTTTTGTTGAAGACTCTGCTGCCGAGTGGCTTGACGGTGATCGTTTGTCCCGTCTCGACGAGCTGCGGCGTGAAGTGTCTGGACGCCGCCTGGATTTCACGGGAACACTGGCAGGCGGAGCGCGTGCAGATTTGCCTGACCCAAGCGCCGGAAATCTGCATCGAAGTCATCTCGCCCAGCAACTCGCGGCGCGAATTGCGCAAAAAGAAGCGACTCTTCTTCGAGACGGGCGCGGAGGAGGTCTGGTTTCGCGAGCGCGACGGCCGCATGGTGTTCTACCGGAAAGATGCGCCTGACCTCGAGGTCGCGTCTTCGGTTTTGTGCCCGGAATTTCCGGCGCGCGTTGAGTAGCTCGCCTCTCTGAACCGGAAAAGAACAGACGAGGCACTGGCAGGCTGGGCTTGCCTCGTCGCACGCCCGCCGGGCTTCAGCGCGCTGCACGCGATGCCAGCCGATGCGCCGACGAACCGGCTCGGCCTCGCGCGCTGGCTCGTCGCGCCGGAGAATCCGCTCACCGCGCGCGTGACGGTGAACCGTTTCTGGCAGGAGCTCTTCGGCACCGGGCTGGTGCGGATCGGCGCGCAGCCGGCGAACCAGGAGCTGCTCGACTGGCTGGCCGTGGAGTTCTGCGAGTCGGGCTGGGACGTGAAGAAATTCTTCACCCTCATGCTCCTCGGCGACCTACCGGCAGGCGGCGACGCTCACGCCGGAGAAGCTGGAGGGTGCCGCGCCGTCGGCACCGAGGACGGACACCGTCCGAGAAAGACCCGCAGAACCGCCTCCTCTCGCGCGGCCCGCGCTTCCGCATGGATGCCGAGATGGTCCGCGACTACGCCCTCGCGGCGAGCGGCACGCTCTCCCTGAAAATGGGCGGCCCGGGGACGCGGCCGTATCAGCCCGAGCACATCTGGGAC
>DASYIS010000474.1:0-27824 GCA_035997375.1 Chthoniobacteraceae bacterium
GGTGGACGAGGCGCGTCTCCTCCGGCGCAACACCCTCATTCCGAGGGCCTTGCGCCTTCTCACCCGCAAGCCTCTCCCCTCTCGTTCCCAAAGTTAGCGCAGCGCTTTGGGAACGCCGCGCCGCCTGGAAACTCCGTTTCCCGATGGGCCCGGATGCGGAGCGGCGGCGATCACGACACCCGCGCCCGCCCGGCCGCGCACTCACGGAAACGGAGTTTCGGGCAGCCGGCGCGTTCCCAAAGCGCTTCGCTTAACTTTGGGAACGAGAAGGGGGAGCGCCGCCGCCCATCTCCTCGCGCCACTCTTGCAGCAGCGCCCCCGCATCCGCCGCGTCCGGGCTTTCGATGGCGGTCCAGATCTGCCACGCGGTTTCCATCAGCTCCAGCGCCCGCGTCCGCTCGCCGGCCGGCCAGAGTTGGTTGGCCATGTTGAAGGAGGCGTAGCCCTCCCCACGCCGGTCGCCGATCTCGCGCGCGATGACCAGCCGCTGCTCGTAGAACTCGATGGCCTTGCGCGCGTCGCCCAAGGCGGCGTAGGCGTTGCCGAGGTTGCCGAGATCTTGCCCCTCCCCACGCCGGTCGCCGATTTCGCGATGAAGAACCAGGATTTGATCATAGAACTCGATCGCCTTGTGCGCGTCGCCCAAGGCGTAGTAGGCGTTGGCGAGATTGCCTAGGGCGTTGCCCTCGCCGTACCGGTCGCCGATCTCGCGCTTGACGACCAGCGACTGCTCGTAGAACTCAATGGCCTTGCGCGCGTCGCCCAAGTCCTTGTAGGCGAGCCCGAGATTGTTGAGGGCCTGCCCCTCCCCGCGCCGGTCGCCGATCTCACGCGCGATGTCCCGGTCCTGCTCGTGAAACTCGATGGCTTTGCGCGCGTCGCCCAAGTCGTAGTAGGCGCCGCCGAGATTGCCGAGGGCTGCACTTTCCCCGCGCCGATCGCTGAACTCACGCGCGATGACCAGTCGCTGTTCGTAAAACTCGATGGCCTTGCGCGCGTCACCCAAGGCGGAGTGGGCGAGGCCGAGATTGGCGAGGGCGTACCCTTCGGCTCTCCGGTCGCCGATCAGCCGCGCCGCGGCGCACTGCGCTTCGGGCCAGGCGATGCGCCGGCGGGGATGAAAGCGTAGCTGGACGACATACGCCACCGCGTTGACGAGCGAGACGAGCAGCTTCGCGGAGGGAACGTCGGCGCGCGTTTGCAGCCAGGCAAATGAGGCCTCGATATGGGTGCGCTCGCGATCGAAGAGCTGGAGACCGGCCAGCACCTGCGCGCCCCCTTGGAGGTATAGCTCTTGGGATTCCTCCGCCACGGCGATGTAGTGCCGGGCGTGGCGGAGGCGGGCCTCCTCGCGCGCGGCCGCGGGCAGCCGCCCTTCGCAGAACTGCCGGGCAAGGTCGTGCAGGCGGAAGCGGGCCTTGCCCTCATCCCACTCGACGAGGCTGGCGTTGACCAGCGCCTGCAAGGTGGCCCGCGCGGCGGCGGGTTCCTTTTCCCACACGGCGGCGGCGGCGGGGAGGTCGAAGCTGGCGGTGAAGATGGCGAGGGTGTGCCAGGCGGCGCGGGTTTCCTCGGGGAGCAGGCTCTGGCTGACCTCGAAGGCGGCGTCGACGGGCTCCAGCTTTTCCTCCCCGGCCTGCAACCGGGCGAGCAGCTCGGGCACATCGGTCAGGCTCTGGTCGTTGATCGCGCCGGCGAAGACTTCGAGCGCCAGCGGCAGGCCGCCGCACAGTCGCGCGGCTTCGGCGGCGTGCTCCGCCACGCGTGGGGCGAGGCGCTGGAGCAGCTCGGCCGCCTTGTCCGGCGCGAGGCAGTCGAGGTTGCGGACGGCCAGGCCGGGCAGGGTGAAGTGCTGCCGGGAGGTGACGAGCAGCAGGCAGCCCGCCGGCGGCAGCAGCGGGCGGACTTGCGCGGCGTCCGCGGCGTTATCCAGCAACACGAGCACGCGCCCGGCCTCGCTCAGCACCGCGCGGTAGATGCCGCCGAGCTGGCCGGGCTCCTCCGGCAACTGGCCGGCGTCCGGCCGCAGGGCGAGGATGAAGTCGCGCATGACCTCGGCGGGCGTGAGCGGCTGCTGCCCGGCATCGGCCCCGCGCAAGTCGCGGTAGAGTTGCGCGTCCGGATACCGCGCCGCCACCCGGTGCGCGAGCACGACGGCCAGCGCCGTCTTCCCGACTCCGCCCATCCCTTGCAGGCTGCTCCCGGTGATCGCCGCGCCTTGCGCACCCTCTTGCGCAAGGTGGGCGGAGAGTTGCGCCACCTCCTCCTCGCGCCCCAGGAAGACGGGCGGGTGCGGCGGCAACTGATGGCGAAGGAGCCCGGAGCCGCCGGCGGCCGCCGGGGCTGGGAAGGAGGGAGGCGCCCCGGCGGCGCGCGGCCGGTAAGCGGGCGCCCGCGCGGGCTTGCCGCGGCCGGTGCGCGCCCCGGCGACGCCGGCGAGCAAGGCGGCCCGCGCCGCGTCCTCCTCCTGGCCGAGGAGATCGATGTAGATGATCTGCCCGAGCAGGCCCTTCGTGGAGAACTCGCCGACGCGGACCGGGATGACGCTGTGCGCTTCGCCCGTGGGGTCGCGGGCGAAATAGGCCGCCCATTCCGGGTGCGTGAAGCGGGCGCCGAAGTAGTCGGCCGAGAGGACCGCGATGACGCGCTCGCAGGCTTCGAGCGCCCGGTCCATCTCCAGCGCGAAGTTGCCGCCCGGCATGAAGTCCCACGCCTCGATCACGACCGAATGCCCCGCGTCCTCGAGCTGCCAGGCGATCCACTCGGCCATCTGGCGATCCGCCTTGTTGTAGCTGATGAAGAAGTCGTTCTTCGCGGGCGCCGCCGGGCCGGGAGCGGGGTTCGTCGTCATATCCGAAAGGGGTGCGCCGCATTGCCTAACCGCGCGCCCCGCCCAAGGCGAATCTATTCTCTCCCAATCCACAGCGAGTGATCAGTCATCAGTTGGGCAGTAATCAGTTCCTGCATTGCGATGAGACGCCGACTACTGATTACTGCCCCACTGATTACTGATTGATTACTTTCCGCCCCATGGCCGACGCTACCACACTCTACCTCTTCGGCGGACTCTTTGCGCTGCTTTCGCTGGCCAGCCTCATCGGGCGGGCGCTTCGCCGGCGGGCGGTCGATGAGCGCTCGCGCAAGGTCATCGAGAATCTCAACGAGCGCATCTATGCGTGGTGGCTCATGGCCGGGATCTTCGGCGTCGCGGTGGCGGCGGGGCGGATTACCTCGATCGTCCTGTTCGCGCTCGTCTCGTTTCTCGGCTTGCGCGAATTCCTCACGCTCACGCCGACGCGCCAGGGCGATCATCGCGCGCTGTTCGCGGCGTTTTTCGTCATCCTGCCGCTCAACTACTGGCTGCTCGCAACCGGCAACGTTGACGTCTTCCTCGTCTTCATCCCGGTCTGGGCTTTCCTCTACATCCCGATTCGCAGCGCGCTCGCCGGCGATCACGGATGCTACCTCGAGCGCACCGCGAAAATCCAGTGGGGGCTCATGGTTTGCGTCTACTTCGTCAGCCACGCGCCGGCGCTCTTGATCTTGCCCATCCGCGGCCATGAGGGCGCGGGCGCGCGGCTGCTCTTCTTCCTGGTCTTCGTGGTGCAGATCAGTGACGTGCTCCAGTACGTCTGGGGCAAGCTGTGCGGGCGGCATCCCATCGCGCCGAAGCTGAGCCCGAACAAGACGATCGAGGGCTTCGTCGGCGGCGCGCTCTCGGCGGCGGCGCTCGGCGGCGCGCTGTGGTGGATCACGCCCTTTACCTGGTGGCAGGCGACCCTGCTCGCGCTGGCCTGCGTCATCATGGGCTTCTTCGGCGGCCTCGTCATGTCGGCGATCAAGCGCGATCGCGGCGTGAAGGATTACGGCGAGCTGCTCCCCGGCCATGGCGGCATGATGGACCGCATCGATTCGCTCTGCTTTTCCGCCCCGGTTTTCTTCCACCTGGTGCGATTCTTCTTCACGTGACAACGAATGACGAATGACGAATGACGAATGACGAATGACGAATGACGAATGACGAATTCGTCCGGTCCCTTCGTCCTTCGTCATTCGTCATTTCTCCCCCACCGTGCCGATCCTCAACGAAGAAGACAGCGCCGCCGCTCCGCCCCCGGGGCGCGATCCGTACAGCGCCTTCCGCATCCCCGGCTACCGGCTGTACGCCGGCGGCAATTTCCTCGCGATCCTCGGCCGGCAGATGCTCAACATGGCGGTCGGGTACGAGGTTTATCTTCGCACGCATTCCAAGTTCGCGCTGGGCCTCATCGGGCTGGTCGGCGCGCTGCCGATCATTTTTCTCGCCTTGCCCGCGGGCCAGCTCGCCGACCGGCTCAGCCGGCGCGGCATCATCATGGGCACGCAGTTCCTCAGCCTCCTGGCCTCCGTGGCGCTGGCCTGGGTCTCCTGGCATGTCGCGGACGTCGCGCACTGGCCCGCCGCGCAGCAGCTCAGTGCCGGCCTGCACTGGATGACGGGACTCTTTGGGAAGCAGGAGGCGTTCGGTCCCGAGATCCCGCTTTACCTCGCGCTGCTGCTGATCGGCGGCGCCGCGCGCACTTTTGGCTGGGCGGCGCGCCCGCCCTTCATCGCGAACCTCGTCCCGCGCCAGACGCTCGCCAACGCCACGACCTGGAACAGCAGCCTTTTCGAGGTCGGCTGCGTGGTCGGCCCGACGATCGGCGGCCTGCTGCTCAAGCATTTCGACTACGGCTTCATCTATCTCACCGACGCCTGCGCGAGTCTCCTCTACGTCTTCTTCCTGCTCTGCATCCGGCAGCCGTTCAAGGCCGAGCCGCGCGGCACGGGGCACCCGGTGGCCGAGCTGTTCGCGGGCCTGCGCTTCGTGCGCGATACCAAGGTCATCCTCGCCACGATCACGCTCGATCTCTTTGCGGTGCTGCTCGGCGGGGCGACCGCGCTGCTCCCCGTCTTCACCGAGGAGATCCTGCACGTCGGCCCGGACGGGCTCGGCCGGCTGCGCGGCGCGCAATCCCTCGGCGCCATCGCGATGGCCTTCGCCCTCGCGCATCTGCGGCCGATGCGCCAGGCCGGCGCGGCGCTCTGCTGGGCCGTCGCGGGGTTCGGGCTGGCGACCATCGTCTTCGGCCTTTCGAGGAACTTCTGGCTCTCGTTCCTCGCCCTCGCCGTCGCGGGAGCGTGCGACAACATCAGCGTCGTCGTGCGGCATACCCTGGTGCAACTGATGACGCCCGACGCCATGCGCGGCCGCGTCGCGGCGGTGAACAACATCTTCATCGGCTCCTCGAACGAGCTCGGCGCCTTCGAGTCCGGCCTCACCGCGGCCTGGTTCGGCCCCGTGATTTCCGTCGTCGCCGGCGGCATCGGCACCATCCTCGTCGTCGGCCTCGTTATCGCCAAATGGCCGCAAATCCTGCGGATCGGCTCGCTGGAGGGGATGAAGCCGGCGCCGGTCTCCACGGCGTAGCCGCGCACGGCCCATGGGTGCCAGTTGCTCAGGGTCGATTCAAGCTGGCGGCAGTCCCGCGCAATCATCCTCTTCATCTTCATCCTCCGCTTCATCCCCTTCGGTCTTTTTTCATTCCTCCCGATTGGAGTAAGGACGGATGTGGGCTGGGGATGAAGATGATAATTACGACCAACAACGAACACGTTCTCGACGATCTTCGGGCTGCGGTGCGAGCGCTGAGCGAAGGAAGCCGTCCCGGAGGGACGAAGGAAATTAGCCGGTGGTGCAGCGAGGAACGAGCGGAACCACCGGAATCCTCAACCAACCGGAAACCGTCCCGGAGGGACGGTGGAAACGTTGCCGGGGCGTCACGGTTCCGGCGCCTCCTCCGGGGCGCATCTGCGTGTGCGGTGGGTTCCGGTGGTTGCGCTCGTTACACTCGCTGCACCACCGGCTAATCTCCTTCGTCCCTCCGGGACGGCTGCATCATCCGGCTCTGCCGGGTTAGGAAGATGAAGATGAGGAGGATGGCTTCGGGCGCGGGAGTCCAACTTGGTCACCTTCCCGCAAGAGCACACTCGCTTTTCCCCCCGCGCCCTGCCATGCTCCCACCATGCTTCGCGTCCTCCCCCGCGTCTGCTCGCTCTGGCTCGGCGTCTCCGCCGCGGCCATGGCCGGCACTGTTCACCTTGGCACCCACAACTTCACGTTGCCGGAAGGCTTCGAGATCGAGCTCGTCGCCGGGCCGCCGCTTATCGAGCACCCGGTCTCCGCGACCTTCGACGAGCTGGGCCGGCTCTACGTCACCGAGTCGTCCGGCTCCAGCGCGAAGGCGCCCGAGCAGGCGAAGGATCCGACCAATCGCGTGCTGCGCTTTGAGGCGCCGGGCGCGGACGGCAAGTTCACCAAGCGCACCGTCTTCGCCGACAAGCTCCCGTTCGTCGAGGGCGTGATGTGGCGCGACGGCTCACTCTACGTCGGCGCGCCGCCGAGCATCTGGAAACTCACCGATACCGATGGCGACGGCGTGGCCGACCAGCGCAGCGAGTGGTTCCAGGGGAAGACGGTCACCGGCTGCGGCAACGACCTTCACGGCCCCTTCAACGGCCCCGACGGCTGGATCTACTGGTGCAAAGGCGCCTTCGCCGAGCAGACCTACGAGACGCCCGGCCGCCGCACGATCAAGGACCGCGCCTCGCACATCTTCCGCTGCCGGCCCGATGGCTCCGGCCTCGAGTCGGTGATGAGCGGCGGCATGGACAACCCCGTCGGGATCGCTTTCACGCGCGAGGGCGAGCCGATTTTCACCTCGACGTTCCTCGACCTCTCCGGCGACGGCAAACGCGACGGCCTCGGCCACGCAGTCTACGGCGGCGTGTTTGGCAAGGAGAACGCAGTCGTCGAGGATCCGGCCGTCATTCGCACCGGCGCGCTCCTCCCCGCGATGACGCACTACGGGGCCGGCGCGCCGTGCGGCATCACGCGCGTGCAGGCCGGCGTGCTCGGCGAGGCGTATCGCGACAACCTGCTCGTCTGCCTTTTCAATCTCCACAAAGTCACGCGCCACGTGCTCGAGCCGAAGGGCGCGACCTACCAGACGAAGAACGAGGATTTCCTTGTCTCCGACAGCCTCGATTTCCACCCGACCGATGTGGTGGAAGACGCCGACGGCAGCCTGCTCATTGTCGACACCGGCGGCTGGTACAAGGTTTGTTGCCCGACTTCGCAGTTGGCGAAACCCGACGTGGCGGGCGCGATCTACCGCGTGCGCAAAGCGGCGCCGGCCGTGCAAAAGGCCGGCAAACTCAAGCCCAAAGCCGCCGCGCCGCGCGTGGAAGACCCGCGCGGGCTGAAGCTCGAGTGGGCGAAGCTCGACGCGCCGGCGCTCGCAGCGCTGCTCGCGGACGAGCGGCCGGCGGTGGTCGCGCGCGCCACGGAGCGGCTGGCGCAGCTCGGCGCGGAGGCCGTGCCGGCGCTGGAGGCGGCGTTCAATTCCGCCGCGCCACGGGTGCGGCAGGCGATCCTCTGGTCGCTTTCGCGGATCTCGGCGGAGCCTGCCCGCGCCGCGGTGCGCGCGAAGCTCCAGGACGAGGACACTTCCGTTCGCCAGACCGCGGCGAAGATCGCGGGCCTCACGCGCGATGCGGAGGCCGCCGTCCAATTGATCTCTCTCCTCAAGGATCCGTCGCTTCACGTGCACCGGGTCGCGGCGGAGGGAATCGGCCGGCTGGGCAACGGCGCCGGCTCCGGTTTTCTGTTCAGGTCGGGCGAATTCCGGAACATCGATCGCTTCCTGGAGCACGCGCTGATCTTCGCGGCGATCGAGATTGGGAAGCCCTTCGAGCTGTTCAACGCCAAGGTCGAACCGGAAGCCAATCGGGCGGCCCTGATCGCCGCGAGCGAAATGGAGGGCTCGACGCTCTCGGTCGGCGAGGCGCTCAATTTCTTCACCATCGCGTACCTGCGCGACACGGTGATGTGGATCGCGCGCCGCCACGCCGAATGGGCGCCGAAACTGACGGATTTCTTCATCGCGCAAATGCAAAAAGGATCGCTCCCCGAGCGCGAAGAGACGGAGGTCCTCTTCGCCTCGATGCTCCGCGACCCGGCCATCCAGCGCATTGCCACGACCTTGCTGAGGGATGGCAACCGCCCGGCGCGGCAAAGTGTGCTGCGGGCGATCAACCGGGCCGGCTTGAAAACGCTCCCGGTCGAATGGGTGAGACCGTGTGTCAACCTGCTGCGCGACGAACCCGAGTTGCGCGACCTCGCCATCCCCGTCGCCGGCGCGCTCGTCGGCAAGCCCGAAGGCGCGCTCCTCATCGCGCCGCTGATCGAGATCGGCCAGGACAACGAGACGCGGGAGATCCGGCTCCTGGCGCTCAACGCGCTGCCGCCGGGCACGCTGACCATGAGCGAGCCTTTGTTCACTTGGGTGCGCGAGAGTCTCCGGCCCGACTTCGACTCCGAAGCGCGCACCCTCGTCGTCTCCGTCCTGGCCCGCGCGAAGCTGAGCGACGAGCAGCGCGCCGCGCTGGCCGAGCTCTTCCCGAAGCTCGGCGTGCTGGAGCTGACACGTCTGCTCCCGGCCTTCAATCGTCCGCTGCCGGAGCCGCTGGCGCGCCAGTTCATCGCGGCGCTGGAAAAGGCGCCGGCGCTCGCGAGCTGCCCGCCGCAGACCCTGCGCGAGATCTTTGCCAAGCAGCCCGCCGCGGTGCAGCCGCTGGGCGAGGCGTTGCTCGGGCGGCTCAACCTCGACACCGCGCAGCAGCGCGCGAAGCTCGACGCCATCGCCGCGGAGCTGCCGCCCGGCGACGTGCGGCGCGGGCAGGCGGTCTTTGCGAAGACCGGCTGCATCGTCTGTCATCCCATGGGTTATCTCGGCGGCAAGTTCGGGCCCGACCTGACGTCGATCGGCAATGCGCGCAGCGAGCGCGATCTGCTGGAGGCGATCGTCTTTCCCAGCGCGAGCTTCGTCCGCAGCTACGAGCCGATGACCGTGAAGCTGAAAGCCGGCGGCGAGTTGACCGGCATCGTGCGCAGCGAAACCAGCGAAGCCATCGTCCTCGCCACCGCGCCCGGCGTGGAGCAGCGCTTCGCGCGCTCGGAGGTGGCCGATCTGCAGCCCGGCGCCGTCTCGCTCATGCCGCAAGGGTTCGACCAAGTGCTCAGCCGCCAGGACCTCTCGGATTTGGTGACCTTCCTGAAAGGCGCGCCGCCGAAGAAGCCCTGAGCGCGGCGCAGGGCGCGCACAGGGCCTGACATTTCTTTCACAACCTAATGACGGGGCTCTGACAACCGTCTTCCCGGAGAGGCAATACGCTTCCAAACATATGAAATCCACGGCTCTCTCCCGCACCATTCTCTCCACCCTGATCCTTCCGCTGGCGCTCGGCTTGAGCGCGCCGCCGCTGTGGGCGAAGGAGCCGGCGCCCGGCAAGAAAGCCGCGCCCGCCGCACAGCAGCGCGCCGTGCCGGCGGCGCGCGAGACGGCCGCGACCGAGCAGCCAAAGGCACCGGACGCGAAAAAGGCGCGTCCGCCGGAAGAGGCCGTGCGCGCCGGTCTGCACTACCTGCTGGAGCAGCAGACGAAAAGCGGCGGCTGGAACCAGGGCGGCGGCTGGCGGCAGGGGCAGAATGGCGCCGGGCGCGTGGAGGGTGCCAAGGTCGAGGATCCCGCGGACCTCGGCAACACCTGCGTGAGCCTGATGGCGCTGCTGCGCGCCGGCGAGACCCCCGTGGCGGGCGAGCACCGTGAGGCGGCGCAGCGGGCGTTCGAGTTCATCTGCGCGCAGGTGGAGGCGGCGGATGTCGATTCGCTCTGGGCGACCTCGGTGCGCGATTCGCAACTCCAGGTGAAGATCGGCACGTACGTCGACACGTTCCTCACCGGCTGGGCGCTCTCGGAGTTGAAGGGGAAGGTCGCCGAGGGAGAGCCGGAGAAACGGCGCGCGGCCAACCTCGAGAAGGTGGTGGCGAAGATCGAGAAGCATCAAAAGGAGGATGGCTCGTTCGGCGAAAACCGCGGCTGGGCGGCGGTGCTCTCACAGGGGCTGGCGAGCAAGGCGCTGAACACCGCCTCCCGCAGCGGGGCCAAGGTGAGCCCCCAGGCGCTGGCGCGCGACAACAACCAAAACGTCACCGGGCTGATTTCCGGCACCGGCGGTTTCGCCGCCGCGGTGCCCGCGACCGAGCCGTCGAGCGCGGGCGTTTCGCTCTACCGGGAATCGGCGAAGCTCAGCGGCCTGCAGGAGAAATCGCGCTCCAACCTGCAGGTGCGCGCGCAGGTGGAAAAGCTCGCGGATGATCCGGCGGCCCCGGTGGCGAAGCGCAACGAGGCGAAGTCGCAGTTGCAGCAATTCGACGCGGATGAAAAGGCCTTCAAGGACGTGCAGGCGGGCGTCGCCACCCGCTCGAAGCAGAGCCAGTTCGTTTCCGGCTTTGGCAACAACGGCGGCGAGGAGTTCCTAAGCTACCTGAACGTCGGCGAAGCGCTCAAGGAAAAGGGCGGCGCGGACTGGAAGGAGTGGAAGGCCAAAATGGAGAAGACGATCTGCGGCGCGCAAAATGAGGATGGGAGCTGGGCCGGACAGCATTGCATCACGGGACGGACCTTTTGCACCTCCGCGGCGCTGCTCACTCTGCTGGTGGAGCAGGCGCCCAGCCCGCGCCTGACGGAGGCTGCACCGGCCAAGCCGTAAAGCGACAATTTCTCCAAGGGGCGGCTTTCTCGTTCATTCAGCCGGCGCAATGGAACTAAATCAGCTATCCACTCTCGTTCCCAAAGTTAGCGAAGCGCTTTGGGAACGGCGCGCTGTCTTGAAACTCTGTTTCCCGGAGCGCGTCGATGCGAGCGGCGGTAGAAGCTACAGCCGGCGGTTCGAGAATCTGGCACACTTGGAAACAGAGTTTCGGCCGCAGGCTGCGTTCCCAAAGCGCTTCGCTAACTTTGGGAACGAGAGGGACGCGAGGAGAGAATGACGAACGCTCTTCATGCCGGAAACAGGACGCGCCGCGCTTTTCTTCGCCAGGCAACGCTGGGCTGGTGTGCGCTGTGCATTCGCGTCCACGCCGCGCCGCCCGGACCGCGCCGGCGCGCGGCGGCGTTTCTGCGCGGGCAGCAGGCGGCGGATGGCGCGTGGCGTTCGCGGCAGTACGGGCCGTTGCGGGAGGGCGATGCGCTGACGCCGCTGGTGCTCTGGGCGGCCCCGGAACTCGGTGGCAAGGGGCTGCCCTGGCTGCGGGCGCTGACCGCACGCGTGGCGGCCGCGCCGGAGCCGTGGGTCGGGCTCGCGTACCCGCTCTTCACCGCAGCCTACGCGGCGCGCGCGTTGGCGGCGGCAGATGACCAGGCCGGCGCGGCGGTGTGGCGCGGTGTGCTGGAGCGGCTGCGCATCCAGTCCGCGCTCGGCTGGCCCGTGGACTCGGCCGCGTGCGGCGCGTGGGGCGATGCGCCCGCGCCCCCGCGCCTGCCGCCGGGGCTGGAAAGCGTGCCGGAAATGCTGGCGCCGAATCTCTCCGCGACGGTGCTGGCCTTGCAAGCAGGCGCGGCCGGTCCGCCGGCGCGCCGCTTCGTGGAGCAGTGCCAGAATTTCCCGGACGACGGCGGCTTCTTTTTCATGCCGGGCGATCCGGTGCGCAACAAGGCCGGGGTCGCGGGCCGTGATGCCGCCGGCCGGGAGCAGTACCATTCCTATGGCAGCGCGACGTGCGACGGCGTTCTGGCGTTGCGCGCCGCCGGAGTGCCGCCGGAGGCCGCGCGCCCGCAGGCGGCGTTGCGGTGGCTGCAGCGCCATGGCCGCGGCGGCGTGCACGGTGGCACCTGGGCGCCCGGCCGCGCGCAGGCCGGCGAAGGGCTGCGCTTCTACTACGCGCAGGCTTATGCGGAGGTGCTGAGCCTGGCGGTCGCGGACCCGAATTTCCGCGCGTGGGCGCGGGAACAGCAGCGCGCCCTGCGGACTGATCTGCTCGCGGCGCAGCAGTCGGACGGCTCCTGGGTCAACGCGTATGATGGGAGCTTTGAAGACGATCCGCTCATCGCCACGGCCTTTGCGATGAGGGCGCTGCGGCTGCTGCCGGAGGCGTGAGTGACGCGTAGTAGAACCGCAGGCGGCCCGGAGGGCCAGCGAGAGATTAGCCGGGGGTGAAGCGAGGTACGAGCGGAACCCCCGGATTTCGCCCAGATGCGGACGCGCCCCGAAAGGGCGCAAGAAACGCTGCTCCAAAATTCCGGCGCCCCTGCCGGGGCGCATACGCGTTTTCCTCAGATTCCGGGGGTTCCGCTCGTACCTCGCTCCACCCCCGGCTAATTTCCTCCGGCCCTCCGGGCCGACTACGCTCGACGGATTGATGCGGTGAGAGCATTCTAAACGCCTCCCCACGCCATGGAAAATCCCTCCCTCACCCGTCGCGACGTCTTAAAAGGCGCCGCCGCGCTCGCGGCCGCGGCGCTCGTCCCGCGTCTCGACGCCGTCACGCCCGCGCTGAACGTCATCCGCGAAGAGAACACCAAGCCCGGCACGCGCGACTGGATGTTGTCACAGACGATGATCGATCCCGAGACGAAGTACCGCTGCCCGTGGCTGGAGGGGTACTGCTCGCGCGCGAGTGTGCGGGCAGGCGAAGCGATCTCGTTTCACGTCAGCGCGAATCCGGCGTCGCGGTTCACCATCGAGCTTTACCGGCTCGGCTGGTATGGCGGCGACGGCGGGCGATTTTTACAGCGGCTTGGGCCGTTCGCCGGCGCGCCGCAGGCCGATCCGCCGATCGGCGACAAGCGCGTGCGCGAGTGCGCGTGGGCGCCATGCGTGGAGCTGCGGATTCCGGCGGAGTGGGTGAGCGGGGTCTATCTCGGCAAGCTCGTCCCGGAAGGAGATCCTTCGACAGGCTCAGGACCTGGCGGGGGCCCGCAGAGCTATGTCGTCTTCATCGTGCGCGACGATCGCCCGGCGGACTTCATTTTCCAGTGCAGCGACAACACCTGGCAGGCGTATAACCGCTGGCCGTCGCAGTTCGCGCTCTACGACGACGGCTACAACAAGTGGTACTGGGGCGGCGGGGTGCAGGTGAGCTACCGGCGGCCGTATGGCAAGTATTGCCAGATCATGGATGCGCCGCTCTCGACCGGCTCGGGCGAGTTTTTCCTGTGGGAATTTCCGTTCGCCTTCTGGCTCGAATCGCTCGGCTACGATGTCACCTACATTTCGAATACCGACACGCACGGCGATGCCGCCGGCCTCCGCCGGGCGCGCGGTTTCCTCAGCGTCGGCCACGACGAGTATTGGTCGATCGAGATGTTTGAGAACGTGCGCGCCGCGGTGGCGTCGGGCGTGAGCGCCGGCTTCTTCTCGGGCAACGCGATCTGCGGACGCGTCCTTTTCAACGAGCAGAAAAACGCCTTCGAGCGCGTCGGCGTCTACGGCCCGCCCGGCGGCACGAAGGAGTACGTGGCGATCAGCACACTGGAGCATGTGCGGCCCTATGCGAACGAGCTGATGGGCGCGCACAGCACCGGCCCGGTTTCCGGCGGCGCCGACTGGGTGTGCGGCAATCCCGAGCACTGGATTTACGCGGGGACGGGGATGAAAGCCGGCGACGCGATCCCCGGCGTCATCGGCTGGGAGTGGCACGGCGATCCCGCGCCCATCCCCGGCCTGGAGATCGTCGCGACCGCGCCGACGCAAAGCGCGCCGGGCAAGCTGAACGGCGGCACCTACACCGCGACCGTCTACCCCGGCCCGCACGGGAACATCGTCTTCAACGCGAGCACCTGCTGGTGGGCCGACGGCCTCAGCGAGCCGCCCGGCTATGTGCGCCCGAAAGTCTACACCGAGCCAAAGGGACCCGATGCGCGCTTGCAGCGAATCACCGCCAACGTCCTCGCGCGCATGCTCGAGAAGGCGTAGGGAAAGTAAGCAATAATCAGTTGGCAGTAATCAGTCCGGAACGTCCGAGCAGCGCCGCCGCGGAATGCAGGGACGGAGGGAAAGTAATCAGTAAGCAGTTGGCAGTAATCAGTCCGGAGCGTCCGAGCAGCGCTGCCGCGGAGTGCAGGGACTGATTACTGTCCCACTGATTACCGATTACTTCTTCTCCGCCGGCCGCTCGTACCAGAGCCCGCAATTCTCGCGCTTCCGGTGGGCGCCGGGGCGGAGCATGCCAAGGATGTGGCGGAACATTTGCCACTGGCCGTACCACTGGAGCTTGCGGGAGGAGGTGACGATGGGCGCTTCGGCAATGACGGTGAAGCGCAGCCGGCGCTCGCGGCCCCAGCGTTTCACGTTGCGCGAGAAGTAGAGCTCTTCGCCCGCGTAGACTGTCTGGTCGAAGCCGCCGACGGCTTCCCAGGCCTGCCGCAGACAGAAGACGTAGGAGCC
Organism: Chthoniobacteraceae bacterium; assembly: GCA_035997375.1. Classification (GTDB taxonomy): domain Bacteria; phylum Verrucomicrobiota; class Verrucomicrobiia; order Chthoniobacterales; family Chthoniobacteraceae; genus DASYIS01. The sequence continues at coordinate 14,308 of DASYIS010000474.1, forward strand.
GGCGGCGAGGGAGAGCCGCACGGAGATGGTGTTCCAGAGGCCCATCAGCGCGGAGTGCATCGGCGCCATTTTCTCGACATCGAAACGGACGGTCGAGCCCCCGCCGCAGACGCCGCCGGCCTGGAGCAGGCGCAGGGTGGCGCGCAGCAGGTCGGGGTTCAGGCGCGTATCGGCATCGAGGAAGATGAGCCACTCGCCGACCGAGCGCTCGGCGGCGGTGTTGCGCGCGCGGGCGATTTGGTTGTGCGGCTCGAAGACGACGCGCGCGCCGTGCCGTTGCGCCACGGCCGTCGTGGCGTCGGTCGAGTTATTGTCGCAAACGATGATCTCGTAAGCGGTCTCGCCGACTTCCGCGAAACTCTCCCGCACGCTGGCCAGCGTGAGCGGGAGCTGCGCCTCCTCGTTGAAGGCCGGGATGAGGACGCTGATGCGCGGCGGCATGGTGAAGCCGCGGCGCGGTTACTTCTTCGGCTGCTGCTGCGGGCGGTCGCCCCCGCCGGCGATGGCGCCGCCCGGCTGCTTCGGCTTCACGCTCGAGCGGCCGATGAAGGTTGCGCCTTCCTCGATGACGAGGCTCGGCGATTCGAGGTCGCCATGCAATTGCGCCGCACCGCGCAGCTCGCAGCGCTCGGTGACGGCGATGTTGCCGTTGACGACGCCGTGGACGGAGACGCGCGCGGCGGTGATGTCACCCTGGATGACGCCGGTCTTGCCGATCGTGAACTGGCCGGTGGAGTGGACTTCGCCCTCGATCTTGCCGTGGGTCACCAGCTCTTCGCCAAAGGTGATGGTGCCTTTGATTTCGACATCCTGGGACAGAAAGTTGCGGGAGGGAGCAGGTGGTGGTTGGGACATGGGGGGTTAGATTGCCGGGTGGTGGAGCGATGTCCACCGGAAAAAAAGCGGGGGCGCGAACTGAGCTCAGCGGCGCAGTCGGCTCTCCGTGGCACGGGCATCCTGCCCGCGAACGCGCAGTCGCTGGACAGTGGTTCCATATTCGACGGGCGGGACGCCCGCCGGCCCCACGGGCAGGATGCCCGTGCCACGCGGGGCGGCGCGGTTTACTTGCTCGCGGTTTTCGGGGCGCCGTGGACCAGGTCGACGAGGTCGGCGAGGATGTTCAGGGCCTCGTTGCGGACGGGGTCGACCGCGGGGCGCTTGCGGGTGAGGGTCTCCTCGGCGTCGAGCTCGGTCTCGTCGCTCGTGCCATCGTCCGTCGTCGCGGCGTTTTCGCCGGCGGCGGCTTTCTTCTCCTCGACGCTGGCGAGCTGGAGCTCGGGCTTGTTCACGTTGTCGAGGGTGATGGTGTAGACCTTCGGATCGGGCACCTTGTGGCTGGCGCGCTCGGCGAGGCGGGTGGAGCGGCGCTTCTTGTCCTGGTCGATCTCGGCGCGGCGCACCTTCTCGTTGAGCGAGAGGTGGTTCTCGGCGGTCCGTTGCTTGATCCGCTCGAGGTCTTCCACGATGTACTTGAACTCCGGGTCGGCCTCGACGCGCGCGGCAGAGCGCCGGGCGAGCTCGGGCTTGAAGAGCGTCTTGTCGAGCCGATCGTACGCGACCGGGTCGACGATGTCGTACGGGAGCGGTCCCTTGAGCGAGCTCTCGCCGATCTCCGCCTGGTCGAACATCGAGGGGAGCTTCACGTCGGACGCGACGCCGTGGAGCTGCGTGGAGCCGCCGGCGATGCGGTAGAACTTCTGGATCGTGAGCTTGAGCGCGCCGGCTTCATTGCCGCCGCCGAGGAACGGCATGATGCGGCCGATCTCCAGCATGGTCTGCACGGTCCCCTTGCCGAAGGTGTTCTGGTCGCCGACGATGACGGCGCGGTTGTAATCCTGGAGCGCGGCGGCGAAGATCTCGCTCGCGGAAGCGCTGAGGCGGTTGCAGAGGACGATCATCGGGCCTTCGTAGGCGACGCTGGAATCCTTGTCGCGCGAGACGTTGATGTGGCCGTTGCTGTCCTTCGACTGGACGACGGGGCCCTTCTTGATGAAGAGGCCGGTCAAGTTGACCGCCTCCTCGAGCGAGCCGCCGCCGTTGCGCCGCAGATCCATCACGAGCCCGGTGATCCCCTCGGCCTTGAGGCGATTGAGCAGCGCGAGGACGTCGCGCGTGGTGCTCTTGGTGCTGGCGCTGCCGCTGTGCTCCATGTCCGCATAGAACGACGGGAGGGTGATCCAGCCGAGGCGCTGGATGGAGCCATCGGGTCCTGGGCGCTCGACGATCTCGGCCTTCGCTTCCTGCTCCTTGAGTTTGATCTCGTCGCGCTTGATCTCGATGATCTTGCGCGCCGCCGGGTCGGTCGCGTTCGCGGGAATGACCTGGAGGCGGACGATCGTGTCCTTCTTGCCGCGGATCATGTCGACGACCTTGTCGAGCTTCATATCGACGCACTCGACGAAGTCCTTGTCGCCCTGCGCTACGCCGGTGACGCGGTCGCCGACCTTCAGCCGGCCGTCCTTGGCCGCGGGTCCGCCGGGGACGAGCTCCATGATCTTCGCATAGCCGTCCTCGGAGTTCAGCACCGCGCCGATGCCGACGAGCGAGAGCCGCATGTTGATCGAGAAATTCTCCAGCTCCGTCCGGCTCATGTACTCGGAGTGTGGGTCGTAGGTCTGCGCGAGGGTGGAGAGGAAAATCTTCAGGACGTCCTCGCGGGTCTGTTCATGGAGATTGCGCAGGAGCTGGTCGTAGCGCTTGGAGAGCTTGACCGACGGCGCCTCGATTTTCGACGGGTCGGCCTTCTTCGGCGGCGTCTTCTGGGCCAGCGTCTCCTGGAGCAGCTCGCCCTCGAGGCGGTTGCGCCAGAGATTGTCGGAGTCGGCTTCGTCCTTGGGCCACGGGGCCTTTTGGCGGTTCAGCTCGACGACGCCGTCGCCGCTGAAGTCGAACTTGTCGCCGGCGAGGCTCGCCTTGACCTTGGCGACCCGGTCCTCCACGCGCTGCTTGTAGAGATCGTAGATCTTGTACGCGGCGTCGGGGTTCCCGAGGAGAATATCGTCATCCAGCGTGGTGCCGTAGCGGCTGGTGAAGGCGTCGACATCCTTCTGGGTGAAGAAGAGCCGGGTGTAATCGAGGGTCTCGAGGTAGTTCTTCAACAGCGCGCGGGAGACGCTGTCGTCGAGCTTCTTGCGCGAGTAGTGCCCCTGCTCGAGGAGCTTGCCCACGGAAATCTCGACCTGGCCGGGGTCCGGAGATTCGGCGGCTTGATTCGCCAGCGGGAGGGTGAACGCGAGGGCGAGGGAGAGCCGGAAAAAACGGAGGAGCTTCATCGGGATAAAAACCTGTAGGGGCGGGGTTGGGCGGAGATGGCGTACAAGCTGACAGACTTCAAGTCAAAGTGCAAACGGGCATTCGCGTGCGAAACAACCCAGCGTGTCTTAAGCACAAACCGAACCGGTTTGCTATTTCCGGGGCGGGGGATTCATCGTTAGCTGGAGCGAATGCTTCTTACGATCGATACTTTTACCGGTGGTGTCTTTGATACGAACTGCTTTTTTCTGCCGGACTCCGGGATTCTCGTCGACGCCCCGCAGGAGACGGCCGAGTGGCTGGAGCGCGCCGGCCACCGGGTGAAAACGCTCCTGCTAACCCACGGCCACATCGACCACTCGTGGGATTGCGCGCGCATCGTGCGCGAGCACGGTTGCCGCATCGTCTGCCATGCGGACACGGTGGACTCGGTGACGGTGAAGGATTTTTTCAAGGGCTTCGGCTTCGGCTGGGAGATCGAGACGGTGCAACCCGGCGACCTCGATGTGATCCCCGAAGGCCCCGCGCAGACGCTCGGCGGCCACCTCTTCGACGTGCTGCTCGTCCCCGGCCATTGCCCCGGCTCGCTTTGTTTCCTGGACAAGGAAGCGCAGATTCTTTTCGGCGGCGACGTGCTCTTCGCCGGCGGCGCCGGCCGCTGGGATCTGCCCATGGGCGACGGCGCGCTGCTCTTCCGCGGCATCCGCGAGAAGCTCTGGCCGCTCGGCGACGCGGTGAAAGTGCTGCCCGGCCACGGGCCGGCGACGACCATCGGCATCGAGCGGCGGACGAATCCGTTTGTCGGCGAGACGGCGGAGTGAGGCCGGCCGGCGCCGCGCCTCCTTGACTCGCGGCCTACGCCGGCGCGCCGGTCAGGCCGGGCGGGAGGTCGGGGGCGATGATGTCGCCTTCCTCGCGCTGCGGCAGGAGCGGCGGCGGGGTCGGCGGCTTCGGCGGCGGCGCGGGCGGGTTGAGCATCCGGCCGTGCTCCAGGATGTCGCGGACTTGCGAGCCTTCGAGGGTCTCGAATTCCATGAGGGCGTTGACGATGAGCTCGATCTTGTCCTGGTTGGAGTGGATGATCGCCTTGGCGCGCTCGAATTGCTCGTCGACGATCTGGCGCACTTCCCGGTCGATCTCCTGCGCGGTTTGCTCGGAGTAGTCGCGGCTGCGGTTGATGTCGCGGCCGAGGAAGACTTGGTCCTCGTGGCCGCCGTACTCGATCATGCCGAGCTTCTCGCTCATGCCCCACTCGCACACCATGCGGCGCGCCATGCGGGTCATCTGCTTGATGTCGCCCGCGGCGCCCGTGGAGACGTCGTGGATGAACAGCTCCTCGGCGATGCGGCCGGCGGCGGTCATGGCGATGTTGTCGAGCGCCTCCAGTTTCTTGAAGGAGAGCACGTCGCCCTCGGGCAGGCTCATCGTCAACCCCAGCGCGTGGCCGCGCGGGATGATCGTCACCTTGTGCAGCGGATGCGTGTGCTTGAGCAGCACACTCGCAACGGCGTGGCCGGCCTCGTGCCAGGCGGTGGAGGTTTTTTCCTTCTCGCTCATCGCGAGGCTGCGGCGCTCGCGGCCCCAGCGCACTTTGTCGCGGGCCTCCTCGAGCTCGAAGCGCGTGATCCCCTTCAAATTCCTCCGCGCCGCCAGCAGCGCCGCTTCGTTCACCACATTCGCCAGCTCGGCGCCGGAGTAGCCGGGCGTGCCGCGCGCGATGACCGCGAGGTCGACGTCCTCGGCGAGCTTCACTTTGCGGGCATGCACGCGCAGGATTTCCTCGCGCCCCTTGACGTCGGGAAGGTTGACCGTGATCTGCCGATCGAAGCGGCCCGGGCGCAGCAGCGCGGGGTCGAGCACGTCGGGTCGATTCGTCGCCGCGATGATGATGACGCCTTCCTGCGTGTCGAAGCCGTCCATCTCCACGAGCAGCGCGTTGAGCGTTTGCTCGCGCTCGTCATGCCCGCCGCCGAGGCCATGGCCGCGATGCCGGCCGACCGCGTCGATTTCGTCGATGAAGATGATGCAAGGCGCGCTCTTCTTCCCCTGCTCGAACATATCGCGGACGCGCGAGGCGCCGACGCCGACGAACATTTCCACGAAGTCCGAGCCCGAGATGGAGAAGAACGGCACGTCCGCCTCGCCGGCGATGGCGCGGGCGAGGAGCGTCTTGCCGGTCCCGGGCGGGCCGACCATGAGCACGCCCTTCGGGATGCGGCCGCCGAGCTTCTGGAACTTCTTCGGGTCGCGCAGGAATTCGACGATCTCCTGCACCTCGTCCTTCGCCTCCTCCACGCCGGCCACGTCCTTGAAGGTGACCTTGTTCTTCTCCCGCGAGAGCATGCGCGCCTTCGATTTGCCGAAGTTCAGTGCGCCCTTGCCCGCCATGCGGATCTGCTGGCGGAAGATGAAAAAGACGATGAGGACGAGGAGCGCGATCGGCAGCAGGCTGAGCAGCGTGGCGGCGAGCGCGTTGTTGCTCGAGCTCTGGTTGGCGATGATGCCGTGCGCCTCCAGCAGCTTGTTGAGCTCCCGGACGAACTCGAGGTTCACCTCTGTCTGGAACTTGGAATAGGTGCCATCCGGCATCTTCATCGTCCCCTGGATGTACTCCTTCATCTGCTGGGTATCCCGCACGAGGTCGAAGGGGTTCTTCTCGTTGATCAGGATCGCGTCCTTCTCCTCGAGCAGCTTGACGAAGTTCGGGTACGGCAGCTTGACGAAGGCCGAGCTCTTGGCGTTGGCGAGGTACGCGCCGGCGATCAGCGCCACCGCGATGGAGAACAGGATCAGCCCCCGCCAGTTGAAGTTGGGATCGGGCACTGGACCGCCGCCGCCGTTGTTGCGGGGAGGGCGATTGCTGTTATTGGGATTTCGCGGTTCTGGCTGCGCCATGGGTTTGGGAAAATGGAGACGATCGGGACCGGTAGGATAGCAGAAGCGAGGCAGCGCCGCAAACAACCGTACTGGCGGTGGCAAAACCGTAAAGGTTATCGACCATTGGTCAACCCGGATGTAGGGCCGGGGCCGGAGATGACACGCGCGGACGGCGATCCGCGAATTCGGCGCGCAGTGACGTGGTCAATCCGCCTGGCGACCATTGCGTACATTTGACGGACCGCGCATCGTTCGCCCATGACCTCCTACGCCGAACTGGATCACTTCATCGAAGCTTGGGTGGAAACGACGGGTTCTACTCTGTTCACCGAGTGGGCGGGCAAGCCGGCGAGGTTCTTTTATATTCCCGGGACGCCTCCGTTCGAATGCTTCCAGATCTCCGTCGGCCCGCCCTGCGAGGGCCGCGTCACGGTGCTGGCGGGGTCGGTCGATACGAATGACGAAAGCGAGTTGGAGCGGACGTGGGAGGGTGCAGCCGGGCAATTGGACTCGATGTTGGCAGCGGCCATGGCGACCATCGAAACGTGGAAACAGCGCCAGGGGTGAGCTTTCGGCCGGAGGCCCGAGCCGGAGCCCAGCTGATCATGCCCCCTCGCGGCGGCGCTCCAGCCGGGCGCGGGCGCGGGCGATCGCTTCGTGGAAGCGCTGTTGCAGCAGCTCGCGCGGCGGCAACTCCACGAGATATTCCGCCACGTGGATGCCGCTCCGCTCGAGGTCGAGGTATTCCACCGTCTCCGTAATTGTTGCAGAGGTGCTGCAACAATCTCCGACCGCCGGTGTACGTCCGTGCCAAATTTTGCCGCAGTGCGGCAACATTCTCCAACCGCCAGAATACCCCATCCCCAATTGTCGCAGCGCGTTGCGACAATTTCCAAATCCAGGGCAGACACCCCGCAGGGCCGCGTGAAAATGCGCCAACCCCGAATTGTCGTAGCACTGATACGACAATTTGTTCCTCGCCGAAACACCGCGACGACCGTGGCCCCGCACGCGGAACCGCAGACCTTATCGACAACCGGGGAAGACGGCTCTAGGTTCGTGCTTGCCCCGCGATGACCACAGACGAAGCGGAGCTTTTGCCTCTTCCTCATTTTCTTCATCTTCATCTTCATCCCCACCGCGCCGGTCCTTCCCAAAAGGAAGAAGTCCCCAGCAGGGATGAAGATGAAGATGAAGAAAATGAGGAAGAGGGTGCTGACCAGCGCATGACACCCATCCCCAACGGAAAGACCCAATCCATCCGCCACCGCCTGGAAGAGGCCTGGCACAACAACCGTTCCGCGAAACGGTTGCGCCGCTTTGCGCAGCGCGTCGGGCGGCGATTCGGCGGGCGGTTTGGGCGCAATCCGCGGGGCGCGGTCGAGAATGCGAACCTGCTGCCGCACCTCATCCAGGTGCTCGCGGCCTTCTCGAAAACGGCCGGGAACGAGGCGCTGGAGGAGGAGATCGATTCGTCGCTTGGCTTCCTGCGCTACGATTATCCGGAGGCGGTGTACGCGGATCTGCGCAAGCTGTTCCGCCAGGCGATGAACGAGCAGCAGGACCTGACGGCGATGGCGCAGAAGCTCGCCGGCGAGCTGAGCATCGAGCGCAAGATGATGCTCGGCATGCAGCTGTACGATCTCATCGGCCGCGCCGGGATGGAGCAGCAACAGGTCGTCGCGTTCTACTCGTTCATGACGCAGTTGGGCATGGCCTCGCAGGCCATCGACATCGTCTACCAACTCAATGTCTCGGGCGAGGACCACGACAAGGCGGTCTATCAGCAGGGCGAATCGCCGCTGGAGTCGCTGACCTTCGGCGCCACGCGCCGGGCCGATGTCGCGCTCAAGGGCTTGCAGGATGACGAGCGGCTCGTCGCGTTCCGCTACCACGATCTCATCCTGCTCAAGAACCAGAGTTCGCGCGGCATCGTGGTCCGCGGCCGGCCGCTGCGGCCGCTGGAATTCTGCCGCATCTACTCGGGGCAGCGGATCGTCCTCGGCGAGCAGGTGCTCACCTACCAGGATCTCGCGTTTTATTTCAACGCGAAGAAAAACGTCTCGCTGACCAGCGTCTTCATCACCGTCGACACGAACGACGAGGTGCAGTTGGAGAAAGTGCGGACGCGCGACAGCGCGCTCGAGATCGTCTTCGGGCTCAAGGTCACGGTGCGCGCGCTGCGCGATGTCGACGCGCTGCTCAACGGGACCGTGCTGCGCAACGGCGCGAAGATCGAGGCCGACCTCGACGACCGCATCATCTTCCACAACGACTCGGAGCTGCCGCTGAACGATCTGCGCCGGCGGGCGCGGGCGCTCGGCGGGCGGTTTCAGCTCAAGGCGTACAAGAGCGGCTACCTCGTCTCGAACAATCCCTCGTTGCTCGACATCGACGACATCCTGCTCTCGCCCGGTACGATCGGCGAAGTGCTCCTGCGCATCCTGTGCGATTACGATCACAAGGTCGGCAAGCTCGAGGTGTTGCAGGCGGACCGGCCGATCATGGTCCGCGAGATCGCGGTGCCGGAGAAGGGGTCGATCGACCTGAAGGACGGCGACACGATCCGCATCGACACCGGCCAGGTGCTGCGGTGCGATTTCACCGAGCGGATCATCGAGGAGGAGCGCAACATCATCTCGCAGCTCGAGGTGCGCGACGTGACGCACCATTTCCGCAAGCACGAGCCGGCGCTCGACGGGATCACCTTCTCCGTCTCGCGCGGCGAGATCGTCTGCGTGATGGGCGCGAGCGGCTGCGGCAAGTCGACCCTGATGCGGGCCCTCGCCGGCCAAATGCAGCCGCAGCACGGCGAGATCCTGCTCAACGGGCAGTCGCTCTACGGCCACCTCGACGAGCTGAAGCATTTCGTCTGCTACGTCCCGCAGGACGACGCGTTCGACGAGCATCTCACGATCGAGGAGAACCTCGAGTTTGCCGCCGCCATTCGCTCGCCGCACCTCTCCTCGCGCGACCGCTCGCGGCGGATCGACAGCAAGCTGGTTGAGCTCGGGCTCTCCGAGCGGCGCGACGCCGTGGTCGGCAGCCCGGTGAAAAAGCGCCTCTCCGGCGGCGAGCGCAAGCGGCTCAACATCGGCCTCGACATGATTTCGTCGGCCGACGTTTTCCTGTTCGACGAGCCGTCGAGCGGCCTCTCGTCCAAGGACAGCGAGCACGTCATCGAGATCATCCGGTCGATGGCGCACAACAAGATCGTCTTCGTCACGATCCACCAGCCGACCTCGAAGCTCTTCCAGATGTTTTCGAAGGCGCTGCTGCTCGACAAGGGCGGCCGCATCGTCTTCTACGGCACCCCGCGCGAGATGCTGGAATACTTCGCCGCGGCGGAGCACGAGCAGCACTTCGGCACGGAGCTCGGCGGCTGCCCGGCGTGCGGCACCACGCGGCCGGAGTTCATTTTCGACGTGCTCGAGACGCCGCTCCGCGACCTGAGCGGCGACGTCATCTACGAGGAGAATTCGCAAGGCCAGCTCGTGGCGGCGCGGCGGTTCTCGCCCGACTACTGGCGCGACAAATACGAAGGCCACCGGCTGCTCCAGGAGGTGAAGCAGGTGAACGTCCGCAAGACGGTCCCGACGGCCGCGCAGCCGGCAGTCCCGGTCACCACCGCGACCGGCTCGCGCATGCGCTGGCGCGACGAGTGGACGCAATTCCGCGCGCTCTGGCGGCGCGCGTTCCTCTCCAAGCTGCGCAACCGGCTGAACATCATCCTCACGCTGCTCATCCCGCCGGTCATCGCCGTGCTCGTCGCCATCACTCTGCACTATACCGACGACCCCTCGGGCCAGTACGACTTCGCGAGCGCGTTTCACATCCCGACCTACATCTTCATCGCGCTGCTGCTCGCGCTTTTCCTCGGCCTCGTGAACAGCGTGACCGACATCATCCGCGACCGGGTGATGCTGCACCGGGAGCGCAATCTCGACGTCCGGCTGCCGTATTACATCGCGGCGAAGATGGGGACCCTCGCGCTCTTTTGCGGCGTGCAGTGCGCGATCTTCGCGCTGGTCGGCAACCACATCCTCGAGATTCGCGGCATGTTCTGGCCGTACTTTTTCTGGCTCTTCGTCACCTCGGTCAGCGGCGCCAGTCTCGGGCTCCTCATCTCGTCGATGGTCACGGACTCGATGAACTCGATCCTGTTCGTGCCGCTGGTCCTCATCCCGCAGCTCATCTTCAGCGGCGCCTTGATCAAGTACAGCGACATGAATCGCGACCTGGACTTGCGCTATTTCATGGCGCGGTGGCACCTCACGCACCCGGAAACGACCGGCCCCTTTCTCCAGGACACGCGGCTACAGATCCCGCTCATCAGCCGGATGGTGGCGACGCACTACTCCTACGAGGCGCTCATCGTCGCGCAGGCGAAGCGCAATCCGCTCAGCGCGCGGCAGGATCTGATCCAGGCGCAAATCGACCAGATCGTCGCGAAGCACGACCGCTTTGCCGACAGCAAGCGGCTGGAAGAGTTGAAGGACGCCCTCGCGCTCCTGAGCGGTCTCGAGTCGGGCTCCGCGAAAGAGGTCGAGAAGCGGCTGAAGGTGATCGACACGGTGATCGAAAAGAAGAAGCCGCTGGATCTCGGGGCGATCAAATCGAAGAGCACCGGGGTCACCGCCGAGCGGCTGTATACGAACCAGAAGGTGACCGACCTCGTGGCCAAGGCGGAAACCGAGCAGAACGACTATCGCCGCGCCATCCCGGCCAACACGTTCTTCTCGCCGCAGAAGCGCTATTTCAACCTCGGCCAGGGTTCCCTCGCGCGCCTCTTGCGGCAGGAAGACAATACGTTCCTCGTCGACACCTCGGTCTACGTCTGGAACTCGTTCGTCTTGTTTGCGTCGAGCTTCGTGCTGCTCTGCGTGCTGTACTTGATCCTGCGGCGGCAGTTGCGGCCGCACGGGACGTAGGGTGGCCGAGCGTGGCGACACCACCAATCTGATGTGCGAAGCGCCTATGGTGAAGCGTGGTGGTGAAATGAGTGCCGTTCCAACGCATTCCGGGCTTGACCCCGAGTTGCGATGGACAAAATATCACGGAGGAGTTGCCCACCCAGAGAAGAAGTCTGTGGGAGACGTTGCGGGCTTGCTCAAAGCTAAAATAGAACGCGGAAATGACCCCCTGGCTACCGGATTACATCGCTCGCTTGTACGATGAGTTCTTCGCGGACTATAAATCTGCGCCGTTTGCCCAATGGCACGACGAAAGCCTCAACGTGATAAAAACGCATTTGGGCGGCTTGACGCGCGAGCCGCATGCAGCAGTCGCCAAGCTGGAGCGATACGTCGCCACAAGCTCGGACGACTTGCAAAAGCGGCGTTTCCATGTGCTGCTGGCGATTTCAACCGCCTTTGGCGACGTGGGGGGGATTCGCAATCAGGACGGGTCCTGTTCCGATGGTTGGAAGGAAATTCGCAGGCAATGGGTCGCCGAAGGAAATTTGCTGCGGGAGGAAACGGGGCATTTGCTGCCGAGAGATCGGAGAGGTCAGGCTTGGGCTTGGAAACGTCCGGAGCGCGGCTCGGTGGCCGACTACCTGCAGAATTTTGTGCGGTGTCCCTTGGCGGCGACTCCGAACCTATCGATCAGGGTCAAGGTTCTGCCGGATTCCGGATTGCGAAGTGAGATTCTAAGAGTGGGGATTGTGCCGTTGGTGGCATCAGCGGATGACCTCGAGATGGTGCCAGATCGTTCGCGGAGCGCGACTCTCAGATTCAGCGTCCGGCCCAAGTCTCCGGATGCGATTCGCGAGGCTGCACTGAATGCGCTCGACGAAGCCGCGGCCGCGGAATGCGACCTCGTTCTCTTTCCGGAGCTCTGTCTGACGGCGGAAATTCAAGCGGCCTTGAGTGAACGGCGGAAGAAGCTCGGTGCGCGGGCACGCCCATGGCTGGTAGTGGCGGGCTCTGCGTACGTGCCGGTGGGCGGTGGAAGCAGCGCCGGGCACTACAATCAGTCCATTGTTTTGGACCGGGATGGGAAAACGATTCTTACGCACCACAAGCTGCATCCATATACGATGAGCATGCCGGAACTGGACCGGTACGAAATCGGCGAAGCCTTGGAATGGCTCGCCTGTACCGAAGCGTTGGAGACGGATCCCTATCAGATCGAAGTTCTCGATACTTCCGCGGGGAGAATAGCGGTGCTGATCTGCGAAGACCTCTCCACCGAGGATTTCGTTAGGCCGCTCGTGGAAAAACTGGGGCTGGATTGGCTGCTGGTCCCGGTGCTCGACGGCTGCCAGATGGAGCGCCGGTGGACAGCCCACTGCGGCACGAAGTACGCGGAGAAGGGCGCGGCCGTGATCGTCGCGACTTCGCTTAGTCTGGCGAGTGCGCAATGGCGAAAATTGGACGACCCGAAGTCGAGCCAGCCTGGAGTCGGCACGATTGTGATTCCGCCGAATCAACACGACCCGAAGCCGAGAGTGCGAACGCATATTGTCTACGGGGACGCCCACGACCGGCCGTGGATCTGCGATTTGCCACTGCGTTAGTGGCACACAAACAGCTTGCTTGACCCCCGGTTGCCAGATAGTAGACTGATCCCTGAATAGAAGTTGATCAACCCTTGTCCAAAAGAGCATGAGCACTAGGTTGCCGCCACCCATCGATGAACTCCGGGTTACGTTGGAAAAACAGCCAGCCAGCTTGCGCGTGGACCAGTTGATGGATGAGGTCTTCCGCGACGCCTCGGCGGCGGTCGGAGTCGAAAAGCGCGACGTCTTGGAGAAGCTGGCAGAGCAGGCCGGCGGACTGGCGCGGGAGCTGTTCGCGCAGACTGCCTCGACGATGGAGAATTGGCGCCTGTGGTATGCCGGCCAGTTGCAAGGCATCGCCGGATTGCTGCGGGTGGCGCTAAGACAGCAGCAGATCGAGCTGCCGACGGCCGCGTTGCTCAAAGGACAAAAGAACGCCCTGCCCCTGCTGCAGATCCTTGCCACGGGTGAGTCGAATCTGACCGATCTCGCGGCGCGCGCGGGAATAGACGGAACCCAGATCGGACGTGAGATCAAGAAGCTGGCTCAACATTATCTTGTGGATACCGCGAAGGAAGGCCGTGAACGGTGGGCCCGCATCTCGACGCTCGGAAAGATGGCATTGGAAGACCTGGCCGCGAAAGGCGAAGACCAGCAACCCAAGCCAAGCCACGTTCGAAAACCGGCGACCGGCGGCTTAAGGACCTTCAGCTGTGCGGCCACGACGGACAGGGACATTCTGACGCAGACGCAGCGGATGGCGGCGATCATGGGCCGGAGACAGTTGGCGTTGGCCGGGAGATGAAGACCATCACCTTCTACTCATACAAGGGAGGGACGGGCCGGACGCTGGCGGTGGCGAATGCCGCGGTGTTCCTCGCGCAAG
>DASYIS010000475.1:0-6085 GCA_035997375.1 Chthoniobacteraceae bacterium
CCGGTCATGCTGCAACCGCTGGTAAAGCAAATTCGCCTTCAGCGAGTTGAACGCCCCTGAAAGCTTGCTCGCATAGGCCCACGCGCGGTCGAGCCACGCCTCGCGCTCCGCCGGGTCGAACTCCACGTCGGTATCCGCGCCCGGCGAGAGCTTCTTCATGCGCGCCGTCACGAATGCCTGGTTCTCATACAGCGCGGGGATCCGCTTCGCCAGATCATCGAGCTGCTCCGGCAGCAGCGCGCGGTGAATCTCGAACTCCCCGAACCCGCGGCTCTCTTTCGTCGCCAGATCCGCCGCGATCACATCGACGAGGTTGGGCAAATCCGGCCGCTTCAGCCGCGAGAGCAGGCTGCGCACTTGCGCCGGCCGCAGCTTCGTCTTGTCGCGCACCAGGTCCTCCAGCGCCGCCTCGCTCAACGGGCCGAGGTCGTCCGGGTTGCGCAGCGACTCCGCCAGAAATACGTCACGCGCCACGCGCGACTGCTCGAGCGCCGTGGGCAGGTTCGGCTTCCGATCGCGGACTTCCTGCTGATGATTGAACTGCAGATTGAGCCGCTCGCGCAGGAACTTCAGCGTCGCCTGCGGGTTCGCGTCGTAGGTCAGCAGCGCCTCCCGGTTCTCGATCATCTTCCGCTGCTCGGAATTCGGGAACCGTTTCGCCCACTGCTCCATGATCGCCGCCAGCTTCTCCTTTTGCCGTGAATTCTGGAAATGAAGCGCGTGATAGAAATAGAATTCCTCGCTCCCCGGGATGAGCTGGCTCAAGACCGCCTCGCGGTCCGTCGCCAGCGCGAACTTTTCCACACACCCGACCTGGTCCTCGGTCGAGCGCCCGCTCTGGGCGTAGATGGGAGCGGCGGCCAGCATGGCGGCGAGGGGGATGACGGAGAGGAGACGACGGGTGTTCATCGGGAGCAAGAGCGGGTGATTCAGGGGGAAAGACGAACGACCGCCGGCGCGGACGCTGGCGGGTTTGGGAAGCTTTACGGATGAGCGTAGGGGGTTCTTAGCCCGAGGGGGAAGTTTGTTTCCAGGGAGCCCGCGACACGCTCAACGCCGGAGGCGTCCCCTGGTGTGTAGAGCGCGGCTCTCTGTGAGCATAGGCGAACAGGTGCCGCCTCCAATTCCTTGAGGGTCTATCGCGCGAGCGGCGTTCAAACTTGGAAACCATCGCTGCCTTGCTTGAACGCTGCCATCACGGGCGACGCTCAAGAAAATGGAGGCGGCACCTGTTCGCCTATGCTCACCGAGAGCCGCGCTCTACACAGGTTTTTGGAGCGCTTCGCGCCGAGCTCAGACCTCCGCGAGCGGCGCAGTGGCGTCGCCGAACGTGCCGGGGCGGATGTTCACCTTGTCCATCATGGAGAGGAAGAGGCGGCACATTTGGCGATCCGGTTTGCCCATGTAGTCGAGCACGCGGCCGCCCTTGAGCCGGCCGCCGGCGCCGCCGAGGAGGATCACCGGGAGCTGATCGTTGTTGTGGTTGCCGGTCATCATGCTCGAACAGAAAAGGAGCATCGAGTTGTCGAGCAGCGTGCGCGGGCCTTCCTGGATCGAGTCGAGTTTCGTCGCGAGGTAGGCGACTTGCTCGAGGAAAAAGCGGTTCACCTTCAGCCAATCCGCGCCGTCGGAATGCGAGAGCAGGTGATGGATCATGTAATCGACGCCGAGCTCGGGGAAGCGCAGCGACGAGTGATCGTTGTTCAGCTTCAGCGTGGTGATGCGCGTGGCGTCGGTCTGGAAACCGAGGACCATGAGGTCAGTCATCAGCCGCATGTGCTCGCTGAGATTTTGCGGGATGCCTTCGGCGGGGCGGGGGATGTTCGGCTCCGTGAGCGTCGGGCGCCACCCTTGCAGCTCGCCCTTCTTGCCCGCCTGCTCGAGGCGCTGCTCCACTTCGCGCACCGAGGTCAGGTACTCGTCGAGTTTGTGCTGATCGCTCGTGCTGATGCGCCGGCGGAGGTCCTGCGCGTCGCCGAGGACCGCGTCGAGAATGCTCTGGTCGCCGCGCGCCGCGCCGTCCTTGAAGAGCCGATCGAACGCGAGCGCGGGATACAATTCGAGCGGCGTCGGCGTGGTCGGCGAGCTCCACGAAATGTGCGAGCTGTAGATCATCGAGTAGTTTTTGTGGACCGATGGGTTCGATTTCTCGCACGCGAGCACGAGGCTCGGAACCTTGGTCGACGCGCCATAGCGTTGTGCCACGAGCTGATCAATACTGGTGCCGGTCTTGATTTCGCCGCCGGAGGCGAGCGGCGCGCCGGAGAGGAGGTTGCCGGTCTGCGAAGAGTGGATGTTCCCCTTGCGCGCCTGCTCGTGGTAGAGGCCGCGGATGAAGAGCATCTTTTCGCGGACCGGCGTGAGCGGCTCCAGCACTTTGCCGAGCTCCATCGCCGCGCCTTCGCCTTTGGCCCACCATTCCTTGGAATGGAAACCGTTGCCCGAGAAGAGCACGCCGAGCCGCACGGGCGCCTCGCTGGCCGGCTCCTTGCCCTTGGGCTCATCGCCCCAGACGGTGAGGGATTCCATCCACGGAAGGGCCATGGTGACGCCAAGGCCTCGGAGGAAGGTGCGGCGGGAGAAGCGGTGGTTCATGGGCGGTGCAGGGTGGCGATCAGTCTTCGTCCTTCATCTCAGCTCCGCGTATATCACGGAATTGCCGGCTCTGCACGATGCAATCGACGGCGGCGGAGACGCGGAATTCGTGCGCGGCGAGTTGCGTGCGCATGTCGGTAAGGAGCGGCTCGTCGGAGAGCTGCACCGCGCGGCCGAGGGCGAAACCGAGGAGCTTGCGGCAGAATTGGCGAAGGAAATCGTCGCGGCGCTGGTGGAGCAGGTAATCGCGCAGGCCGGGGAGGCCGGCGAGCTCGGTGCCGTTGGGGAGTTTGGCGTGAGCGTCGAGCGGGGTGCCGGCTTCGTCCTTCTCGCGAAAGCGGCCGATGGCGTCGAAGTTTTCCAGCGCGAAGCCGAAGGCGTCCATGCGGAGATGGCAGCGGGCGCAGCGCTCGTCGGAGCTGTGTTTTTCGGTGAGCTGCCGGACGGTGAGCTTCGCTCCGGCCTGCTCTTCGGGGAAGGGCGGCACGTCTTTGGGCGGGCGCGGGATCTTTTCGCCAAGCAGCGTCTCGACGACGAAATCGCCGCGCAAAATGGGGCTGGAACGCGACGCGCCGGCTTGTTTCGCCAGCACCGCAGCCTGGCCGAGGAGACCGCCGCGGCCGAGCCGGCGGGCGCCTTCGACGCGGCGCCAGTCGGGGCCGCTCACGCCGGGGATGCCGTAGTGTTTGGCCAGCGCCTCGTTCAGGAAGGCGTGGTCGCTATCGAGCAGCGAAAGGACGGAGCCGTCGTGTTGAAAGAGATCGGTGAAGAAGCGGACCGACTCCTCGAGCATGTCGCCGCGGAGCGCGCGGAAGGTGGGGAACGCCGCGTCGCTCTTTTCATCGAGCGAATCGAAGTCACGCAGGTGCAGCCATTGGCAGCCGAACTCGGTCGCGAGGCGGCGGACCCGCGGCCCGGCGAGGAGCCGCTGCATTTCCCCACGCAGCACTGCGGGCGTGGGCAGCCGGCCGGAGGCGGCGGCGATGCGCAGCTCGGCATCGGGCAGCGAGGAGGTGAGGAAATACGAGAGCCGGTTTGCCAGCTCGTCGGCGCTTACCGGCGCCTGCGCGAGGCTCGGCGCGGGGCTTTCGGAGCGATAGAGAAAAGCCGGCGAGACGAAGACCTTCGCGATGGTAAGCCGCAGTGCTTCCTCGTGCGGCAGCTCTTCGCTCCGCAGCTTGCGATAGAGCGCGCGCAGCTCTTCCTTTTCCGTGTCGCGCAAGGGCCGCCGATAGGCGCGGTCGGCCAGCTCGAGCACCGCCTCGAGCTGCCGCGGCTCGGCGTCGAGCAGAGCCTGGCGGAAGCTGGCGGCGCGCTCTTCAAAGGCCGGCCGCGCGGCGCGGAACGGCTTCGGATCGGAGTCCTGCGTGGCGTATTCGATAATCTGCAGCAGCGCGTCGACTTGCGTGAGCGGATCGCGCGTGACGAAGCGGAGCGCGGTCCACATGCGGTCGAGTTGCGCCTTCTCGGCGTCGCTCAGCATCAGCCGCGCAAGCTGGTGGTCCTCGCGATAAAACTGCAGCAGCGTGACGACCTCGTCGCTGGGGATGATCTTTTCGTAACAGAGGGCGGCCGGGAAGAGCTCGCGAAACGCGGCGAAGCCCTCTTCGTACTCGCGGCGGATGGCCGCGCCGTCCGCGATGAGGAGCGGCACTGCGGTGGGCACGGCGCGGGGGGCCGCTGAGTCCGCCGCGGGTTTGAGGACGATCACGCCGGGATGCACCCGCGCTTCTCCGGAGTCCTTCGGCAAGCGCGCGGTCGCCATGAACTCCGCGCCGTTCGCGGCTTCGGCGGGGAGCCGCACTTCCACGGTGGAGCCCACCGGAGTGAGGAGGCTTGTGGGATCGATCGTTTCACCCGTGAGCGCGTTCTTGAAAAGCTCGGGCGCGAGATCATGGAGCAGCGCATCCGGCTGACCTTTCTTCACCAGGCGCGGCTTCTCCCAGACGACGCCGCTCTGCGCGCTCTGTTCACCGACACCCGCCGCCACTAGGTAAATCGTCGCCATGGTTTCTCCAGGCTGCACAGGCTGGATCTGGCGCCGGAAATCCATGCGCGTCAACATGGGGTTGGCCGGCGCCATCCACTCGGTCGCCTTCCCCGGCACGCCGATGTGGCCGGCGGTGTTGAATTTCCAGAGCACCTCCTGCCACCGTTCGATCTCAGTCGCGAGCGCCTTCTCATCGCCGGGCTTGGCGGCGCGCCAGCGGGTGCGGAGGTCGTCCATCAGCCATGACGGCGCGCCCGCCGTCAATGACTGCGAAAGGAGCGCGAGGTATTTCGCGTTCAGCCCTTCCCGCGCGGCGATCGTCTCCAACTTTTCCTTTCCGTCGGCCGGCGCATTGCGGCTCTTCAGCAGCACGCCGAGATACTTCTCCAGCGGGATTCGTCCCCCGCCATTCGTTTCGAATTTGATCCCTTGCAAATTCACCTGCTTGGCGCCGCCGGCCGTGGTGAAGCGCCGGTAGAACCCGCGAATGTCGCTAAGGATTTCCTCGGTCCAATCGCGCTTGTTCGTGCTGGGCGAAAAGCGGATGCCGTCCGGCAGCAGCACCGCGTGCGCGGCGATCGCTTTGCCCGCGTCGAGGTATTTCGAGAGGAGCGCGGGCGACATGACGAGCGCCTGGCCGGTGTTGGTGAAGCCTTCGCCGGCCGCGCCGTCCGCCGGGAATTCGCGCACGGGATCGAGCGACTCCACGCCGGTGAGATCGCGCACGGTGTAGGTGTACTCCGCGTTCGAGAGCCGCCGGAGGACGACCGGGCCGGGGTCGCCGGCCCGCTCGCGCGCCATCGTTTCCAGCGTGGTGGCGGTCCATTGCGAAAGGAGTGCGCGCTGCTCGGGCGAGGGCTGCGGCTTGTTCTTCGGCGGCATCTCGCGGTTCTCCAATTGCTCCGCCACACCCTGCCAGATCTTCGGGTGCCGCTTGATCGACTCCAGGGAAGTGAAGACCTCCAGGTCGAGATCGCCCTTCTGTTTTTCGGTCGAGTGGCAGTTCAGGCAGAACTCCTTGAGGAGGGGCCGGACTTGCTCGAAGGTGGGCTCGGCGGCACTCAACGGGGAGAGTCCGAGGCCGGCGAACAGAGCGATGGCGCGACAGGTGAGGATGGTCATCGGGGGAGGGGAGGCGCGCGTCATCCTCTTTCATCTCTTCCGGCGAGGAAAGTTAGATGTGAGGTGGGGATGAAGATGAGGACTGATAATTACGACAAACAACGAACACGTTTTCGACGATCTTTGGGCTGCGATGCGAGCGCTGAGCGAAGGCAGCCGTCCCGGAGGGACGAAGGAAATTAGCCGGCTCGCCCGCCCGCCGACGGCCTTGATTCCCTTCCGCCTCCTCGGTGGTGGAGCGAGGAACGAGCGGAACCACCGGAATCCTCAACCAA
The DNA here is from genome assembly GCA_035997375.1 of Chthoniobacteraceae bacterium. GTDB lineage: Bacteria > Verrucomicrobiota > Verrucomicrobiia > Chthoniobacterales > Chthoniobacteraceae > DASYIS01. The sequence continues at coordinate 5,983 of DASYIS010000475.1, forward strand.
ACGGAAACCGTCCCGGAGGGACGGTGGAAACGCTGACGGGGCGTCACGGTTCCGGCGCCTCCTCCGGGGCGCATCCGCGTGTGCGGTGGGTTCCGGTGGTTGC
>DASYIS010000476.1:0-12582 GCA_035997375.1 Chthoniobacteraceae bacterium
CCGTGCCACGTCGGCGCCTGCGCCGCCGACCGAATAGCTACGGCTCAGCGTCGCGGGCGTTCGATCACGAGCGGCGTTTGCACGTTGGCGGCTTTTGCCTTCACTTCCTCCCACGTCCGCCCCGTGCACGGGTCCAGCCGATATTCCTCCATGCGCCGGTCCAGTTCCGCGATGACTTCCGGGGTGAGCTGATCCCATGCATCGTCCCGCGCGAGCAGATCGCCCAGCTCGCTGTACAGCTCAGCCTGCTCCGCTTTCGTCAATTTCAAGACTTCTGGCAGGCGCTCGAGAATCATGGGCGCATCCTATCATCGGAGAAGCGGAGAGGCAATCACCGGGATCAAGCTCCTCGCAGAATGCTACGCGCCGCCGCCGTTTTCGTCGACCGTCAACGCCGCCCAAACTTTCTCTCAGAAACGCGAGCGCCGGCGGTTGTTCAACCGTGAGTGTCCCTGTCGCGCACCGCTTCGGCTCCGAAAACCGCGAAATGCGCGGGAAACTTCCCTCTCTCTTCATTAATTCCTTGAACGCGCCGCCGACAGTGTCATACAGTTTGCGTCACCCTCAGAAGGCGATGAAGCGCGCCAACCTTTCGCTTCGAAACCTCAACCCACACCAGGCAGATTTAAGCTGATTCCAACGGTTCCCGGACTATGTGTTTTCTGGTCGGCTCGCTTCCCAATGGCCTGGTCTTTCGACATGAACTGGCGAACCATCGGTCGACGATCGGCCGGATGGGCATCAGCACGATCCTCCTGGAGGAGGAAAGCGTCTCGGCGCTGCACGCGGAACTGATCCGGGTCGGCGACCGGAAGTACCTCCTGCGCGACCTCCGCTCCCGGAATGGGACGTCGGTCGATGGCGAAAAAGTTTCCGAGGCGGAGATAAAAGCACCCTGCCGGCTCGGGTTTGGGCATCTTTCCTGCGAACTGCAGTTGTGCGAAAGCGAAAGTTGCATGGCGCACGGCAAAACACACTCTCCAGCGCACGACCCCGGGCTCATCCGGCGGCCGCTTCCACCGCCGGCCGTGCCCGCGCAGCCCACGACGCCGCACGATCAGTCGTCGCGCCATCGGAAATCGCGTCCGCTCTCCCGCAAGCGCCGGGGGAAGCACGCCGGCGCAAAGAAGATCGATCTCAGCGAAGCGCCGGCGTCCGCCCCTGCGGCGCCCGCGGCCGGCCGCCGCGATACCGTGCCGGAATCCTTTCCCGCACCGTGTCGCCATGCGGGCGACCGGGCGTTCCACTTTTCCCCGAAGATCCTGGCGCTCGGCACATGCGTGCTGGCTTTCTGCGCCCTGGCGATCAGCTACAGCGGTCCCCGGCACGCTCCGCGGAAATTGGCCCGGGCGACCCCTGCACCGCATGCGTCGGCCGTGCTTGCGAAAGTCGTTTCACCCGCGCCGGTCGCTCCCGAGCCGGAGAAAGGCGGCGATTCCCTTTCGCTCGCCGTGATCGAGCCTCCGAAGAACCCGCCAAACGAGTCGTCCATCGCCGCCGGCGCGACAGCGCCCATCGAACCCGCGGCCCCGCTCGCGGCTCTGCCGAAGGTGGAGAACCCGCCCGAGCCAATCGCGGGCAGCCCTGAGGAGGAGACAGACCCTGACGCCAAGGGAGCGGTGCCAGCGTTGACGCCACCGGTGGTGGAAAGCACCGCTCCCATCGAAGCTTCCCCGACGGTGGAAGCTTCAGCGATTGCCGCGCCTACACCGGTCCCCGAGATTGCGGCCAATTCGGAGGTTTCACCGAAAGGGGAAATCCCCGCTCCCACGGCCTCCGGCGCGGACCCGGAGGCGGAGGAAACGCTCGTTCTCCAGGAGGCGAAGCTGCTCGCGTCGGTTTCCAAGCCCGAGCGGCCCTTCGCGAGCCTCCCTGTCGCGCCGCTCCCGAACGAGGACGAAGCCGCGGACGCTCGCGACACGGAGCGGGCGGCACCGTTGGACTTCAGCATGCCGATGGGCTTCGAGCGTCCGCCCCGGCCATGGGAAGCGAGCCCGGCCCGGGAGACCGATTTGGCGCTGAACGACTACACCCGGTTGGTGGCACCGTGGTCGTTCGAGGCCGGTGTCGCGCGGATCGGCGGCGGCGACATGGCCTCGCTCTTCCGCCGGCCGCCGACGGTGAAAATCCCGGTGCCCGCGCCCGTGAAGCCGGTGGTGCAGGAGCCGATGAGCGTGATGATTCTCGGCGACAGCCTCGCGTTGTGCGGCTTTGGCAGCCGGCTGGACAAGCGGTTTCGCGAGTCGACGAACGTCCGCTCCACCAATACCTACATGGCGTGCGGCACGGTGCCGATGAGCTGGATGAAAGAGCCGCCGTATGGCAGCCTCAAGACGTATTGCGGCTTCTGGACGATCGAAGACCCGGTTGCCGCCGGCAAGAAGCCGGCGAGTTTCCAAGACACCTACGGGATGGGGAAGGGCAAGCCGAAGGCCTACCCGGTGCCGAAGCTCGAGGATCTCTTCGCCAAGGCCTCGCCCGAGGTGCTCATCCTCCAGACCGGCACGAACCTCTTCAGCCTCTTCCGCGACGGAAAGACGGTGCAGCCCGAGCATCACGTCCCGATGCTGCGCAGCCAGATCCAGCCTTTCCTGGCCAAGATCCTCAAGCTGCCGCAGCCGCCGCGCGCCATCTACTGGGTCGCCTCGCCGACCTCCGGCCGCGTCTCCCCGGAAGTGCAGGATTTCGTCATCCAACAAATCACCGCGCTGGTCGGGCCGATGGCCAAGGTGATCGACAGCCGGCAGCTCGTGAGTTTCCCGTACCGGCACATGGAGCCGGACAAGGAGCACTTCATCGGGCAGGACATGGACCAGTGGGCGGACCGCGTCTACGACATCGTGCAGCGCGATCTCGCGGCGCATCCGCTGCCGCTGGCGCTCGCGCGTCCGCCGGGCCTCCCCGCGGAGCAAATCGCGGTCGCCAAGCCGGTCGGCAAGCCCAACGTAAACGACCCGACGGCCGTGCATCTCACCGCCAGGCTGGTGAGCAAGACCAAGCCGATGCCGATCGAGCAACTGAAGCCCTACAACGAGGCGATCGTCGGTTTCGTCTACGAAGTGCAGAAGGTGACCGAGGGTGAGTACCCGCATCCCAAGATCGTGGTCATGCACCCGGCGTACATCGGCAACGTGAGCCAGCCGCTCGACAAGCTGCGCATCGGCAAGACGTACGAGCTGAACGTCCACGAGCTCCAGGAGAGCTCGCCGTGGTCGACGGCGAAGCCGAAGGACGATTCCGGGTTGATCGATCTGCTTCCGTACATCCAATTGGCGGACGAGGCGCGCTTTCCAGGTCACCAACCCTAGCCTCTCCCGACTGCCGACGATGCCCTTCCTGTTTTCCCGGCGCCCGAGCACGCCCGGCCTGCTGGCCGCCCTCTGTCTCCTCGCGACGCCGCCCCGCGCCCTGCACAGCGCCTCGTCCCCGGCGACCGTGTTGCGCCCGAAAATCACCGGCCGCCCCGCGCAGCTCGCGCTGGCGGCGCTCGTCGCCGCCGTCGCGCAATCGCCGCTGCAAGCGGTGGAGCCGGCGATCGCTTCCGCGACCATGAGTCTGGGCGCGAAGTCCGCTCTCGCGAAAAAGGACCCCGTCAAGATCCTGATGATCGGCGACTCGATGAGCGTCGGCGGGTTCGGCGATTCGATGCAGGAATTCCTCCAGCGCCACTATGGCCGGGTCGCGCTCTATGCCTCGTGCGGCTCCTCGCCAGAGAGCTGGCTCCGGGGCGAACCGGATTTCGTCACCAAGTGCGGCTACCGCGCCACCACCCCGCTCAAGAAGTACTTCACGGACTTCACCGACGGTCATAAACCGAACCCCACGGTCACGCCCAAGCTGGAAGATTTGCTCGCGTACCACACGCCCTCCGTCGTGATCATCCAGCTCGGCACGAACTGGATGGACGGGCTGGAGTCGAAGAACTTCGCCGCCGAGGAGCCGAAGTACCGCGCCATCCTCGCGAAGTTCGACGCGCAACTGCGCTCCGCGCGGAGCGTCAAACAGGTCTTCTGGATCCCGCCGCCCGATTCGTCCCGCTACACCAGCGGGACTGAGCGGAACGTGGAACAGCTGATTTGCACCGCCTCCAACAAGTACGGCTACACCGAGGTGAAAAACGGCAAGCCCATGACCACGTACATCGCCGGCCAGACGGGCGGCGACGGCGTGCATTACCGGAACGAAGACGCCCGCGTGTGGGCGGGCAAGGTCGAGGACTTCCTGCGCGGAAGGATTCGGTAGGCGCTCCCGGGCGGCCCGGTCATTCGGATTGTCTCACGGGCGGATTGTCCCATTGTCTTCCCTCATGAAGCTGCTGCTCGTCGATGGCCACTACTACGTTTACCGCTCGTTCTTCGCCATCCAGAAGCTGAGCAACTCGAAGGGCGAGCCGACGAACGCCATCTATGGCTTCATCAAGACGCTGCGGCGCATGATGAAGGACCTGTCGCCCGACCTCGCGGCCGTGGTCTGGGATCGCGGCCTGCCGAAGCGCCGCACGGAGATGCAGCCGGCCTACAAGCAGCAGCGGGTCGAAATGCCCGACCTGCTCGTGCCGCAGTGCGACTGCATCCAGGACGAGGTCGTCCCATTCCTCGGCTTCCCCGGCGTCTCGCTGGAGGATACCGAGGCTGACGACCTGATGGCCTCCTACGCCTGCGCCGCGCGGCGGCTGGGCCACGAGGTGGTGCTCGCCACCAACGACAAGGATCTCTTCCAGCTCGTCGACGACCGCGTCCGGGTCTACACGACCAACAAGACGGACCTCGCCACCCCGAAGGACACCCACGCGCTGCTCGGCGCGGCCTCCGTGCGGACGAAGTGGGGCGTCGCCCCCGAGCAGATCGGCGACGTGCTCGCGCTCATCGGCGACTCCGTCGACAACATCCCCGGCGTCCCCGGGCTTGGTCCAAAGAACGCGGCCGCGCTCGTGCAGGAATTCGGGAGCACGGAGCAACTGCTGGCCGGCCTCGATTCCGTCAAGAAAGACGGCCTCCGCGAAAAGCTGAAAGCCGCCCGCGAGCAGATCGTGCAAAACCGCGAGATGGTCCGCCTCGACCTCGATCTCCCGCTGCCCGTGCCGCTGGAAGAACTGCTCGTCCGCCCGCGCTACGCGGACCTGATCACGGTGCTCGAGCGGTGCGAGTTCAAGGGGCTGCTCGAGGAGATTCGCTTGGAGGCGGGGAAGGCGGCGCCGGTCGCGGTGCCGATGGCGCCAGCTGCGCCAATCGTGCGGCTCACGCAGGGGGATCTTTTTGGCTGAGCGGCGACGGACGGATCACCAGACCTCCCGGTTTTCGAAAGGAAGAGCGACCGGCCGTTCAAGTGGCTCCTTGGCAAAGCTGCCGGCGGTGGATTCGAAATAGCCGAGTGGATAGCCAAGCTCATCCTTCGGCTCCTCTTTCGACCCGGTCAGGGCGAGAACTTCACGCACAACGCTTTCGACGCGCTCGGCAGTCCGCGCATCGAGCCGGCGTAAACGCTCATCAAGTTCCAGAGCGATCTGAGTCATGCCAATCCGCTACCACAGTAAACCCCGCGAGACAAGCCGCTCGTGACGATGCGACTTCCAGCCATGACCTTCTTCCTTCGGATGAAGTCCAACGCGCGCGGTGTTACTCGGTGCCAAGGCGATTTTCTGTCGGTGGCGGACTGCGGGATGGACACCTTTGCGGTGCTGCCGCGACACTCCGACCATGCAATCCAACCACCCTCTCGGCACGAGTCCTCTCCACGTCAGCCGCCTCGCCTACGGCTGCTGGCGCATCGCGGAAGCGGCGGACGACGCGACGAATCTCGCGACGGCGCGCGGGGCGATCGATGCGGCGGTCGAGGCGGGGTACACGCTGTTCGATCTCGCGGATATCTATTGCCGCGGGCGGAGCGAGGAGGCGTTCGGCCGCGTGCTGAGCGAGCTGCCCGGGTTGCGGGAGAAGATTGTGATCGCGACCAAGTGCGGCATTCGCTTTGCCGGCGAGCCGGGGGAGGGGGCTCCCTATCGATACGACGCCTCGGCGGAACACATCGTCCGGTCGTGTGAAGACTCGCTGCGACGGATGCGGATCGAGACGATCGATCTGTACCAACTGCACCGCCCCGATTTTTTGCTGCATCCGGACGAGGTGGCGGAGGCCTTCAGCCAGTTGCGGCACGCGGGCAAGGTGCGCGAATTCGGCGTGAGCAACTTCCGCCCCTCGCAGGTGGCGCTGCTCCAGAAGCGGTGCAGCGTACCGCTGATCGCCAACCAGATCGAGGTCAGCCTGCTTCAGCAGAGCTCGCTCGAGGATGGCGCGCTGGATCAATGCCTCGCCGGCCACATGACGCCGCTGGCTTGGAGTCCGCTCGCCGGCGGGCTGCTCGCGGAAGGCGCGGCCAAGCTCCTTCCCGGGCAGACCGCCTACCAGCCCGCCGCCGCGCTGGCGGAGCTCGACCGCATCGCGGGAGAGCGCGGAGGTCCGCGCATGGCGGTGGCGCTCGCGTGGTTGCTGAAACACCCGGCGGGCATCGTGCCGATCGTCGGCAGCACGCAGCCGCGCCGCATTTGGGAAGCGGCGCGCGCGGCGGAGCTCGAGCTCAGCCGCGAGGAGTGGTACCGGCTGCTGGTGGCAGGCCGGGGCGCGGCGCTGCCGTAACAGGTCACATAACTTCCCATTCTTCGCATTCTTCCCATGGGAGGCATGAGAAGAATGGGAATGATGGGAGAGTCCGGCTCACGCCTTGAACTGCAGCGGCGCGCCGGCGCGCATCGCGGCGTGCTCTTCGTCGGAGCAGGCGCGGTTGAGCGGGACGTTCGTCTCCTTGTCCGTCTGGCCGACGAGGCCCTCGGCCTTCAGGTATTGCTCGACCTCTTCGCCCGAGATGTCGGGCAGCATCCGCCCGTTGATTTCGACGCAGGGCGAGAGCGACTGGCCGCTCTTCTGCTCCATCTCCCAGCGGAAGGCGGGATTCTGGATGATGTCCTTGTCCTCGAAGGGGAGGTCGTACTTCTTGAGCACGGCGCGCACGCCCGCGCTCCACCCGCATTGAGTCTTCAGCCACGCAGTAATCTGAGGTTTTTCCATAAAGTGTTGGAGGGGGAACGTAGCACAACCGGCCTTAGCACCAACGGAATTATTCACCCCGTCGATGTGGCAGGCGGGTCAATGCAGAGACGTCGTTGGGAAAGGCAGGGCAGAACGTTGAACGCTCACGGCCGGGATCCTCCGCGTTGAGGAAAAAGGTCAGGCGGCCCTTTCGGTCACAGAACCAGACCTCGATCGCTCCCGCCGCGAAGTAGAGAGTCTTCTTGTCCTTCATTTCGGTCAACCGATTGCGGGGAGAAAGCACCTCGACGCAAATCTCCGGCGCCTGCTGGAGGCAGAGGAGCGTCTCCGCCTCGTCGAGCCGTTCCAGCGAAACCCAAACGGCATCCGCCACCCGCACGCCGTCCGGCGTATTGATCGGAGCTTCGTGAGTACCGATCCCGTGCGGCATCAAGTCCTCGAGTTTTCGCGAGATCACGGAACCAAACCGGCCATGACGAAAATTGGCGGGAGGGCTCATGATGATATTGCCGTAACGATCCGTTTCGATCCGTCCCTGATAATTCTGGAATTCAGGGTCCGCATGAATCTCCGCCCATCGCTGCAGATTGAAGGCGGTCTGCTCCTCCGATGGAGTTAGGTCGATCACGAGAGACGGCATGGATGCAGGATGCCATACGGGCCTTGGGCGGGCAAAAGCTAAATTGTTTCGGCTGCGCACCGTGGTGTTCCTACTTCTTCAGCAGTTCCAGCACCGCCCCCGTCATCGCGCGCATCGCCGTGCGGATCGCCGGCTCGGGCAGCGGCGCGAACTTGCTGGAGTGCAGGCCCGGCAGCGAGGCGCCCGTCCGTTTCGCCTCGGCGACTTTTGCCGGATCGACCGCGCCGAAGCGGAACATGAAGGCCGGGATCGAGTGATCGGGCAGGCTGTACTCGGTAAAGTCCTCGGCGCCCATCTGCGGCTCGCGCTGGATGACGTTCTCCGGCCCGAACGTCTCGCGGAAGACGCCGGCGATCCGCCTCGTCAGATCGGGGTTGTTGTAGGTCGCGGGGGTGCCGCCCTCGTCGCGCACGCGGACTTCGGGCATCTTGTCGGAGGGAAGGCCGGCCGCGATGGCGCAACCCGTCGCCACTTCCTGGATGGCCGCCAGTGCTTTCTCGCGCACCTCCTTTTTGTAAGTGCGGAGGGTGAGCTGCATTTTCACCTCGTCGGGAATGATGTTGTAACGCGTGCCGCCGCTGATCGACCCGACGGAGATCACGAGCGGGTCGAGCGGGTTGTTCTGGCGCGAAGCGATCGTCTGCCACGCGGTGATGATCTGCGCGGAGAGGACCACGGGATCCTTGGTTTTGTGCGGATAGGCGCCGTGTCCCCCGATGCCGTGGACGAGGACATCGATCGCGTCGGAGCTCGCAAACGCATAGCCCTCGGTGAAGCCGAGCTGGCCGGCGGCGAGTTCCGGCTCATCGTGCATGCCGAGCACGAAATCCGGCTTCGGGAAGCGCGTGTAAAGCCCGCCCTTCAGCAGCGCGCGCGCGCCGTTCACCGACTCCTCCGCCGGCTGGCCGATGAAGACGACCGTCCCGTGCCATGAGCTCTTCGTCTGCGCGAGCAGACGCGCCGTCCCGATGAACGCCGCCATGTGCGTATCGTGCCCGCACGCGTGCATCACCGGCACGCGGCGCCCCTCGTCATTGGTGGTGAAGACCTTGCTCGCGTACGGCAGCCCGGTCTCCTCGAGCACGGGCAGGCCGTCGAGGTCCGTGCGGACCGCGACCGTCGGGCCGGCGCCATTCTTCAGCACGCCGATAACGCCGAAGCAGGTGAGCCCGGGCTTGTCGTACGTGCCCACGTGCTCGGTCACTGCGCAGCCGGCGGCGCGCAGCTCCCTGGCCATGACGGCCGCCGTCTGTTCCTCGTGCATCGAGAGCTCGGGCGCGGCGTGCAGCTCTTTGTAAATGGCGACCAGAGACGGGAGTTCGGCCTCGGCGAGTTGGGCGGCGGTTTGCTGGGCGCGGCCGTCGACCGCGAGCAGGAAGAGCAGCATGATGAAACCGGAGCGCGCGGCGAGAAGTGGGCGATTCATGGGAAGAGGCGCACATCCCAACAGAAACGCCGTCACTTTGCGATGACGGCGTTCGAAAAAGGGTCATCCACCAAGCCGCACACTTACAGTTCAACCTGAGCCGGGAACTTCGGGCAGAAGCGGGAGGTCGCGCTCCCCGCGTCGTCCGGCGAGAGATGGAACGTCATCTTCCCTTTCCGATCACAAAACCAGACCTCCACCGCACCCGCTTTGAAATAGAGCGCCTTCTTGTGGATCATTTCGCGCCGGCTGTTGCTGGGCGAAAGTACCTCGACGCAAATCGGAGGTGCCGCCGGCAGGCACGGCGCATTTTTCACCTTTGCATGCGCTTCACTCGACATCCACGCGACATCCGCTGATTTCACGCCTTCGATGGTGGAAATGGGGCATTCGGTGAGAACGGCGCGGCCTAGTAACTGCCGAAGCAAGACCACAATCTCAGACTCTGCAGTCGCATGAATGACCTGGGGTGGCGGCATCATAATCACATTTCCGTATTCATCGGTTTCGATTCGGCCTTCCCACCGTTGCCACTGGGGGTCGGCCACCAACTCGGCCCAACGCGCCGTGTTGAAAGCCGTTTGCTCCTCCGGTGAAAGCGTCAAAGGCTCGTCGACGAGAGTCTGCATAACCGTCTCTACCACGTCTCCGGTCGAAACTCCAAGCCGCAGTTTCATCCCTCCGCCGACATGCCATCGAGGAAAATTCCCACAACTTGCGCTCCTGCGCTTCGCGCTCGTCATCGTGGCCGCGCGCTCCGATATTCGACCTCCCCTCCACTCTCCTTCTCACCTTGAAACGCCTTCTCTCTCTCTTCTGCTCGGTCGCGTTGCTGCCAGTCGCGACATTGCCAACCATCCGCGCCGCCGAGGTTCCCGCGAAATGGGAGCCGTGCGGCTGGGGTGGCGGCGGCTTCTATTATGCGGCGGCGTATCATCCCACGCAGGCCGGCGTGATCTACATGGGCGGCGATGTGGCCGGCGTCTACAAGTCGGAGGACCACGGCCGCACCTGGCGGCTCATTAACAACGGGCTCGCGAACTACGGCGTCTTCTCGCTGGCGGTGGATCGCGTGAATCCGCAGACGGTGTACGCGGCGACTGAGGGCGGGCTGTGCAAGAGCCTCGACGCCGGCGAGCACTGGAAGCTGCTGCCGAAGACGGGGCACAAGGAGCTGCGCATCACCGGCGAGAAGGGGAAGAGCATCCGCGCGATCGCGGTCGATCCCACGGATGGTAAAATCGTCTACGCCGCGAGCCCCGCCGGCAAGGCGTACAAAAGCACCGATGGCGGCGAGACCTGGAAAGTCGTCTATGAAAAGGGCGCCTCGTCCGAGGATGCGGCCTTCCTGCGCGTCCAGTTTGGCAAGGTGAACGGCGACTTCTTCGGCGGCGCCTGGCTGCCGCTCGTGTTTCCCGCGGATAAGAAGGGGGCGGAGTGCACCGGCTTCGGTTTCACTTTCAAGGGCGACCAGAGCCACCCGGACAAAGCCTTCGTCTCGGTGCAGACGGCGGAGGGCGCGACCTTTCGTTCGAAGAATTTGCACGAACTCTACGCCTCCGATCAGTTGCAGGAAGTCGTCCTGAAGACGGGCGACTTCGTGCTCGACGAGGCCTACGCGAAGAAGAATCCCGACCAGGCGAAGGCCCTCGCCGGCGGGCCCGATTGGGGCACGGTGAATCGCGTCGATTTCAGCGCCGTCGGCGCGCTCCCCACCGCGGCGTCCGTGGCGCGCCTCGGCCGAGTCTGGTTCGTGTTCGGCACCGCGAAAGCGACGGTGCGCGACTTTGCCGCCGACAAGTCTGCGCGGACGTACGGCAACGTGCGCGTCGGCGGAGGCGAAACCGCCGGCGCGTACCACAGTGTCGCGATTTCACCGAAAGCGCCCGCGAACGTCCTGGTCGCCACGGATGACTCGGGCCTGGTCATGAGCCGCGACGGCGGCCGGAGCTGGAAGGAACTGCCGACGCCGAAGCGCGCCTCTTCCGCCTCGTTTTCCGCGACCGATGCAAACACGATCTACGCTTCCTTTTACGCCGACGGCGTCTGGAAATCGACCGACGACGGGCAGACGTGGGCGAAGGCTTCGGAAGGCTTGGGGAGCGGCCTCAGCATCACGGAAGTCGCCGTCTCGCCGGCGAATGCACTCGACGTTTACGCCATCGGCGCCGCCGGCTGGAACGGCGGTTTCTATTACTCGCACGACGGCGCGAAGAGCTGGACGAAGTCTTCCACCATCCTCTGCGACACCGTGGGCGACCCGACCTATGTGGACGGCAAGGAAGGCAAAACGCCGCTGAGCACGCCGACGAATATTGCCATCAATCCGCTGAATCCGAAGGAGCTTTTCTGCTCGAACAACTGGCGCCCCTGCCTCAGCGAGGACGCCGGGCAGACCTGGCAGGAGCGCTGCGCCGGCGCGGATATTTCGTGCATTACCGACATTCGCTTCAGTGGGCCGCGCGCCTACGCCTCGGTCATGGATGAGGGGACGTTCGTCAGCGAAAACGACGGCAAATCGTGGCACCAGCTCTGGCCGCCCAAGTACCTGCCGGAATTCATCGGCCATAACTGGCGGCTCGCGATCGACAACCTCAACGGCGTCGACCGTGTGATTGCCACTTGCAGTCCGTGGGACGTGAAATACCCGCCGCGCGTCATCCGCAGCGACGACGCCGGCAAGACTTACCAGATCGTCAAGGCGGGCCTGCCGGAGACCATCCTGCGCGCCAATACGATGTGGGGCGTCGGCCACCCGCGCGCCCTCGCGGTCGATCCGAAGAATCCGCAAATCGTCTATCTCGGCCTCGACGGCGACCCCGAAAACGGGAAAGGCGGCGGCGGCATTTTCAAGTCGCAGGACGGCGGAAAAACCTGGGCGCAACTCCCGAGCCAGCCCGCGAGCCGGCGCATGTTTTACGGCCTCGCCGTCGACCCGACGGATTCGCAGCGCCTCTACTGGGCCGCCTGCGGGGCGAATGGCGGACTGCATCGCAGCGAGGACGGCGGCGCGACGTGGAAATCGGTTTTCCCGCACGACCAATGGGTCTTCAACATGATGGTGACCGGCGACGGCACCATCCTCTGCGGCGGCAAAAATCTCTGGCGCAGCACCGACCACGGCGCCACTTGGAAACAGCTCACCAAATTCACCGGCGACCGCACCGTCGTCGGCATCGAGACCGACCCGCGCCGGTCCGCCGTGCTCTGGGTCTCCGCCGTGACGTGGGACGGCGGCAACAACGGGGCGGTCTACCAGAGCAGCGACGCCGGCGCGACCTGGCAGGACATCACCGGCAACCTCCCCTACGTCAAGCCGCTCGTCCTGCGCTTCAACCCCGCCACCAACGAGCTCTGGGCCGGCGGAGTGACCTTGCAAAAGTTGAAGCAGTAGCGCCGACAAGCTTGTGGTCCGCACAGTCCCCTGTGCGGCCGGCGGGGCCAAGGCGCATACGCGCCGGACGGACGGTGTC
>DASYIS010000477.1:0-28607 GCA_035997375.1 Chthoniobacteraceae bacterium
TCTTCCTCTTCCTCTTAATCTTCCTCTATCCCCACGCGCCACCATCTTTGTCTGGATGCAGGAGCGCGGTGAGGACGGACAAAGATGGTGGAGCGAGTCGATAGAGGAAGATTAAGAGGAAGAGGAAGATTGGGACGCGGCGCGCAGTGGCTCGGGAGTCAGTGGGTTACAGGCCGGCGCCGACATACTCCGCCGAGAACGTCTCGAACCGCGAAGTGCTGCCGACCGCGGGCGGGGTGCCGATGTCGTAGACGTTGTTCCCGACGATCTCCTGCGCCTGGGTATCCCAGATCATGACGGCCTTTTTGGTGCCGGGGGCGTCCTGCGCGTTCTTCTCGGTCTCGACGGCGATGTAGCGCGGGATGCGGTACGGACGCGGCTTGCGTGGGCCGTTCAAACCGATCTCCGCCACCTGCGGTTCCGGCGTCGGCTTGGCGCCGGCCTGGGGATGCTTGGGCTTGGGCGCCGGCGGGTGGGTGGAGACTTGGGCGCTCGCTTTCTGCTTGGCGACGAGCTTCTGGTAAACGGCCTTGGCGCGCGCCTGGGCGACCTCGCGCTGGCGGGCGCTCGCCTGGTGTTTCGCGATGACCGCGGTCACGCCGACCACGGCCACGTTCGTCGGCGCGCCGGTGGCGAGGCGCTCGGCGGTGTTGGCGGTGCCCGCGCGGTTGATGTTCCCCGCCGCGAGCTGCGCGTTCGCTCCGCTGAAGGGCCCGGGCCCGCTGGTTTCTCCCGGAGTCACCGGCGCGCAGCCAGTCGCGAGGAGGGACGAGGCACTGGTGAGCGCAAGCAGGCGGAGCAGGCGGGGTTGCATTGGGTGGTTTTACGCGACGCGCGCTTCGGGAGGCAAGGTGGAATGCGCGCCGGCTCGTGGTCCGCACAGTCCTCTGTGCGGTCGGGTGGGGGAGCCGCACAGGGACTGTGCGGACCACGCCGACTTGTTTTTGCGCGAAGACGAGATGGAATCAAAGCACCCCCAAATGAAAAGCACCCTCTCCGTCTGTCTCGCCTCCCTGCTCGCGGCCGCAGCCCTGGCCCACGCCGAGGACGCGATCAAACCTGGCGAGGTGTTCGTCGAGCGGCCCACGCTGCTCTGTCTCGGTTTCCGGTGGGCGATCGAGGGCGATGACAATCGCAATGCCACGGTGGAGGTGGCGTATCGTGCGCAGGGCAAGGGCGAATGGCGGACCGCGCTGCCGCTTTTGCGCCTCAAGGGCGAAGTCATCGGGCAGGACGATGACAACTTGCGCTGGACGGCGCCGAATCTCTTTGCCGGCAGCATCCTCGACCTCACCCCCGGCACGGAGTACGAGGTGAAGCTCACCATGAAAGACCCGGACGGCGGCGGAGCCGAGAAGGTGCTGACCGTGAAAACCCGGAGCGAGCCGGTCGCCTTCGAGGGCGGGCGCAAGCTCCACGTCTACCCGCCGCAGTTCGCCGGCGCGAAGGAGACGCCGGCCTTCACCGGTCTCGCGACGGCCTACGCGCAGGCGGAACCGGGCGATGTCGTGCTCGTGCATGGCGGCGTCTATTCCGTGCCGAAAGCGGAGAAGAAAGAGCGCACCGACTACGTGCTCGACAAGGCGGCGACGGCGGAACGGCCGCTCGTCATTCGCGCGGCGGGCGATGGCGAGGCGGTGTTTGACGGCGGCGGCGCGTTGAAGCTGATCGACTGCCAGGCCGCGTCCCATCACTTCTTCGAGGGGCTCACCTTTCGCGAAGCCGAGCACCTGATCTACGCCGGCCGCCAGCAGGGCATGCAGGGGCTCGTCGTCCAGCGGTGCAAGTTCGAGCGCTCGAACTATCCCATCTTCGCGCTGCACGGGAGCTGCCGGGATTTCTACATCACCGACAGCGAGTTCATCGGGAACTTTCCCGAGTGGCATCCGCACGGTGCGCGGGGCAACGACAGCCACGCGGTCTGGATGCAAGGGCAGGGGCACGTCGTTTGCCACAACCGTTTCAGCGGCTATTGGGACGGGGTCGATCTCTACGGCCGGCGGCCCGAGACGGACCCGGAGCATTGGAACTGCGCGTGCGACATTTACGAAAACGAATTCAGCGCCTGCGGCGACGACGCCATCGAGCTGGACTACGGCATGCACAACGTGCGCGCGTTTCGCAATTTCATCTGGAACGTCTTCGACGGGATCTCCATGCAGCCGATCAACGGCGGACCGGCCTACGTCTGGCGCAACATCGTCTTCAATTGCACCCGCAATCCCATCAAGCCGGAGCAATATCCCGCCGGCCTGTATATCGTGAACAATACGTTCGTCTGCTGGGGCAGCGCCGGCCAGCTCTCGCGCATGTGGCAAAACGCGCGCATCTTCAACAACCTCTTCCTCGGCAGCGGTGAACAGGGCCGCGTCATCGCCAGCGGCACGCCGACGCCCGAGACGACGATGCTGGATTACAACGGCTGGCGGTGGTTCGACAGCAAGGAGCGGGGACAGATCTACTGGCGCTTCTCCGTGCCGACGATTGGCCCCATCGGCAAGAAGCTGAACCTCGAGTGGACCTATTCCTCGTTTGCGGAGTTCGTCAAATCGACGCCGTACGAGCATCACGGCGTGTTGCTCGATTTCGACATTTTCGAGAAGTGCGAACTTCCCTCCGGCACGAACACTCCGCTGCCCGCGCTCGATCTGCGCCTGCGCCCCGGCAGCAAAGCCGTGGACGCCGGCCTCGCGTTCCCGAATCTCACCGACGGCTTTGCCGGCCAAGCACCGGATTTGGGGGCGATTGAGTTGGGGGCCGCGCAGTGGGCGTACGGGCCGCGGAAGGGGTCGGGGAAATAGGGGACGAGTGGGGGTGGTCGTACTCTTGCTCTTGCTCCTGCTCCTGCTCGGCTCGGAATCGATTCGTCCCCTCGCGCGACGGGCGTCGATTACGAGCAGAGCAAGAGCAGGAGCAAGAGCGGGAGTACGACCAACGACCCCCACAAAAAAGCGCGAGCCCCTCACGGAGGCTCGCGCTCTTCGCGGTGTCTGGTTGACGGGCTTAGTGGATAAGGCTGTCGCGGAGATCGCGCACGCGGTCGTGCGCGGCGCGGACGGCGTCGGCTTGCATCATCACGGTCTGCCGGACGCTCGGCGGCAGATCGGCGCTGAGCGCGTCCTCGAAGGCGTGCTTGGTGACGTCTTCGCCGCGCTCGGCTTCCTCGAGGATCGCGTGATCGTCGTGGCCGGTGAAGGCGGCTTTGACGTTCATCCAGCCGCGGTGGAGGGTGCTGGCGAACGAGGGACTGTCCGCGGGATCGGAGTCGCCGAGGCTCCTCGCGAGTTCCTGGAGTTGGCCGGCGAATTGCGCGCGCTGGTTCGAGTAGTCGCTAAAGAGCGATTTCAGGTCGGGCGAATGTGCGTCGTGGGCGGCGGAGCGGAAGCCTTCCTCGCCCTCTTTCAGGGTCTCGATCAGGTCATTGAGTGTGGCGGTTGTATTTGTGCTCATATTGGTTGCAGATGGCTGTCGTGGACGGTCGCCGGCGGCGCTGTTGCCGCCGCGCGCCTTTCAAAAAGCATCGGGAGGCGGCGCGTAAACGGTTGTTGGACGGAAGGGGGAGTAATCAGTAAGCAGTGGGCAGTAATCAGTCAGCGACGGCGGTCTCAACAGGCTCGGGCCGCGAACCGGGGGAGGGCCGGCGACCGAGCGGCGGCGCGCTCGGGACTGTTTACTGCCGACTGCTTACTGATTACTTCGCCGACACTTCTCCCGTTGCGCGCGCCCGCTTCTTTCCTCATGTTGGTGCGATGCAGACTTGGATCACCAATTACCTCGAAGCGCAGAAGCGCGTCACCGACTCCATCCCGACCGAGGCGGTGGCCCGTGGAATCGAAATGCTGCGCCAGGCGTGGCGCGCTGATCGGCAGATTTTCATCTGCGGCAACGGCGGCAGCGCGGCGAATTCCTCGCACTTTGCGACCGATCTCGGCAAGGGCTCGTCCGACGTACTCGGGAAGCGCTTTCGCGTCCTCTCGCTGACAGACAACGTGAGCTGGATGACGGCGATCGGGAACGACTACTCGTACGACGACGTCTTCACGCGGCAGCTCACGAACTACGGCCGCGCGGACGACGTGTTGATCACGGTCAGCGTGAGCGGCAACTCGCCGAACCTCGTCAAGGCGCTCGAGTGGGGGAAGGAGCATGGGCTGAAATCGATCGCGCTCGTCGGGGCGAAACGCGGCCGCACGGCGGAGCTGGCGGATGAGGTGATCATGATCGACGACACCCACTACGGGCGGGTCGAGGATGGGCAGATGCACGTGCTGCATCTCTTTTGCTACGCCTTCATGGAGCTGCCGGAGCTGGCGAAGTAGACGGAGGAGGGGCGCGAACTCGCGCAAACATGATCCTTCTCCTGATCCAGGCGGTGCTGGTTTTCGTCGCGTGCGCGCTGGGGCAGGCAGTGGCGTTGTGGGTCGCGCTCCGGCCGTGGCGGCGTGCGGCGCCCGACGCGCACTGGAGCGAGCGCGCGCGGCTGGCTTGGTGCGGGCGACTGTTGAATTCACTCGGCCCGCTGTGCGCCGGCGCGCTGACGGCCTGGCAGGCGCAGCGGTTTGCGCCGCACCCGTACGCTTCCGCCGTGCTCGGCTTCGCCGCGTTTCTCGGCGGGACGGCGGCGATCCTGCGGCCCGCGCGCCGGATCCTCCGGCGGCCCGTGACCTGGCGCTCGGTGGCCGTCGAGTATGCGGTCACCTTCCTCTTGCTGCGCGCCGGGTTCGTCACGCTGATCCTCATGGCGCTGGTGCTCGCCCGATACGACCACGGGCCGGCGGCGATCGCGATTGTCGTGGGCGGGTTCCTCGCGGTACTCGCGCTGCAGTTGGGCGCGGCGCTGCCGTTCGCGCGCCTCTTCCGTGTGCTGACGAAGGCGCCGGCGAAGCTCGTCCTGATGGTCGCCGAGGTCGCGGAAGGCGAGGGGATGCGGATGCCCGCGGTCTACCTGCTGCACTGGGAGGTGGCGAATGCGTATGCGTTCATCAACGCGCGGGCGGTGGCGTTCACGCCCAAGTGCCTGGAGCTGATGACCGATGACGAGGTGCGGGCGGTGGTCGCGCATGAGTTGGCGCATCTGCGCGAAAGCTTCCGACAAAAGTTCGCCCGCAGCGCCGGGCTGTTCCTGTTCTTTCCCTACTTCACGGCGCCGGCGTGGATCGACGGGCTCGGCGCCCTTGGCTTCCTCGGCGCCGCGCTCATCCTTTGGCTCGGCTCGCGGTTCCTGCGCGGCTTTTCCCAGCGCATGGAGCGGCGCGCCGATGCCGCCGCGCTCGCCTCCGCCGCCGGCGGGGAGACCTATGCGCGCGCCTTGGAGAAGATCTACGAGTACAACCTCGTGCCCGCCGTGATGCGCGGCAAAGCGCAGACGCACCCGCACCTGTACGACCGGCTGCTGGCCGCCGGCATGCAGCCCGCGTATCCGCGGCCGGTGGCGCCGAAGATCTGGCTGCTGCTGCCCGCGCTCGCGATCGTCCTGGCGATGAGCCAAACGCCCCGGCTGTTGCATTTGCGGCGGAAATTCCACGTCCCGATCGAGGAAAAGTGGGAGCGCTGAGCAGGCCGCCGCGGCTACCAGAGAAGCTGGTCAAGGACTTTGATCCGCGCGGTCCAGGCGGCGCTGCGCTGTTTGGCCGAGGCCTCCTTCGGCTGCGCTTTGAGCCAGGCGACTTGCTCTTCTTTCACGGCGGCGAAGCGCGCCGGTGGAAGGAGGAGGCGGAGCGCGCCGTAGACGGCGTTGAGTTGGTCGTCGAGCCATTTGGCGCGGTCGGCTTCGCCGTTGAAAACAAGGCCTTGCGGGTCCAGGGGGCGGTACGCGGACATGAGTTCATCACTCTGGTCCTCCGAGACGGAGCGGGCGTCGGTGATCGTCCACTTTTGCGCCGCGAGATCGTACGTTCCTTGAAACAGCGCGCATTTGGTTTTGCGATCGTCGAAGCGCTTCGGGTTGTTGTCGGCCAGCACGCGCAGCCGGAGCCTGCGATCCGCGCCGGGCCGGATGAAGGCCGTGGACGAATCGACCGCGCCGTCGGCTCGATTCGCCAACTTCTCCGCCAACATTTCGTGGACGCGCCGGTCGATTTGGACCTGCCGCAGGCTGCCGTGTTCGATTTCAACGACCGAGAGGCTTGCGATGGCGAAGCGGCCGTCGAATTCCACCACGCACCAGGTGGAGTCGGGCGCCCAGACCACCTTCAGGTCGCGGTGGTTGGCGCCGGCGTAGTAGGCCGCGAGCTTCAGGGCGCCGATGACTTTGCGCGCCTTCAGGTCCGCGACCTGGCTGACGATTTCGTCGTCCTCGGGCGGTTCCGTGTCGTACTTCGGGACGAGCACCGCGTAGTGTCCGTCCGGGGACTCGGAGCCTTCATGCACGACGAAACCCTTTGGGGGAAAGGCGGCGTGGGCGGTGGCCAGGGTTAGCCCCAAAACTCCGAGCAGGCAGGCGAAGGGTGTGCGCATCCGAAAGGAATACGCAGGCGGGACTCGGCACTCAAGACTCCCGCGACGAGTCTACCGGACTTCCTCACCCGAGGGCGCTTGCCCAACGCGGAGAAACGTTTTCAGCAGATCACCTTCTCCGCAGGCGATCATGCCGGGGAAACGCTTGAACCAAGGGCCATGGGGTACTTCCGGCTCGGTGTTGATCCAATCGTTCAAAAGTCCAAGTTGCGCGGTGGTGATTTCACGATCCCGCGCACGATCGAGAAGGTGGCGAAGGACGGCCCACGGCACATCCCGCTGGCGGATCTTAGGCATCGGCGAGGCCGTAGAAGCCCCTCATGATCTCGTCTTTCAAGGCTTCGGCTCGCTCGGGATCGGGTTCGTCAACCATCCGGTTCGCTGCTTCCACCAGTTCTTCAGAAGTCCATTTTCGCCCCATCGTTCTTTCAGTCCGTTTCGTGATCCATTCCTGAAGCGCCCGAACGTCCTCCGGAGGGAGTCTCTCGATGGCTAATTCGATTTCAGCGACGGTGCTCATCGGTGGGAAATTAACACACTCTGTTTCGGACTCAAGGTTCGAAGATTCCAAACCACAAGCACCAAGGGCCAAATAAACGAAGGCAAAGGACCAAAGGCCAATTTCAAAACTACGAAGCGCGCCGCCGCGGACGTTTGGTCATTGGTCCCTGAAATCTGGAGCTTAATTGGCCCTTGGTTCCTGGATTTTGGAGCTTCTACGCGCTACGCCCCACACGCCACCACCTGTGCCACCGCGTAGTGGTCGCTGTGGCTCATGCTGAGCATGACGTCGCTCACGCCTATTCGCTCGGCCAGCCGCCGGCCGGCGCCGCGCAGCTCGATGGAGGGCTTCCCCTCGGGGCTGCGGAGGACGACGATGTCGAGCCACTCGATGTCCGCGCCGATGCCGGTGCCGAAGGCTTTCGACACGGCCTCCTTGGCGGCGAAGCGCGCGGCGTAGCAGCGCGCCGGGACGCTCTGGGCGTCGCAATAGCGCCGCTCGTCGGCGGTGAAGAGGCGGTCGAGAAAGCGGTCGCCGTGGCGCTCGATCGACTGCGCGAGGCGGGCCGTCTCCACGATGTCGACGCCGATGCCGACGATCGTCATGAGCTCATCAGCCGCAGCATTTCCGCGACGGCGGCTTCCAGGCCGGTGAAGAGCGAGCGGGCGACGATGGAGTGGCCGATATTGAGGTCCGCCAGGTGCGGGATGGTGCGGATGAGCGCGATGTTCGTGTAGTTGATCCCGTGGCCGGCGTTGACCTGAATCCCGAGTCGGTGCGCCTGGGCGGCGGCGGTCTTGAGCCGATGCAACTCGAACTCCTGCCGGTCCCCCTGCGCATTGGCGAAGGCGCCGGTGTGGAGCTCGACGATCTCCGCGCCAAGCTCCCGGGCGGCTTCGATCTGCGTGGAGTCGGGCTCGATGAACAGGCTGACGCGGATGGCCGCGCCTTGCAGCCGGCGGATCGTCGGCTCGAGCGCGGCCCGTTGCCCGGCGGCGTCGAGGCCGCCCTCGGTCGTGATCTCGCGGCGATTTTCCGGGACGAGGCAGACCTCCTCGGGCACGACGCGGAGGGCGATCTCCAGGATCTCCGGCGTGTTGCCCATCTCCAGGTTGAGCCGCGTGATGATGCTCTCGCGGAGGCGGAAAACGTCGGCGTCCTGGATGTGGCGGCGATCCGCGCGCAGGTGGACGGTGATGCCGCGCGCGCCGGCGCGCTCGCAGGCGGAGGCGGCGGCGAGCAGGCACGGCTCGGCGTTGGGCGAGGCGACCGGCCCCGCGTAGCGGGCCTGCCGGAGCGTGGCGACGTGGTCGATGTTGACGCCTAGTTGCATGGTGGGATGGACAAGATGGACTGCATTGACGGTATGGACTCTATGGACGCGGAGATGTGCCGTCCATGAAGTCCATGGGGTCCATGCAGTCCATCGCTCGCTAGTGCCGGAAATGCCGCACGCCGGTAAACACCATGGCCACGCCGCGTTCGTCGGCCGCGGCGATGACCTCGGGGTCTTTGACCGAGCCGCCGGGCTGGATGGCGCAGGTCGCGCCGGCTTCGGCCGCGGCGACGAGGCCGTCGGGGAAGGGGAAGAAGGCGTCGCTGCCGACGGCGCTCCCCTTGAGCGAGAGGCCGGCGTCTTTCGCCTTCCAGATCGCGATGCGCGAGGAGTCGACGCGCGACATTTGCCCGGCGCCGATGCCGAGGGTGCGGTCGCGCGAGGCGTAGACGATCGCGTTGGATTTCACGTGTTTCACGGTCCGCCAGGCGAAGCGCATCGCCTCCAGCTCCTCGGGGGTCGGCTTGCGCTTGGTGACGACCTTGGCCAGGAGATCCTCGGCCAGCTCGGTCGAGCGGTCGCGGCTCTGGACGAGCAGGCCGCCGGCCACCGAGCGGATGAGCAAATCCTCCTCGTCGTCCGGCAGCGCCGGCGGCACGGGAAGCTTTTTCATGAGCCGGAGGTTCTTCTTTTTCTGGAGCAACGCGCGGGCGTCGGGCTCGAACTCGGGCGCGATGATGACCTCGGAGAAGATCTCGGAAATCGCGCGCGCCAGCGGCTCGGTGAGCACGCGGTTGCAGATGATGATGCCGCCGAAGGGGGCCTGCTTGTCGGTGGCGAAGGCCTTGTCCCAAGCCAGGCGCAGGTCCTCGTCCATGCCGATCCCGCACGGGTTGGTGTGCTTGAGAATGGCGACCGTCGGCTCGGTGAACTCGTCCATCAGCTCGGAGGCGGCGCTGATATCGAGGATGTTGTTATAAGAGAGCTCCTTGCCGTGGAGCTTCTGAAAGCGCTCCTCGAACTTCCCGTAGAGCGCGCCGCTCTGGTGCGGGTTTTCGCCGTAGCGCAGCCGCGCCTCGCACGGCACCGAGATGGAGAGCGAGCAGGTCGTCTCCTGCTCCTTGTTGAGGAAATTCGCGATCGCCGCGTCGTACTTCGAGGTGGTGACGAAGACCTTGATCCCGAGGCGCTCGCGCAGCTTCAGTGTCGTGGCGCCGTCGTCGTCGCGCATGTGGGAGAGCACGTCCTCGTAGTCCGCCGGGTCGACCACGACGGTGACGTGCCGGTAATTCTTGGCCGCGCTCCGGAGCATCGAGGGGCCGCCGATGTCGATCTGCTCGATCGCTTCCTCGAGGGTCACGCCGTCGCGCGCGACTGTCTTTTCGAACGGGTAGAGATTCACCACCACCAGGTCGATCGGGAGGATGTCGTGGGCCTTCGCCTGCGCGCAGTGCTCCTCGTTTTCGCGGAGATAGAGCAGGCCGCCGTGGACCTTCGGGTGGAGCGTTTTCACCCGCCCGTCGAGCATCTCGGGGAAGCCGGTGAAATCGGAAATCTCGCGGGCGGGGATACCCTCCTTCTTGAGCAGGGCGTGGGTGCCGCCGGTGGAGATGATTTCGACTCCCATGGCGACCAGTTCCCGGGCGAAGTCGGCCAGGCCGGTTTTGTCCGATACGGAGATCAAAGCGCGCGCTATCTTCATGAGCGGGCGGAGGCTACGGGGCCGGGGGCAGGGGGTCAATCACGCAGCGGCGGCGCCGGCCAAGCGAGGACAGCGTGAGCCACAGGCTGCTCGCCGGCGGTGCTACCGCGCCGCCTTTGCGAGATTGGTGAAGGTCACAAGGAACTCCGGCTCCGTCATGGAGCCGCTTTCACTCAAGCTCGTCTCTTTGATGAAGTCTCGGGGATCGGCCGGGAAAGTGGCGGAGAACGTGACCTTGTCGCCCACCACCGTGGTCGCCGCCCGAGCGTAAAGCGGGGAGCTTTGCTCCATCAAATGACTCTGCCCGAAGTCGTAGTTGCTGACGATCGCCTTGGAACCCTCCAGTTGGATCTCGAGGATCGCCTTGCCTTCGCCGGTGGTCTTCAGCTTTTTGACCGTCCCCGTCCAGCCGGTGGCGGTGCGATTCGGCAGCAGCTTTCCCAGCTCCGCGGCGCGTCCCGATCGCAGACTCGATTTTTGCAGATCGTTCGCCGCCGCTTTGTATTTTTCGATATAGGAGGCTAACATGCGCGCGACCGCTTGCTCGGCCGCCGGCTGCGCGGGAGCCGCGGCCGAGGATGAAACACTCCCAGGCAGGGTCTTGAACTTGGCGCGCAGTTCGTCCGGCAATTAATCGAAGGGCACCTTGGCAATACCGTCGTCGGCGTGCGCGATCGTTACGCCCGCGGCGTCACTTGCGGTGACCGTGGCGTCATTCAGCAGCGTCCCGTCCTTCGTCTTGATATCATCGGCGTTCGCGCCCAGACAGAGCACGAGCAGCAGCAAGAAGGTCGTTTTCATGGGGAACCTCTTGGTAGCCTGCCGTGAGGAGAGCGTCAATGAGCCTCCGTTGCCCGGAAGCAATCGGTAATCAGTTGGGCAGTAATCAGTGGCGGAACTTCCGCGAACGGCGGTTTCAGGGACTGATTACTGCCCTACTGATTACTGATTACTCTCTCCCCCGCGGGCAACTTGGCCCCGCTCGTCAGCATCGTGAGCGCGCCGACGATGCCCAGCAGCGCGCAGCCGCCCCAGAGCAGCGCAGGGTGGAACACGAGCAGCCGCGTGCCGACGAGCGGTCCGATCATGCCGCTGCTGCTCCAGGCGAGCGAGAGCAGGCCGGAGTAACGGCCGCGCATTTCAGCGGGCGAAACGCTGGCGAGATAAGCGCTGCCGACGGGTGCGCACGCCATTTCGCCCAGGGTGAAAATCGTCATCGCCCCGAACAGCGCGAGGAAGTCGTGGCAGAAGAAATTCATGGCGAAGCCGAAGCCTTGCAGCAGGTAGCCGGCGGCCATCATGCGGCGCGGCTCGAAGCGCAGAATCCAGCCGGTCAACGGCAGTTCCATCACCACGACCAAGACGCCATTCCACGCGAGGAGCAGGCCGTAGATTTCCGTGCCGTGCCAGCGGTGGCCGGCCAGGTCGAGGGTGGGCGCGACGTTCAGGACGTGGAGCGAGTAGGCGGTCGACCACTGGGCCATGATGAGGCCGAGGCAAAGGCTGCCGACGAAGAGCGCGTGGAAGGCGCGGTTGCCGCGCACGTCCGCGAGCGCCGCCGACCACGGGGCCTGGCTGCGCGAGGCGCGCAGGCCGTGCGGGAGCGAGGTCCAGGCGATGACCGCGAAGGCCGCGGTCGAGAGCGCGTCGCCGGCGAAGAGCCAGAAGAAGGACTGCGCCGCCAGGAAGCCCGCGCACGCGGAACCGCACGCGAAGCCGGCATTCAGCGCCAGCCGCACCGCCGAGTAGGCCCGCAGGCGGCGTTCCTCGGGGACGATGTCCGCCAGCAGCGCGTTCGTGGCGGGGTTGTAGCTGCCGCCCGCGACGCCGGTGAGGAAGACGCAGAACATGATGTCCGGCAGCGGCCCCGCGAAATAAAGGAGCATGTACGCGGCGGCCGAGGCGAAGGCGCCGCCGACGATCGTGTGGCGCCGGCCCCAGCGATCGGTCAACCAGCCGCCGAGCGCGCTGCCGCAAAGATTGCCGAAGCCGCTGCAGGCGATCGCCGCGCCCGCGATCTCGGGCGAGTAGCCGCGGCGCGTGAGGTAGATCGTCAGGAAGGGCCAGACGAAAGTGCCGAAGCGGTTGATGAAGGTGCCGGCAAAGAGCACCCAGAAGGCCCGCGGCAAGGCGCGCAAATCCTCCAGCAACGGAGCGGGTGCTGCGCGGGGATGCTCGACGATGTCGGGTGGAAGGGCCACGGAGAGCCGCGCACCTTCCGTGGAATTCGCGCGGAGCGAAAGAGGAAAGGTGTGCGGGCGCATCCCATACCAGAGATCCGCGCAGGCGAAAGCCCATCACGGCGCGGTCGCCTCCGGAGTCCATCTTCCGCAGGGCAGCCGGCACCGATGCAGTCGACCGCCGTCGATCCGACAATTTTTCTGGACTGGTTTGGGTCGTCACCCTAGTTTGGTTTCGAAATCCCCGAACGAGGCCGTGGAAGTGGAACGGCCGAGAAAACCCCCAACAACTAAAAGGCGTGTATGGATATTAATCAACTCGGCAATACTCTGACGAATGGTTTCTGGAGCGGGACACCGGCGCTCAAAGGTGCCGACAAAGAGGTCTGGATTGCGGTCCGAACGGATGGAGTGGATGGAGTCGGCACGGTCGAGGACCCGTTCGACGGGTCGGGCAGCAAGTTCGATCCCTTGATGGCGGGCCTCCCTGCCCACATTACCATTCACCTGATGGCGGGCACTTATCTGACCGAAGGAACGCCCGTCAAGGATGGGTGGAAGGTTTTCGGCGCGGGAATTGGTTCCACCGTAATTCAGTTGTCGTCTGCTGGAGCCTCCTACCTTTCCATCGTCCTGTTCACCGCCGGTGGCGGCTCAGCCTCCAACGTGGAGATTCGCGACCTGACGCTCGATGCGAATTACCCTGCCTTTGCAGCGACCCTGCCTGCCGGCTATACACTCTGGAGCTTGGTGTTCGATGGCAGCGATAACAAGGTCGTCAATTGCGAATCGATCAATACCTACGGCATCGGTACCGGAGCCGAAAGCTTCAGCTTCCTGCTGGAAAGAGGAGACAATTTGGTGATCGAGGGGTGCTATGCTCACTTATTTTATGGGGGATACACGAACGGGCCCTGCCTCGCGTACGGCACGAATGGTGTGATCCGTAATTGTCGTACGGAGGGTGCCGGTCACGGGTTTGGGAACTCGGGGATGAAAGGTCTGAGCATCACTGGGTGTTCTTGCGGGGTGGATAGCAATCATCCGTTGTATTCAGGGGGGCTGCCGACCGGAAGAGGCTACTACACAGACACCGACAGCACCGAAGAATTGATTCTTTCCGGCAACACTTTCTACGTCAGCGAGATCCCCGTCCAGTTCAATAACTTTGCCGGTGGGATTTGCAATGACGTAGTCATCGCGGACAATTATTTCGACTCCGTCACCTCACTTTCCAGCGGCAACTGCGCGATCGCGCTGGGCTGCAATGGACGCGATTTTCGCATCTGCGACAACGTGTACGTGTATCGAGGGACACTGAACAATACGGGCTTTCTCCTAAAGTTGGGGGACATTCACGGTGTCACAGTGGAAGGAAACCACGCCAGCAGCCGGGTGATCACGATTTCGGTGTCCGCAACGGGCGGCACCTTTACCATAACCGTCAGCGGCCAGACGACGCCTCCTCTGCCGTACAACGTTTCGGCTGCGACAATGCAGACGGCTCTCGAAGCCTTAACCACAGTAGGTCAGGCCAGCGTGGATGGGGGGCCGGGAAATGCCGGCGGCAACGCACCATACTACGTGGCCATAGTAACTCCGACCCCGATTCCCTCTCCTTCGGGCTCCCCCAATCTCACTACCAATGCAACGTCGCTCACGGGCGGAGCCGGCACCGCGACGGTCAGCATTGGTTCCCTCCTCGGGTTTGGGGCGCTGGGCTGGGGTGCGTACCCTGCGAACGTGTGGCCGGATGCCAAGGACTGGTATCTTGGGACTAATTGCTACAATGGTGTTCCGGGCTTTGGGAACAATGCGCAAAGGCAGGTCGGAACCAGCGACGGATGGTATCGGATCATTGCCGTTGGTCTAAACTTCATTGGTTCCACCTTCGTTCTGCGGATCGAGGCGCATTGTGGCACCCCCGAGCCTGGCCCGCCGGGACCGGTTTTCCACTCCGCCTTCACCTTGGTGGCCAGCGTTTCGAGAGATGGAAACCCTCTGCTACCTCCGAGCGTCCTGAGTTCGACTGGGAACGGGGCGATCGATCAGGTCCGGTGCGGCATCGGCACTGAATATGTGATCGATGTGCATTTCACGTCCTCCGATCCGTCCATTTTGGTCGATGGGACATTGTATGATCGCAACTGGGTGCAGTTTGTCTACAATCCATCCCTCAGTGGCTTTATCTTCAGCGACATCGCGCCGATTCCGCTGTTTGGGTCATATATTCCGCAACTTTACCAGTCAAACTCTGGCCGGGGCCTCGCCAATGAAATCTGGATCAGTGTCCGGACGGATGGAAATGCAGGAACGGGAACCGCGGATGATCCTTTCGACGGCTCCACCGAGCTGAAATTCGACGCCTTGCTCCAAAGTCTTCCCGCCAATACGACCATCCATCTGCTGCCCGGCCTCTTCCTGACGGGCGGAGGCGGGCGGACCGATGGCCATGGCTTCGGCGTGAAATCCGGCTGGAAGATCCTGGGGGCGGGCACCGGGAACACGATCGTGAAGCTCAATTCCATCCAGACTGGGCTCCTCGTTCACGGTGTCTTCGTAACGACGGGGTCCGCCTCCGACCATGTCGATATTCGGGATCTCACGCTTGATGGGAATAGCGGTGTCCTGATCGGAACCGGCTTGGAAAATCACCGCATCGACGGGATTAATCTGACGGGGAAAAACTGTGCCACCCGGCGCTGCGAGAGCATCAATTCCTATGCCATTGAAGCGAGTGGAAGATGTTTTAGCTTTGTGATTACAGGCGATTGTGGAAAGATTGAAGATTGCTACGGTCACGCTTTTCATGGTGGATTCACAGCCGGGGCCGCCATCAAGAGCGGGCGTGACGCATCGATTCGGAATTGTCGACTGGAAGGAGTCGGCTTTCCCTACATGTTCAGTGATGTCGATGGCGGAATGCTCACCGAATGTGTGGCGGATGTGGATGTCGCCAACGGCAACGCAGCCAACTACGCGGGGTACTTCTCCGATCTCGGGTACAACTACAACGTGGTCATATCCAATAATATATTCCGCGCGTCTGTCATTCCGATCGCCTTTCTCCAGACGGCCAGCGACATCGTGGTGAGCGATAACTACCTGGAGTCGAGCAATACGGGGACCGGCAGTGCGTGTGCGATCGGTCTCGGGGGAGATGGCATCAACGCCCGCATCTGCAACAATACTTACAAATACACCGGAAGCGTTTCGGGGAATGGATTGATCCTGAACCTGGGGACAATGACCGGGGTCACGGTCGAGGGCAACCAAGCGAATGTCGGGCCCATCGGTTGGGGCGGGAGCGATTGGCGGCAGGCCGCCGGTTGGTATCTTGGGAATAATGTCTTCGCCAACCTGCCGGACCTCCCCTTGAATGCCCAGATCCATTCGGGCACGGCGTCCGGTTGGTACCGGCTCTTGACGGCGCCCGCGGCAGGCGCGGGCTTGAGCTTTGTGCTCCGCATCTGGGCATATAGCAGCTCCGTTGGGAAACACACAACGATGACGATCATTGTCGGGATCCCCGGCTATGGGCATCCGATCCAGCCATCGATCATCAGCGCCTATTCGGGCGGGGCGGCGATGATCGATAGGATCCGGGTGGCTTCCGGAGGACCGTCGTGTGTCCTTGACCTTCGCTTCACCGACGTGAATCCGGTGATTATGGTCGAGGGATTCCCGTCCGACCGTAACCTCGCCCAATTTACCCCCGGTCCCACGACGTCGGGTTTCGACTTCTGCGCGGACTTGACGGTTCCGGATTCGGGAAGCTTCATCCCGCTTCTCTCCACCGATACGCTCTCCGTCAGCGGAGGCATCGCGGGCGGCCTCCCGGGCACCGCGACCAACGACAACGCCGCGGCCGGCAAGGTTGGTGAATTCGTCACTGCGACGTTGGCCAGCGCGGGGGCCGTGGCCATTACGCCGTCGGCCACCACGAAGAATATTATTACTTCCGGCATCTCGCTGACTGCCGGGGATTGGGATCTCTCTGGAACGGTGAACTTCCTGCTGGCGGCCGCGACGGTTTCGAAATTCCAGGCCGGCATCTCGCTCACCTCTGCCACCCTGCCCAGCCAAGCCGGCGGCAGCGGTTTGGGAACGGATCCTCTGGTCATCGACGTGGACAAGACGACGACCCTGACGGACACGAAGACCCTCGGTATCCCACCCGTGCGCCTGAGCATCGCCGCGACGACGACGGTCTATCTCGTCGCACAAGCAACGTTTACGGCCGGCACGGTCAAAGGCTTCGGCACCATTCGCGCTCGCCGGATGCGTTAGCCCGTTATGCGGAGTCTAACCAACGGGGATTTTGTTCGCGTTTCGCGGCGCAGCCCTTGAAGCGAACCACGAATGGACACGAATGGACACGAATCGCTGCCGATGCTCGCTTTCCCATTCGTGTCGATTCGTGTTCATTCGTGGTTTTTAACATCCGGGGATATCAAGGGCGGCGCAGCCCTTGGCTAGTCAGGCCACCCACGCATCAGTTGCAAAGCCAGTCCACTTCCTGAGGACGGTAGACGTCCTTGGGATGGACCGACCATTGCAGCTGGTGGCCGCACCCCCTGTTCATCAGCTCAATCCTTGCGCGCGATCATCCAGAATGGCGTCACCCAATTGTCGAACGTGGGTTGCGAGATTTCCACCTCGCCGAAACCGCAGGCCTTCAACTCGTTGACCAGGGCGTTCCTGGCGAAGCCGATTTCGTGCGTGTGGGAAAGTTTCGCCACGCGGTAGGAGATGAAGGTGTGCAGCCGGTTCGGCTCGTTCGCGATCAACAGCCGGCCACCGCGTTTCAGCACGGCCGCCGCGGCGCGCAACGTCTTCCGCCAATCGAAGGCGTGATGCAGCGCTTCGTACACGAAGACCGCGTCGAAGGCGCCGCGCGCCCCCGGCATTTCGTCCACCGTCTCCATCGGCCACTCGACGAAACTCAGCTCGGTTAGCGGATCCCGGCAGCGGGCGCCTTCGGCTTTCTTTTGGGCGATCTCCACGTCGTGCGGCGCGAGCGTCGTGCCGACGACCGCGTAGCCGGCCTGCGCGAGCATCTCGGCCATCCAGCCGGAGCCGCAGCCCAGCTCGAGGAGCCGCTGCGGCGGCGTGATCCCGCGCGTTTCGAAAAAGTGGAAGAGGCGATTGAAGTCGCCCAGAAAGCGCGCGCTGGAGTGCGCATTCCAAAACGGCTTCGTGATCTGGGCCCGCTGCAATTGAGCCAGGTTGAGTCCGGGCAGCGACGTGTGATAGTCCTTCTCGTTCTGGTAGGCGAGCGCCTGATCCTCGAACCGCGGCGGAAACGTGCCGGCGGCAAAATCGCCGGCGATGAGGTAGGCGCCGCACCAGAGCTTGTCCCACTTGGAGAGCGGGTAATTCCAGTCCCGCGCGTTTTGTTCCCAGAGGGCGCGCCCGCGGCGCAGGAAAGCGCTCGCGGCGAAGCGCGCGGCCAAATTCCTCCAAAATCCCACCGGTCGGGCCGGGTGGTCGTTCGTCCGGGCAGCGTCGCTCATCATCGCGAGTTTAGTTGGACCGCCGGGCAGGTCAACCATGTCCCTCCTCACCCTTGGACCATTCCGCCGGACTGGTCCGCTCCAGCCGGGCCGGCCTTCTTCCTGATCGCGATGTACGACTTCGGAATGAACCAGAGCATCCGCTCGGTCATGATTTCGCAATCGGGAAAGAGCTGCTGCATCTCCCGTTTGCGCAGGAGCCTGGTCGTGTCGACCATCTCGTTGACCGCTTCCTTGCCGGGCCGGCTGAGCCAGCCGGCGACAGTGCCCCAGCGCAGGATCTTTTTCTGGAACCACCGCGGGAGGTAGTGCACGAAGGGCGTGAGGTAGTGCGGCTCGATCGGGCACTCATACGCGGGGGTCTGGATCCAGAGCGCCTGCGCGACGCGGCGGATTTCGCCGGCAAATTGCTGCTGGCGTTCCCAGGAGCCGACGTGCTCGATCACGCTGTTGGAGAAGGCGATGTCGTAGCTCCGGGTTTCGAGCGCGAGCGCGCAGCCGTCGCCCACGAGCATGCGGATCTGGAAGCCGGGGGTCGGCATCGTTCCAGGGCGCTTCGTAGATGTTCAGCGTGTCGACCCGCTGGACGCGCTGTGGCGGGTGCTCGGTCCAGAAGCCGGGGTAACCGCCGACGTCGAGCAGGAGATTGGACGGGCAGGGTTGATGACGCGTAGGAAAAGGTCGAAGCGTTTGCGGCGCCAGATTCGGAAGATCTGCCGGTAAATCGTGCTGGGCGGGCGTCCAGTGTGTGGCAGCAACGGGCGCGCTGCCAGCTTGACGCAGCGGCAAAATGACGGATGGCCTTTGACTGGTTTCCACGGTCTTGGCGACGCAGCAATCGGCCCCGCCGCGCGTTATCTCCTTCCGGCCCCTTGTCTCATCCGCGGAGTGCCCGTATAGTCCCGCTCGCCCCTTCATGAAGCTGGAACGCGCCCAGGAGTATCTCACCACTTTTATCGCGATCGCGGTGGGGATGCTGGCGGCCTACTACGTCGGGAACCTCTCCGGTCACGGGCACTTCGGGCGCATCGGGGCGATGGTGCTGGGGGTGGGGTTCTTCGCGCTGCTCCTCGCCCTGCGGGAGCAGATCTGGCTGCTCATTCCGTTTTCCCTGCCGTTTGTCGGCCAGTTGACCGAGATCACGGGACATCCGGCGATCAAGGACGTGGCGGTCTGCGCGGTGTTCGGAGGCGTGTTTGCCCTGCGCGCGTTCAAGGTGATCCGCCGCAAGCCGAAGTACGACGCGCTCGATTTCTGGGGGGGCCTCATGCTCCTCTACCTGCTGACCGTCTATGTGCGCAATCCCGTCGGGGGCGACGCGCTCGGCTCCGCGCGGGTCGGCGGGCGTCCCTATCTGAATACCTCCGTGGCGATGCTCGCTTACTGGGCGCTCGCCCGGGTGGCGATGCCGGTGCAGATCGCCCGGCGCTGCTTCATCGCGCTGGCCTCGCTGAGTTGCCTGACGAACTTGCTGACGATCGTGCAGGTGCACTTTCCAATCACAACCCCGGCGATCTCGCAGTTGCTCGGCGGCGCCAACGGCCAGGAAGGCGGCGACGCCGGGGGCGGGGGCGAGGGCGTCAACCTGGCCACCGGAGGAGAAGGGGGACGCCTGTTTTACCTGGGCGGATTTGGGTCGGCTCTCGCCACCGCGTTGATCGCCGCTTTTCCGCCGCTCTCACTGCTGAACCCGTTGCGCATCATTCGCCACTTGCTGTGGGGCGTAGCTCTCAGCTGCATCCTGGCGGCCGGCTATCGTGGCATCCTGTTCGAGATTGCGGTGGTTTTCTCCATCACCACGTATCTGCGGGGCGACCTCGTCAAGCTCTTGAAGCTGATGGGAATCGCTTCGATCGGGCTCGTCCTCCTTTTGCTGATGCAGGGGACGATCATCAATCTTCCGACCTCCCTCCAGCGCTCGATCTCCTTCCTGCCGGGAAAATGGGACCCGAATGTGTTGCTCGACACCCAATTCTCCTCCCAGTGGCGGTTCGACATGTGGGAGCGGATGCTCAAGACCGATCGGTACATTGAAAACAAGTGGCTCGGCGACGGCTTCGGCCTGACCGCGATGCAACTCCAGCAGGCCCAGACCGCCCTCGCCAACAACAGCCCCGAGCAGATCAAGGAAAGCTTCCTGATCTCCGGGATGGTCCACAGCGGCCCGGTCAGCACGATTCGCTATGTCGGCTACGTCGGGCTGTTCATCTTCATGATGTTCCTGATCGTCTGCGCGCGCGAGGCGTGGCTCATCTGCCGCGCGTGCAAGGGGACGCCCTATTTCGCGCTGTCGCTCCTCATCGGCGTGCCCATTATTTTCAGGCCGATCGGCTTCGTCGTCATCTTTGGCGCCTACGATTCCGACCTCCCGAGCGCGCTGATCGCCGCCGGCCTGCTGAAGATGCTGCGCACCTCCATCCGCGAACACCTCGAGACCCGGCAGGCGCCCGAGCCCGCGCTCTCGCCGAACTTCGGCGCGGTGCCGGCCGGCCGGCCCCTCCCGGCGCACCTCCGGTTTTAGCCCAACCAGGCCAAGCCGGATCCAAAAGGCGCCCGGCATCTGTCCCACTGCTCCAGGCGGTTCATTGAAAATTGGAAAGTGGAGATTGAAAAATGGTCCGCAGGGCGGCGGGCTCAGTGATTTTCCAATCTCAAATTTTCAATTTTCAATTTTCAATGAACCGCCTGGGCCACCGCACAACAATCGTCGAAAGTGGTAATTGGGGGAACGAAGCGATCGGATTACTTTCGCGCCCTTACCGTCAACGCCCGCACGAGCTGGTCGTACAGCGCGGGCGTGAGGTTCAGCACGTCCGCGCTCTCTTCCGCGGTCGGCTGCCAGGTCGTCTCGGGGAGCGCAACGGCGAACCTCGTCTGGTCGAAGCGCACCGTGAAGTCGCCCTGCTCGCTCCGCACCGCGAGGCGCAGCAGGGCGTAATCCGGCGCGACCCAGATGCGCGCGCCGGCGTTCTGGAAGCCGAGCGATTTGGAGAGCTGCTTCATCAACTCGAGCTCGAGGACGCGGCACGTCGTTTCGCCGACGGCCTCGTCGGGCGCCTCCGTGACTTTGAAGAGCACCGGGAGGAAGGCGAGTTGCTTCTCCGGGATCGGCAGCTCGAACGGCGCGAGCTTGAACTTGCGATCCGCCGCCGGCAGCGATTTCGCCACCGCGGGATCCGCGAGCAACGCTTGCAATCGCGTCCCCGGGAAGGCCCAGATCTTCTGCCCATCGCGGCATACGGTGATCCGCTCGCCGCCGAGCGGCGCCGTCACGCGCAGGCGATCGGGCATTTGCACCGCAAAATCCACTGGTGCGCCGGCGAGCTTGGGATCGCCGCCGCCCGCCTCCTCGAGCCGCAGCTGCATGGTAATCGCGCGATTCTTCGTCTTCGTGCTCCCGGCGACGACCTGGGCAAAGGGGGCGATGACCTTCCCGACCACATCGTAAGCATTCTCGCGCGCCTGCGCCGCCGGCAGAAACAGAACGAGAAGCGCCGCGCAGAAGATCTGCTGAATTCGTAACATGCCGAGACAAGAGCACGCCCGCCGCCCGGCGCAAAGCGAATCTGGCCGCCTGCGGCCCCCGATTGTGTAGAGCGTGGCTCTTTCTGAGCATAGGCGAAGAGGTGCCGCCTCCAATTTCTTGAGCGTTGGTCGCGCGAAAGACGATCAAGGAAAGCGACGCGCATCCCACGCTTGATCGTATCTCGCGCGACCGACGCTCAAGAAGAATGAGGCGGCACCTGTTCGCCTATGCTCACAGAGAGCCGCCTCTACACATCGGCGAGAACTGGCGTCCGTTCCGTGGCCCTCGCGTGGCGACGCGCTCTCTCGTCTCCTTCGCCCCGCCCAAGCCCGACCTTGACGAACCGCACACTTGCCACCACCAATCTACAGCAGCATGGCGGCCACGTTTTTTCTCGATCCCGTCCTCGCCGCG
Organism: Chthoniobacteraceae bacterium; assembly: GCA_035997375.1. Lineage (GTDB taxonomy): Bacteria > Verrucomicrobiota > Verrucomicrobiia > Chthoniobacterales > Chthoniobacteraceae > DASYIS01. Next base: position 21,573 of record DASYIS010000477.1, read on the forward strand.
GGCGGCGGCAGCGGGCTCATCTACGCCCTGCAAAAGTCGACCGCGCCGGGGATCGCGGTGCTCATTTGCCTGTTCGTCGGCTCCATTTTTTCGTGGTCGGTGATGGTGACGAAATTCCGCGTGCTGCGGCGCGCGAAACTGCAGCGGCGCAAATTTCTCGACAGCTTCCGCGAGGATCGGCACCCGCTCAAGCTCTACACGGAGCGGGTGCGCTTCGCCGGTGCGCCGATCTTCGCCGTCTACCGCGCCGGCTGCGAGGAGCTGACCTTTCAACTGCTCGGCTCGGCCGAAGTGGACGAGACGTTTCGCGCGCGGCTGGAGGGCGCGCAGAAAATCTCGCCCGCGCAGATGCGGGTCGTCAGCACCGCGATGGAGCGGGCCGTCGGCGAGACCTCGCTCAAGCTCGAATCGCAGATGATCCTCCTCGCCACGGCGGTCAGCGGGGCGCCATTCCTCGGGCTGCTCGGCACGGTCTGGGGCGTGATGGACACCTTCGGCGACGTGGCCGCCGCCGGCTCCGCGAACCTCGCGGCCATGGCCCCCGGCGTCTCGGCCGCGCTCATTACCACCGTCACCGGATTGCTCGTCGCCATTCCCGCGATGTTCGGCTACAACTACCTCGTGACCACCGTCCGCGGCATGATCGTCGAGCTCGACAACTTCGCCGCCGAGCTCTCGAGCGAGTTCGAGCACAAATACGTGGAGCACCGCCCCGAGGCGGCGTGGCGGTGAATTTTTTGGTCCACGAAAAACACGAAAGAAGAAAAGACGTGATGGCCAACGAATTGAGCGAATTGAAACGAATCGGGAAGGTTCCGGATTCGCTTCAATTCGAGTCATTCGTTGGCCCCTCCGTTTCCGGCCTTTTCGTGTCTTTCGTGTCTTTCGTGTATTTCGTGGACGAGCGAAGCGCCCAACTCTCACCCCCCGCATGAAGCGTTTTTCCGATCGCCACGCCTTGCAGACGCTTTCCGAGCTGAACGTCACGCCGTTGCTCGATCTCGCGTTCGTCCTGCTCATCATCTTCATGATCACCACGCCGCTCATGGAAAAGAGCGTCGATGTCGTGCTCCCATCCACCAATGCCGCGCGCAACTCGATCGACCCCGGCGCGGTCCAGACCGTGGTGCTCCATCGCGATGAGCAGATCGAGCTCAACGGCGTGCCGGTCGCGCTCGCGGATCTGCAAGGCGAGCTCGAGCGGCTGCGCGAGACGCTGCCGGAGGTCGCCGTCGTCATTCGCTCGCACAAGGAGCTCGCCGTCCAGCGCCTCGTCGATGTGATGGACGCGGTGCAGCGCGCGAAGATCACCAAGGTTGGAGTCGTCACCACGCCGGAGGCCCCGTGAAAGCGCGCCGCCGACCGCCCGTCGAAGCCCCGCCGCGCGAACCGGATGCGGAGCGTTCCTTTCGCGGCACCATCGTCTTCATTGCGCTCGCGCACGTCGCGCTCGTGCTGGTCCTCTTCGCGCTCGGCCGGCTGAACAAGCTCCCGAAAGCCGATCAGATCATGTGGCTGGATGAAGGCGTCTCGGGCACTCCCGGCTCCAGCTCCGAAGGCGGCGCGCCGGAGCCTGCGGTCGAGGAGCGGCGCGTCCTCGAATCGCGTCCCGAACCCGTGGTGGAAGCCCCGCCGCCGCCGAAACCGGTCGAGCTTCCCGCGCCGAGCGAGATCGTGCTCCCGCACGCCACGCCTCCGCCGGCGACCCCGCCTCCCACGCCCAAGCCGACGCCGAAAGCAACGCCGAAACCGACTCCCGTCGCCACTCCCAAGCCCGCCACGCCCAAGCCCGTCACCCCCAAGCCCGTCACCCCCAAGCCGACCCCGAAAGCGACGCCCAACTCCACCCCCGCCGTCTCGCCGACTCCCAAGCCGGCGACCAGCCCCAAAGCGTCGCCCGCGAAACCCGCCGCCGACTCTTCTCCCAAAGCCGCCGCCTCGCCCGGCACCTCCACTTCCTCCAAGGCCGGCTCATCGCCGAAGAGCAACGCGACCGGCAAGGGCGGCGCGGGCGATGCGACCACCGCGGGCAAAGGCACGGGCGCGAAAGGCACCGGCGGCACCGGAATCGCCGGCATCGGCAAGGGCGCGGGCACGAGCGGCAACGGCCCCGGCGCGAGCGGCGGCGCGTCGCAATTCGGCTGGTACTATACGATGATCCACGAGCGCTTCAACGGAGAGTGGCAGCAGCCGACCTCCATCGTCCGTTCTTCGCAGAAGTTCGTCACCAAGCTCAAGATCCGCGTCGCCAAGGACGGCCACATCCTCAAACGCGAAATCGTCAACTCCTCCGGCAACACCATCATGGACGCGTCCGTCCTCGAAGCCGCCCAGCGCGTCAACCAGATCGACGCCCTCCCGGCCGGCCTCGGCGGCGAGTACTTCGACGTGGCGATCGACTTCGCACTGGACCAGGGCGAGTGAAGCTCCGTCTGATCCAAGGTTACCGCGTGTTGTGTGGCACGATCGTGATCCCTGTTTTCCCCCTCGGGTCGCCCTGCCACCACGGGAGCGGCCGCATCGCCGGCTCGGCTCGCTGCCGGATTCGAACGGGTTCGGCATCAATCATTTGCTCCATCCGCGCCTTGCCGGGGGACCCCTCGGCGCCGGCGACGATGGGCTCCATCAGGTGCTTCCGGTAAATGAAGGCCAGCGTGTTGGCGAGGTTGGCCGCCAGGTTCGGATTCCGATCGTAGACGGTGATGAACGCGAGTTGCGGCAGGCGCGCATCGATCTCCACGCGCATGGATTGGCGCAATTGCTCACGGGCCAGTTCGGCCGTCATGACCTCGCCCTCGTTCCAGTAGGCCTTGGTGAGCTCCAGCATCTGGACCACCCGATCCAGCGTCTGCGGTTGGAGCAGATACTCGAGCTGAACGGCCGGCGGCGGCGCGATGGCATTGCCGCCGGCGACCGTCGGCTTGTGCTCGATCACCGCCTGCGACAGATACCATCGATCCTGCGAAAGCCGATGGAGGAGCACTCCGCACAGCAGGAGGAGCAGGCAACCGACAAGTCCCGCCAGGACCAGCGTGAGGCGCAAGCCGCGCGACTGCGGTCTCGGATCGCCGGCTGGAAATGAAGGGGGCAGGCTCATGCGAGCCGTGGGTCCGCCAGCGGGGCGCGGCTCCTAGTGCCGGCGGGGAACCGGCACCGGCACCGGGACGTAAACCGTTCCACTACGACGATCGTCATACCCGCCACCGCGATCATAGCCGCCGCCCCGGTGGCTGCCGTAGCTCTCCCAGCCGTTGTCCAGCCAGCGCAGCCGGTCGCTCACGTTGTTGGCGAACTCCCGGACTTCACCGCTCCGGACTCCGCGGACCATCGAGAGCGCTGCCACCGTCAGGTCGCGCGCCCGGTCTTTCGGTTCGCCCACCACCGACCGCGGCGCGCCGGACTCCGCCAGCGTCTGCACCCGCGCCAGCTCCCCGCGCGCGCGCTGGATGGTGTCCTTGATGCGGTCGCGGCCCTGGTCGCGATCGACGTGTTTATCCACGGCGACGAAGAGATCGTTGAGCGAAGATCGCACGGAGCTGGCGGATCCGGAGAGGGTTTGCGCATGGGCGGTGCCCTGGATGAAGAGAGCAGCGACGGCGGTGAGGAGGAGGGAGGCGAGTTTCATGGGTGATTTGGTAGCTAATCGTGTGACGCACGCCAAGCGCGCGGCTTCAATATCTTTTTGCGGCCTCTTTTCCACTTTGAATTGTGCAAACGGCGGCGCTGCTGCTAGCTCATGCCAGCCCAACTTTTCCCCAATCCCATGAGCAGCAATTCCATCGAGTCCCACCTGGTCGAGAACCGCGTCTTCAAGCCGGCGAAGGATTTTTCCAAGAAAGCCCGCATCCAGAGCCTCGCGCAGTACAAGGAGATGTACGAGGAATCGATCAAGAAACCCGAGAAGTTCTTCGCGCGCGAGGCCGCGGAGCTGAAGTGGCAGCAGAAGTGGACCAAGGTGCTCGAGTGGAAGGAGCCGAACGCCAAGTGGTTCATCGGCGGCGAACTGAACGTCTCGGAGAATTGCCTCGATCGCCACCTCGGCACCGCGCGCCAGAACAAGGCCGCGCTCATGTGGGAGGGCGAGCCGGGTGAGAAGCGCGTCCTCACTTACCAGCAGCTCCATCGCGAAGTCTGCCGCTTTGCCAATGTGCTGAAGCGCAACAAGGTGAAGAAGGGCGACCGCGTCCTCATTTACATGCCGATGATCCCCGAGGCGGCCATCGCGATGCTCGCCTGCGCCCGCATCGGCGCGGTGCACAACGTGGTCTTCGGCGGCTTCTCCGCGGAGAGCATCAAGGACCGCCTGGCTGATTCCGGCGCTTCGCTCGTCGTCACGGCCGATGGCGGCTATCGCCGCGGCAGCATCGTCCCGCTGAAGAAGAACGTCGACGACGCGCTGAAGGCCGGCGGCAATCCGCAGGTCCGCAAGGTCATCGTCTATCGCCGCGCCGGCAACGAAGTCCACATCGAGGAAGGACGCGACGTCTGGTGGCACCGCGAGGTGGAATACGTCGACGCCGTCTGCCCCGCCGAGCCGCTCGACAGCGAGCACCCGCTCTTCATTCTCTACACCTCCGGCTCCACCGGCAAACCGAAGGGGATCCTGCACACGACCGCCGGCTACCTGCTCGGCGCCTACATGTCGTGCAAGTACGTCTTCGATCTCCGCGACGAGGACGTCTACTGGTGTACCGCCGACATCGGCTGGGTCACCGGACACTCGTACGTCGTCTACGGGCCGCTCGCGCTCGGCGCGACCTCGCTCATGTATGAAGGCGCGCCCGATGCGCCCGAGAAGGACCGCTTCTGGCGCATCATCGAGGACTACCGCGTCTCCGTTTTCTACACCGCGCCGACCGCCATTCGCGCCTTCATCCGCTGGGGCGACGAGTTCCCCAACAAGCGCGACCTCTCCTCGCTCCGCCTGCTCGGCTCCGTCGGCGAGCCGATCAATCCCGAGGCGTGGATGTGGTATCACCAGGTCATCGGCGGCGGCCGCTGCCCGATCGTCGACACATGGTGGCAGACCGAAACGGGCGGCCACATGATCACCCCGCTCCCCGGCGCGATCCCGACCAAACCCGGCAGCGCCACGCTCCCGTTCTTCGGGGTCGATGCCGCGATCGTCGACGACGCCGGCAACGAAGTGGGGCCGAACGAAGGCGGCAAGCTCGTGATCCGCAAACCGTGGCCCTCCATGCTCCGCGGCATCTACGGCGACAAGACGCGCTTCAAGAAGACGTACTTCAGCGAGGTCAAGAGCTGCTACTTCGCCGGCGACGGCGCGCGGCGCGACAAGGACGGATACTTCTGGATCGTCGGCCGCATCGACGACGTGCTGAACGTCGCCGGCCATCGCATCGGCACGAGCGAAGTCGAGAGCGCCCTCGTCTCGCACGCGTCGGTCGCCGAGGCCGCCGTCGTCGGCCGGCCGGATGAGCTGAAGGGCCAGGGCGTCGTCTGCTTCGTCACCCTGAAGACCGGGATCAAGGGCGATGAAGCGTTGCGGGCCGAGCTGAAGAAGCACGTCCGCACCGTCATCGGGCCCGTCGCGACGCCGGACGAAATCCGCTTCACCGAGGCGATGCCGAAGACCCGCTCGGGCAAGATCATGCGGCGCCTCTTGAAGGAGATCGCCAGCGGCCAGGCGGTCACCGGCGATACCACCACGCTGGACGACCTCTCGATTCTCGCGAAGCTGCGAGCCGGCGGCGAGTAAGCCGCCCATCCCGAATGACTCGCCGCAGCCCAACGGCGTGCGTAGCACGCGGTCCGGGGAGCGCACGCGCCCTCGCGTGCTCCGGTCGGCGCCCTCGCCGACCGGTCCGGCACTCCGCATATGCCCGCTCGTTGCTTGCAAATTCCACCTGCGCGCGGCGATTCGGCGGGGGCGCCGAATCGAGCACGCGGGGGCGCGTGCGCTCCCCGGACCCGTGGCGCCTTCGGCGCTGGTCGGCGCCACCTTTATCCCAACGCTGAGCTCACCTGTGGATTACCTCAAGCCAGGGCTCCGTGAGATCGGCCGCCAGGCGGCGCGCTTGCTCGTGCGCGCCCGGCTGGGGGCCGCGCGGCGCCGGCGTGCGAAGGCGCTGACCCAGCTCGGCCTGCTTGGCTGGCAGGGCGCGGATTTCGATCCTGAGACGCAGCGGCAGGTCGATGAAATCCAGAACGTGGAGCGCGAGCAGTCGCGGCACCTCAACGAGGCGGCCGCGCATTCCATGGAAGTCCGCCGGCTGAACGAGGAGCGCGAGGCCGCGCGGCGCTCCTACCAGGAGGCGCGCAAGGAGCTCGAGGCCGAGCTGCGGAAGGCCAACGAAAGGAAAGCCGGCCTCGAGAAGGTCGTCGCGGACAAGCGCAAGGTGGAGCCGAAGTTTCAGCAGCGCATTCCCGAGCTCGATCGCGAGCTTCGCGAGACGAACAAGCTCTATTCCGAGCTGCTCGTGCTGGAGAAGCAGACCCCCCAGACGAAGCAGGAGATCATCCGGCTGCGCGAGCGGATCGTCGCCATTCCCAACGAAAAGAACGACCTGCGCACGTCGCATCTCCGCTCGGTCACCGAGCTGCGGACTTTCGAGGAAAACCTCGCCCGCCAGGTCGAGTTCGTCGCCGCGGTGCAGCAGCGGGTCAACTACGCCGAGAGCCAGTGGGAGGCCGCGGACGCCGCGCTCGCCGTGAAGATCAAAGCCGAGGAGAAAGAGAAAAACGCCGCCGAGCGCCAATTCGCCTCGCTCGAAGCGGCGAAGAGCAATCCCTATCAGCGCATTGGCGAAGTGCTCTCCGGCAGCGGCCTCGGCCCGATCAACCAGCCGGAGATCCTGGAGGAAGTGCGCGTGGTCGACGTCGAAGTCGCGCTGCTGGAAGGGCAGCTTCTGGATTCACAGGCGGCCACGGGAAATGAGAACCCGGCGGAGTTGCGGGTCTCGCTGTGGCTGTGGGGCGGGGTCGCGGCTTTGGTGTTGATCGTGCTGATCGCGATCATCTTTTAGCGCGGCACCGGCGCTGTCGATCCGCGGCGCCCCCGAGGGCCAGCGTGGC
>DASYIS010000478.1:0-16810 GCA_035997375.1 Chthoniobacteraceae bacterium
GGCGAGGGCGCCGGACCGTAGCACGCGGGGGCGCGTGCGCTCCCCGGGCTGCGTGCTGCGCACGCTTCACTCCCGGATTCTCCGCGCATGACACGCCGGCCCGCCTCGCTATACTGCGCGCCGCTCGCCCCGCCCCCGATGAACCTGACCGCCCCTGCCATTCTCCTGTCCGCGTTCCTGTGCGCTCCTGCCCTGGCGGCCGAGAAGACGGCCATCGACGAGGCCGCGCTGCCCTTCCTCAAGGCCCACTGCCTCCGCTGCCACGGCGAGAAGAAGCAGAAGGGTGACTTTCGCATGGATACGCTTTCGCGCGACTTCTCCGACCTGAAGACGGCGGAGAAATGGGCGGAGGTGATGGACCGCATCAACGCCGGCGAGATGCCGCCGGAGGACGAGAAGCAGCCCTCGGCCGCGGAAATCGGCGGCATGGTCGGCTGGCTCTCGGCGCGGCTGAAGGAAGGCGAAGCCGTGCGGATGGCGAAGCGCAGTCCCGTGTCGCTCTACCGTCTGAGCCGCGAGGAATACGGCCACACCGTCTACGATCTGCTCGGCGTCTGGTACGATGTCGACGCGCCGGGCGCCTTCAACGAAGACCCGCGCTGGCATGGGTTCGATCGCATCGGATCCATGCTCTCGCTCTCGCCGTCGCACGTCGACCGCTACTTCAAGGCGGCGGAAAACGTGCTGGAGCGCGCGTTTCCCGAGAGACCGATCCCGGCGGCGAAAGGCCGGAGCGACGCGAAGAGCGGAGAGCGCTGGCTGCTCTTTCCCGGACTGCACAAGGGGAGCATCAATGTGAAAGCGCCGGGCCTGTATCGGCTGCGCGTGCAGCTCAGCGCACTGCCGTCGTTCAAGGGCCGGCAGCCGCATCTGGCGCTCTGGCATCCGGCCTCGAAGCGCTCCTTCGCCGGTCAGGACGTCGTTGCTCCGGAGGAGAAACCGACGGTGATCGAGATCGAGACGTTCCTCCCGGAAGGGAACATCGAGCTGACGAACGAGGCGCCGGGCAAGCTGGACGACGGCTTCACCGCGCGGGTGAGCGACATTCCCTTCACGAACACCAAGGCCGCCCGCAACGTGGTGCCCTACAACTACAAATTCTTCGACGAACAAGACCGGCCGATCTTCCCGCTGCTGATCGTCGATTGGGTGGAATGGGAAGGCCCCATCCTGAGCGAGGCGGATCGCCAGAAGACCGAGGGGCTGATGCCGGCGAAGGACGGCGACCTCGCCGAGGCGCGCGCGGCCTTGCAGAAGTTCGCGACGCGCGCTTGGCGCCGGCCCGTCGCGGATGGCGAGCTCGAACGCTTCATGAAGGTGGTGCAGGGCGAAGTGGCCGCGGGGGAAAAGTTCCGCTCCGCGTGCCTCGCGGGCATGACCGGCGTGCTCACGGCGAAGAACTTCTATTACCTAGAGGAGGGCTCGGCCGTGCAGCGCCGCGAGCAGGTGAACGATTGGGAGCTGGCCTCGCGGCTCTCGTATTTCCTCTGGGGCTCCATGCCCGACGAGGAGCTCTTCGCCGCCGCGCGCTCGGGCCGGCTGCACGAGGCGGAGGTCTTGCGCACGCAAGTGGCGCGCATGCTGGGAGACGCGAAAATCCAGCGCTTCACCGGCGCTTTCCCGCAACAGTGGCTGCAGTTGCATCGCGTTGGCATGTTCCCGCCGGACGCCGAGCTCTATCCCGATTACGACAAGTGGCTGGAGCAAAGCATGATCCTGGAAGCGGTCGGCTACTTCACCGAGGTTTTTTCGAAGAACCTCTCGCTCCGCGAATTTCTCGCCTCGGACTGGACGATGCTGAACTCGCGCCTCGCCATGCACTACGGCATGCCGGCGCCGCGGGACTCCGCGTTGCAGCGCACGGCCTTGCGTCCGGAGGAACATCGCGGCGGACTATTGACGCAGGCCGGCGTGCTCATGCTCACGTCCGACGGCACGCGGCACCGGCCGGTCCATCGCGGCGTCTGGGTTTCCGAAGCGATTTTCGGCCGGACGCCACCACCGCCACCGCCCAATGTCGAGCCGCTGGAGCCGACGCCGGCGAACAAGCCGAAGACCACGGTGCGCGCGCAGTTGGAGGCGCATGCAACCAACGCGAATTGCGCGGCCTGTCATGCGAAGATCGACCCGCTGGGCTTCGCGTTCGACAACTACGACGCGCTCGGCCGCTGGCGCACGGAGGAGGTCCTGAAGTCCGGGCAAGGCGCCAATCCGCCCGTCAGAGCGAACGGCGAGCTGGCCGACGGCCGCAAGTACGGCGGGCCGGAGGAATTCAAGCAACTGCTCGTGCACGACCTCGACCGGTTCGGGGAGGCGTTCGTCGAACAGCTCGCCACCTTCGCGCTGCGCCGCGCGATGACGATCGACGACGCCGCGCAGCTCAAGGCGGTTGCGAAGGCCAGCCAGGCGGATGGGTATCGGCTGCGGACCATCGTGGAGCGGTTCACGGAGTCGGAGCTTTTTCAGAAACGGTAACCCATGACGCGTCACATCTCTGACAAGAGCGGCTCGAAGTCCGGCGGCGAAGCCCTTGGACTGCGGCAGCCTGCTGCCGCTTTGCGGGGGGCGCAGCCTGCTGCGTGCGGCGCGGAGCCAGCGTGCGACCATTTGCTCCGCTCCGCCTGCAGCAGGCTGCAGCCCCCGCAAAGCGGCAGCAGGCTGCCGCAGTCCAAGGGCTTCGCCGCCTCCATCCGAGCCTCTGCTTTCGCGATCCTCTTCGCCCTCCCCTTCCTCGCCCTCGCCGAGGACAAGCCCGACTACGTCCCCCAACCCGGCCAGTTCCCGCCCCCCAACTCCGGGCATTACCTCGCCGGCGACATCGTCATGATCGACCCGATGAACCGCCGCGGCAGCCTGCGCCCCGACGGCGACGGCAAGAACGACGCCCCGCCGCTCCATTCCTTCGCCATGCTCCCGTATGGCATGCTCTGGTTTAATGGCGCGCCGGCGGAGCTGCGCGATATCCCCATCGGCACCCACGTGCATGGCTATTTCTTTGTGCCGCCGGTCGGCGAGGAGAAGACCATCCCGCCGCTCCCGGCGCGCCAGTCGAAGTACCAGATCAAATACAATCACGCCCTCTCGCTGGAGGACGACTTCAGCTTCTATCTGCGCCGCGGGCAGACGTGGAAGGTCGTCTCGCTCGACCCGGTGAAGGGCAAGCTGAAGGTCGTCTCCGCCGGCCAGGCCGCGCCGGATGGCATCAGCGGCGGCTATGTGTTCGACATCGACGACGCGACGCGCGTCTGGAAAGGGCGCCGGCTTGTCGATCTCAAGGACATCGCGCCCGACACCGAGGTGCGCTTCAACCTTTCGTGGGCGCAGGGGTGGCGGGACAAGGAGTACACCGTCTCCGAGATCTGGCTCGACGCGGAGAGCTGGGAGTTCGCCACCGAGTTGCAACGGCGGAAGCACGTCCGCTACGAGCGCCAGCGCTGGGTCCCGGGCTGGATCGACAGCGTGGAGAACTTCGATTTCGGCGGCGGCATCGTCACGCTCACGCTCTTCGGCGGCATGGACCAGACGCTCTACAACGAGCTGAAAAACTCGCAGGCCGCGGGTTTCGGCGTCGGCGTCGCGGAGAAAACCCTGCGCACCTGGTCGCACCGTTCCGACAAGAAAATCGGCCAGGTCCTCGAGTGGAAAGACCTGCCGAATCCCCCGCCCGGCAGCAGCGGCCAGCAGATCCGGCTCAAGTTCCAGGAACTGCTCGACGGCTACCGCCCCGGCCGCATCGTGCGGGTGAAATCGATCGACTGGATCTTCGTCACCATCCCGACCGAGGAGCGAATGAAGTCGCTCGAGGACCGCGAAGGGCCGTAACATTCTGCCTGCCATGAGAACTGGTCCGCTTCGTCAGCGCGTGACGGCTCTGTTGCTTGTCGGGCTCGTCGCGGTGAGCGCCGGGGGCTGCACGAGCGGCTTGCCCGTGAATGGGCGGGCCACGGGGAGCAACGGCCCCAAATACGTGGTTCCAGCAAGGAAGGTGATTTTCGAATCTCCCGAGTTTATCGTGTCCGAAAAATCGGCGCGCCTCTCCTGCTTCGACGTTTTGATCAACGACAATCCCAAGCTCTACTACGCGATCTTCCGCAATGGTTCCTTCGATCGCGTGATCGTTCCTCCGCTGGCTCCGACGGTGCGCAAGTATATGAAGGACGGGACGCCCTTTGACCTCAAGGGCAGCGAAGACCCGGAAAAACGCCTGCACCGAGTGCTCGCCGCCCCTCGCATTGCGCCCGCCTCCATCACGAGAGACCTAAAGTACGAACGGGGACGGGAGCCGTGGAATATCCTGCCGGCGTTCATCATCCTGGCGCCGCTTCTGGTTCCGGACGCCGCGCTCAGTTCCATCTCGTCCTCCATGAAGACGCGGAATCTCATGAAGGCTCAGGACATTCAACTCGACGATACGCGCGCCGCAGTGGAGCGGCTTCTCGGGAAGCCCCATGCCGTCTCCAACCGCGGAAATGGCGTCGTCGATCTGCAATTCGGCCCCGCGAAAGCGATCGCCCTCGATCCTTCATTGGCGAAGTACAAGACGCTGGTCCGCATGAAGGGGGACGGAGTGTACGGAGTGTTCTTCGACGACTTTTGCATCGATCCAAAGTAAGCGACTGCACTCGCCCGGTTGCGTTCGGCGCGCTCAATCTAATCCACCAGCTTCCCCAGCCTTCGCGCGCTGATGAACGTCGACTCCGACGGATGCCAGCGGTACCCGAAGCTGAACGGCAGCGGCAGGGAGGGGTTCTTCTCGTAGATCTGCTTGAGCAGCGGTTGCGCCGGGTGATCTTTCTGGAAAAGCTGGATCGGGCCGAGGTAGCGCCCGGAGGCGACGATGCTCCAGTCTGCCTGATCGAAGAAGCGGATGGGGATGCCCGAGTCGTCCTGCACGAGGAGGGTGCTGCGGTCGAGCAACAGCTTGCGGACTTTCGTGAAGTTTTCGCCGTGCATCAGGTACGAGGCCGCCTTGGCGAAGCTCCGCACCGGGCCGAGGCCGCGCATCCATTTAAGGAAGCCGGTCTTGCTTACCGCGGAGTCGGAGAGATCGGTGCTGAAATAGTAGAGCGTCTGCGGCGCGTGGCCGGCGCGCGTGAAGGTGATGCGCACGCCGGGGACCGGACCGGGTCCCTCGGCCAGTTCGCCCTCCGGCGTCACGTTGACCAGCTTCACCTCGTCCAGGTGGCAGCCGGTGCGCGCGAGGAAGGTGTAGAGGACCGGCAGCGTCCCGCTGAGCCGCGTGCTCTGCAGGTCGCTCTTCATTTCCTTGGTGATGAAGAACGAGAACTCGAGCACCGAGTAGAGCGCCTTGTCGAGCCCGGCCAGCGCGGAATTGAGCTCCGCCGGCGCGATCTTTTCCACGTCCGGCACCGGGCCGATCGGCTCGATGCCGCAGAGCACGTACGTCGAGGCGTTCGGGAAAAAGGCGTTCGCGTAGAGGAAATCCGGCCCGCTGAACATGTAGAGCAGCGGATCGGTCGAGTTCCCCGCGTCGGGGAGGTGCGCGGCCATCCAGGCGTCGATCGGCTTGAGCTGCCGCTTGTCGAGCGCCTGCCACGCCTTGTCGAGATGGACCGCGTGCTCGCTCCACTCCTTGCGCAGGGAGAGGTTGAAGAGCGACGTCCCCGCCATCGGCAGACCGGCGAGATACCGCGCCTGCTCATCGGGGATGGCGGGTGCCGCCGCCTGGGTCCGCGCGAGCGGAGCCGCGACGAGGAGGGTGAGGAAAAAAAGCGCTTGCAGCCGCATGGCCGCGCACCCTGCCGGAGGTGGCGCGTGGAGGCGAGCCGATTCCTCGGAAAACCTGTGTTTAACAGGATTAAAAATCTAGGAAATAAATCTTTTGTCATAAGCGCAACTTATTTTGACCGTTATGGAAAATCTCGTAGCGTCCCGGCCTCCATGCTTCGCAACCTCTGCCCGTCGCCTGTCCGCAGGTCCCGCAGTCTCCTCCTCGGCCTCCTCCCGGCCGTTCTCGCCGCCCTCTCCACCACGCCCTCCCACGCCACGAATCCGCCTCCCCCGGCGGCCCCGGTGTTCCACTTCGCCCAGCCGCTGCAGGGCATCGGGATTTACACCAGCAAGATTGTGGCGAGCACGGGCGTGGCGACCGTCGACGAAGGAGGCAAGCACGTCGATCGGCGCCGCCCGATCAGCTTCGCGAACAACGGCACCCAGGACATCGCCATCGCCGATCTGCAGCAGAATCAGGTCGTCATCAAGCAGGGCAACACCGCGGGCACCGCCTTCACGGACTATAACATCCTGGCGTCGCTGGACTCGCTAAGCGACATGGTGGTGGGCGACGTCAATGCCGACGGGTTGCCGGACCTCGTCGTCATTGCCGGCGGGTACGTGCAGGTTTTAATCAACACGTCGAACCTCACGACCCACGCGGTCAGTTTCGCCATGCCGGTGCTCTATGAGGCCAAAGACCAGGCGGACGTGCACGTCGCCGATCTGCTCAGCGTCGCGCTCGTGAGCGTGGATACGGCGGAGGGGACGGGCGGAAAAATGGATATCGTGGCGGGCGCCAAGGTGGATCACGCCGGCGACCCGACTCATCCGACCGGATATCTCTTCCGATTTACCAATCTCGGCAACGCCGCCGGCGGATTCACCCCGCATCCGGCGATTTACCCGACTCCCCACGCCGTGACCAAAATCGCGGTGGGCGATTTGAATAACGATGGCTTTACGGACATTGTCGTCGCCGCCGCCGGCGACCATGACACGGTGGGGCAGGCGCAACGGTTCGATGTCATCAAGAACGTCGCCAGTGGAGGCCTGCGCTCAATCGATCCCGCTCTCTCCACCCCCGAGGGTTACATCCAATTCGACATGCTCAATCTGGCGGTCGGCGATATCGATGCCGACGGAGGCCGCGACGTCGTGGTTCTGAACGGAACATTAACTCAGGATCCAAATACCGGCAACACCGCGAGCAGCAGCGTGGCGCTCTGGCACAACAAAAATGACGGCACTGGCGCGCTGGAAAACTACAGTTCGCTGGCCCTGAAGACGAATCTGCCCACTGGATCCGGCGTGACGGGCAATCTGGCGATCGGCGATTTGAACGCGGACGGCACGGTCTCCGAGGTTGCCGTGGCGGACGGCTTGGATGAGAAGGTGTCGATCCTGACCTTCGATCCCTTCCTGCAAGGGCTGAACCACAGCATCTCGTCGACCACATGCAAGGTGACGACGGTGACCGCCGGGGTGCTGGCACAGGCGGTCGACATCGGAGACCTGAACCACGATTTCGGCATGGACCTCGTGGTGGCGAACAGTGAAACCACTACGCCGGGCAACTACTTCCTGAACACGAAAGCCGGCGTCGACGATGGCGGCGGCGCGGTCTCCGATCCGATTCCCGACGGCAACGTTGTTACGTTTGGCTCCATCGTCGGGACGGGCCTCGAAGGGACTGACTTCACCGTGAACCTTCTCCGCGGCAAAGACAGCACCGGGCAAGTCCTGGTTTATATTAACTTCGGCGGCGACGCCGTCCAGTTGGTGACCGGGGTTAAGAACGCCGACTATTCGCTCACCTACCCCACGGCGGGTGCGCCGGTCGTCTTCCCGGATACCGCCGGGCCGGAGGCGCATTTGCAGCAGATCAAGATTCACACCATCAAGAACACGGTCGCCGAGGCGTCGAAGACGCTCTTTCTCTCCTTTGGATCGCCGCTGGGCGATGCCATCACCGGGCCGAGTAACTCGGCTTCCGTGGAACTCATCGACGGCAAGCCGCTGGTGCTCGCCGCCCCCGGTGTCCTCACGATTACGCCGACCTCTATCGTTAAGTTGCCGGCCGTGCAGTTAGCCGCGCTGAAGCTAAAGCAGGTCGCCCGCACCAACTCCAACTGGACCTTCTCGGTAACCGAGGCCTTCCCCAAGGCCGTCCTGCATGCCGCCGTTAAGCTACAATACACGACGCATGACAATCCCGTGGAGGCGGACTGGCAGGACCTGGCGAACCTCACGGCGAAGGGAAATGTCTGGAGCACGATTATCCAGCAGATGCCGCTCGCCACGAAGATCACCTTCCGCACGGTCGGCTCGGCGGATGGATACAAGCCGGTGGTGGGCAAGACCTCGGCCGCGTACGCCATTCAAAACGGCCCGCTCCTGCAGATGTCCGCCGGCATTAACACGGCCTACACTCCGGGCTTCTATAACAAATCCACGAACATCGTGGCGACGGCCGCGGAGGATACGATCAAATATCGTTTCGAGATTAAGAACGCCCAGGTGGCCACCGGCGCGACGGCCAACCATGTGCTGCTGACGGCCAAGATCCCTACGCACACAACCTATTTCAATGGCGTCGTCTCCAACCAGTCCATCACCGCGAAAATGACCACGGTCAAAGGCGCGAAAGCCATCCAGTGGGACCTCGGTTCGCTCCCGCAGACGACGGATCCGCTGGGCACCACGTACGTCGAGCTCCAGGTTAAAGTCGACAAGGCGGCAACGATCAACAAAGCAAATCCGCTCAAGGCGCTCGGCGTTCAGATTGCGGAGGACCTCTTCACGCTGACCTCCGACGAGGCGGCTCCGGTCAGCGGACCGCCGGCCGCGCTGTATGCGGTCATCCACGGCCCCATTGAACTGGCGGTCTCGCGGCCCGGCACGCAGAGCGCGGTCCAGGGCGGCGACGTGATCGACTATGAGTTGGTCGCGAGCAACACCTCGGGCGCGGCGGTGACCAATGGCAAGGTCCGCTCCCGCATCCCGGCCGGCACCGTCCTCTCGCAGGTCTACTTCCCGGATGCCGATGGTAATTCCAGCGTCAATGTGCTGCCGAATCCCGGCGCCCTTACCAATCCCGCCGTGGTCTATGTGGTGCTGAAGAACGCGTCGTTTCTGAACTTCAAGTTCACGAAGGGGATGAAGTTCGATCCCGCGCTGCTGGGCGACACCTTGCTTAAATCGCTGCTCGACCGCGGTTATATTGCCCAGGAGATCGAGTGGTTCATTCCCACCATCGCCGCGAACTCGCATGTCACGCTCAAGTATCAGGTCCGGGTCATCTATGACCTCGGGAAAGACAGCGCCGGCCAGCAGACGATCGTGAACGACGACTTCGACTTCACGATCGGTTCGGGCACTTCGCTGATCTCCGCGCTTTACGGCAAGGATCCGGATCCCGGCCCGCTGACGAGCACCTTCGACCCCTCCGAGCCGGATAACCTGCCCGAGCTGCGGCTGAAGAAGAGCGCGGATGGCGGCCTCGCCCTAAGCAACCCGGACTTCCACGGCAATGGCATGCAATACATCGCCGGCATCGGTGACGTGGTGACTTGTCTGCCGGCCAACGGCGTCGACTATCTGCTGACTTATCGCAACAAAGGACTCGCAGCGGCGCATAACGTGACCATCCATGACGTCATCCCGGTCGGGCTCGAGTTGCGTGGATTCTTTGAGATGACCGCCGATGGCAAGAAGCTCCCAGCGAACAGCCCGCCGACGATGTACGCGGAGCAATTTACGTTCTATGATTTGAATGGGCTCCCGATCCCGGCCGTCGATCCGCTGTCTAATGCGAGTAACATGAAGAAGGTGCGTTCGATGGACATCCGCCTCGGCGCGCTCCAGAACTATGCGACGCTGCCGGCGAATACGACCGGAGTAATCCGTTATACTTGCCAGCCGATCATCACGCCGGCGACCGTCACTACCTATTCCGATGGCTCGAAGACGGGACCGGGCGAAATTCACTCCTTCGGCGGCTACCTCGCCAGTGAGGGAGTCAATGGAAAGCTGCAAGGGTTCTTTATAACCTCCTCCGACCTGAACACCCCGGCGGACGGGGCGCCGGAAGACCTCGTGGTCCGCGTGCTCGGAGATATCTCATGGGGTCTCCCGCAGTATGCCCGGCACTTTATCAATGCCATCCCCGGCAGCATCTTCCACTTCGACATTCCCTTCGCGCAGAATGGCGATGTGACGGCGCCCGCCGCGCACGTGGACTTCACCGTCCCGCAGGGCGCGACCTTCCTGGATAATCAAACCTTCAATAATCAAACTTACTATCCCGGCATCTTTTTCGCGCAACCCACCGATGCGAATGACAAGGGGATTCAGTTGCTCCATTCCACTCAGTCCGCGGTCACTGGAGGAACCCGCGTTTCCGTCCCCATCGGGGACATGCTGGGACACGTCACCGGCGTGGTGCGTGTCTGGTTTCAGGTAAATTCCGTCCAGGTCAATGGAACGGCCACGCTCGATCCGGTGCTCAAGGCCAACGGCGGCGCGGTTTATCCCAAGGACATTGCCTTTGGGCCGGTGAGCATTGTCCGCACGCCGGGCATTCACACCGTGGCGGCGGCGGTCAAACCCACGCAGTCCAGCACCGCCGGCAATCCGACGATTGCGAAGGACGCCTCCGCGCCGCATCTTACCTTGCAGCGCACGGCGCCGTACACGGTGCCGAGGAACGGCAGCTTCACCTACGTGATCAATTTCGCCAACACCGGCCAAACGGCCGCGACCAATGTCACCATCGGGATGCAAATCCCCTTCTTCACGCACTCGAAATCCGTGGATACGGCGGACAACGGATATCTCGCCCTGCCTGGTTTGCCCGATTCCAATGGCAATCCGCGGACGATTATCACACCAAATGCCGAGCACTACAAGCACACCGACCGCACCGATGCCAATATCATCAAGCAGAGCGGCGCGGGATATGACAAGGTCTTCTGGCACTTCGCGAGCGTTCCTCCGAACACCACCGGCCGGGTAACGCTGACCGTCGTCGTGGCGCCGGGGTTTGGGGACAAGGCGGTGAGCGACCATTCGCTCTACATCTCGGCCGACAATGCGCCGTCGGTGGTCATTTCACCGAATCCGTTGAGCACCTGGGTGCTCGGCGACAAGAAGTTCCAGGACGTGAAAGCACTTATCCTGGCGCGTTTCTGCTCGGAACTGGGCATGACGATGAATGCCAAACTCGAGTCCGCGCTCTCGGCTTATGAAGACAAGCTCGGGCCGGATTCCCGCGTGGCCGCGTCGTCCGCGCTCGATCAGCTCAAGATCGGCTCGATTAGCATCGCCCCGATCGGAAACGACCGCTTTATCGTCACCGCGCCGGCGGACGTCGTCAGCAACGACGGCCACAGTCTCATCGAAGTGACCGGCGGCGCCGTCGTGAGCAATGACGGCCACAGCCTCATCGCGCAAGGCGCCGGCAGCGCGATCACCCTGCATGCCAATGGACTGGCCGTCATGAACGCGAGTGCCGTGCTGGACGGTGCGGCGGACTTGCTCGCGAACAAACAGGCCAGCCTGATCGCCGCCGGCGGCGGCAACTTGATCTCGCAGGATGGCGGGGGCAAGTGCGGCTTGGTGAGCAATCACCCGGGGGGCGGCCTCACGCTGATCGGGTCCGATCTCACCGGCCTGATCGCGGCCGGCGCCGGGAATATCATCTCCGACAACAGCGCCGGGATCATCGCCGGAGTTGGTGCGTTGATTAGCAACGACGGGGCCGGTTTGATATCCAATGACGGCGCGGGCCTGATCAGCAACGACGGCGCGGGGCTCGTCGGGAACGCGGGCGGTACGCTCACCGTCGACAGCATCGGGAACAACTTCTCGAACAACGGCGTCGGCTTCGTCGGCCAGGAAGCCGTCAAGACGCTCGGTCCGAACGGCGCTGCCTTAAAGCAATAGCCTGACTTGGTTAGCTAACTCAGGCGCCGGTCGGCTTCGCGCGGGCCGGCTCCTTCTTGATTAAGGGCGCCTCGCCGATCTCGGCCCGCAGGCCCTTCACCGGCGGCAGCACGTCCTTGAACGCCGCGCCATAGATATCCCACGCGGTCAGGAAGAGCCCGCAGACGACCGGCCCGACGACGAACCCGATCGGCCCGAACAGGAACAAGCCGCCGAGCGTGCCGACGAGGATGAGCAGATCGGGCATCTTCGCGTCCTTGCCGACGAGCATCGGCCGCAGCACGTTGTCAATCGTCCCGACGACCCCGGCGCACCAGAGGGTGAGGAGGAGGCCCGCCATGGTATGGCCGGTGAGGAAAAGGTAGATCGCCGCCGGCACCCAGACGAGCGCCGCGCCGATGCCGGGGACGATGGAGAGAATGACCATGATCGTCCCCCAGAAGGCCGCGCCGTCGATCCCCGCCGGCCAGAAGGCGAGGCCGGCGAGCGTCCCCTGGATGAGCCCGATGATCAGCGTCCCTTTCACCGTGGCCCGCGTCACCGAGACGAAGCGATGCAGCATCCGCTCCTCGTCCTCATCGCTGAGCGGCATGTAATAGAAGATCTTCTCCAGGATCGCGGGGCCGTCGCGCAGGAAGAAGAACGTCGCGTACATCATCACGAAGAGATCGAGCAGGAACACCGCCGTGCCGGCCGTGACGCGCGAGCCGGCCGCGACCAGGAAAGCGCCGGCGGACTTCGCCGCGACGCCGACGTTGTCCACGAGCTCGTCCTGCGCGGGAATGTACTCGGCGAGCGAGGGAAAGCGCTGCACCAGCGAGTCGTGCGCGTTGAATCCGCTGCCGGCGCCGAAGTGCTCGCGCAGCCAGGGGACGGCCTGGGTACTCACGTGCAGCGCCTGCCGGATGACCACGCTCAGAAACGCGCTCAGCGGTCCCGCGATCAGCACGAAGAGGATGAGCAACGTCAGCGCCGAGGCGAGCGACTTGCGCCCGCGGAGGAGCTTCACGAGCCAACGGTAAAGCGGCCGGCAGAGCCCCGCGAGGATCGCCCCGATGAGCAGCGACTGCAAAAACGGCCACGCCACCGCGAGGAAGAGCACCGAGATCCCGACGACCAGGACAAGGACGAAGGCCGCGCGAAAATCGCGCCCGGGGATGGGGGTGGGTTCCATGGGGGCGAGGGTATCGGCGGTCGCGGGTCTGCCAAGAACGGATGCGCACGCCGGCTTACGACACCGCCAGGGGAGCGCGCCCGGCGCCCAGCATCTCCTCGATCGCCGCCGCCACCTCCGCCGGCTCGATCGCCTTCATGCAGCGGAAGTCGAGCGGGCACTCGCGCAGGAAACACGGGCTGCAGTCGACGTGATGCCGGAGGACGCGGTGGCCTGCGCCGAGCGGGCCGGTCAAGGCGGGCTCGGTGGAGCCGAAGATCGCGACGACCGGCACGCCAAGCAGCGCCGCGAGATGCATGGTGCCGGTGTCGTTGGTCAACAAAAGCGTGCAGGTCCGGAGCAGCGCGATCAACTCGGCGAGGCTGGTCTGGCCGGCAAGGTTGCGTACTTCCACGCCGCTCGCGCGCGCGATTTCCTCGGCGATCGGCGCGTCCTTTTCGACTCCGACCAGACACCACTCGCAAGCGCGCCCGGCGGAGACTTGCTGGATGACTTTCGCAAAGCGCTCGGCGGGCCAGCGCTTCGCGGGACCGTACTCGGCGCCGGGGCAGACGGCGATGCGCGGGACGGCCGGCCCGATCTCCGGCCGGCGCACGGCGAGGCTCCAGCCGTCCGTTTCCGCGCCGACGAACTCCGCCAATTTCAGGTAGTGCCCGACCTGGTGCCGCGGCGCTTCGCTCGCGGCCTTCTTCTTTTTCTTCTCGCGCAAGGGCTGGTTGAGCAGCCACGCGCGCCGGTCGCCGGGGTACCCGACGCGCCGTGGAATGCCGGCGAGCCACACCTCGAGCGCCGAGCGGATCGAGTTGGGAAACAGAATCGCGACGTCGAACTTGTCCCGGATGCGCCGCGCCACGCCGAAGACGCCGTCGCGCTTCTCGATCGAAATGACTTCATCGACCTCGGGCACCGCCAGCCAGATCTGCGCGAGCTTCGCCGGGGCGAGAATGGTGATGTGCGCGTCGGGCCGGCCGGCCTTGATCGCGCGCACCGCCGGGACGGACATGACGGCGTCGCCGAGCCAGTTCGTCGAGCGAATGAGGATGCGGAAGGGTTGCAACGGACGCCCGTCGAGCGGCAGGACGACGCCGCGTTTGTACGAGGCGAGGAGGAATTTCGGCTTCGGGGTTTTCCAGCGGTTGTGGACCCAGAACCAGTCGGCGGGCGCCCGGCGGATACGCTCCTCGATTTCCAGGTTGATGATCGCCGTCGCCTCGTTGGGATCGCGCGAATTGACCTCGATCGGCTCGCCGATGACCCAGCGCCAAAAGCCCGGGCGCGCAGTGTGGATCGTGATCGGCAGCAGCGCGGCATTCGCGCGGAGTGCCATCATGGCCGGGAGCGAAGTGGTGGAGGCGAGCCGCCCGAAGAAGGGCGCCCAGACGCCGGCGTCGCCCGCGTGTTGATCCGCCAACACCCCGACGCCGCCGCCTTCGCGCAGCAATTTGATCGCCGCCTGGAAGCCTTCCTTGCGCTCGAAAAGATGCAGCCCGAGCCGCGCGCGCGCCGCCCGCACATCGGCATCGATGTACGGATTGCCGAGGCGCTGATAGACGGTGCCGGTCGGGACGTCGTAGAGCAGCGGGGTGAGCTGGGAGAGCAACTCCCAGTTGCCGAGATGCGCGATGACGAAGACAAAGCCGCGCTTTTGCTCGATGAGCTCGAGGGCGATTTCGTGGCCTTCGATGGTCGCGACTTTGCGGACTTCGTCCGCCGAGAGCCGCGCGACGCCGATGCTCCCGAGGAGATTGTTGCCCAGCGTCGCGAAGTGTTTTCGTCCCAGCGCCCGCAGCTCGCGCGGCCTGAGCGGGACGGATTCATTTTTGCCGCTGAAAGCGATCGCGAGATTGCGCAACGCCAGCCGCCGGTAGCCGGGCAGCAGATAATACGCGCACCAGCCGCAGACCATGCCGATGCGGCACAGGAGCGACAGCGGCAGCAGGCCGGCCGCCGCGCCGACGAGCCGATAGGCCCAGTACGAGAGCCGATCCATCACCGCGGCTTCTTCCAGTAGATGTTCTTGAGCGGATGCTCGTCGAGGAGGTTGTCCTCGATCCCGCCGAGTTTTTCCGGATCGTAAAACTGGATGCCGACGTAGTAATAGAGCGGGCAGACCGGCGGGTCCTCGACCACGAGCTGGTGCTCCGCCGCGCGAAAGAGATCGTAGCGCTTTTGCAGGTCGACCTCGCGGCCGGCGGCGGCGATCCGCTCGTCGTATTGCGCGTTGCTCCACCCCGTGCGGTTGTTGCCGTCGTTCGTCACGAACATGTTGAGAAACGTGTTCGGGTCGTTGTAATCCGCGACCCAGCTCGAGCGGCAGAGATCGTAGTTCAGATTGCTCTGCGTGTTCAGGTAGACGGTCCACTCCTGCGCCTGGAGCTGCATGTTGATCCCGAGCTCGCGCGCGTACATTCCCTGCAGCTCCACGCCAATGTCGCGGTCCAAATCGGAGTCGCCTTTGTAAAGATAGTAGACCACGGGAAAGCCGCGCCCGCCGGGATAGCCGGCCTCCGCGAGGAGGCGGCGCGCGCGCTCGGGATCGCGGTCGAGCCCGGGCGGCGGCTGGTAGTTCTCGCCGGTGCCGGGCGGGGTGAAGGAGTACGCGGGAATCTCGCCGGCGCGCGTGATTTTTTGGGTGATCAGCTGCTTGTCGATCGCGAGCGAAAAGGCGAGCCGCACCCGCTGGTCCTGAAACGGCTTGCGCGTGACGTTGTAGCGGATGAAGTAGTTCCCGAGGAACGGCGACGAATGGAAATCCGGCCGCACGCGCAGTTGATCCATGAGGGCGGTCGGCGCGAGGCCCTTGTCCATCATGAGATCGGCCACGCCGGTGTGGTACATGTTGAAGGCGGTGTTCGGCTTCGCGCTCGGGAGGATGTCGATCGTCTGGAGCTTCACGTGCTCGGCGTCCCAGTAGCGGGGATTTTTCGCGAGCCGCACCCGATCGAGCACGCGCCACTCCTTGAGCAGGAAGGCGCCGTTGCCGACGAAATGCTCGGGCTTCGACGACCAGTCCTTGTACTTCTCCACCGTCGGGCGATGCACCGGCATCAGGGTGGAAAAGGCGCAGAGATCGAGGAAATACGGCGTCGGATTGTCGAGCGTGACCTCCAGCGTGCGGTCATCCTTCGCGACCGCGCCGAGCTGCGTGAGGTCCTTGATCTTCCCCTCGTTGATCGGCTGTGCGTTATGCACGTAGTAGAGCTGCGACGCA
Organism: Chthoniobacteraceae bacterium; assembly: GCA_035997375.1. Taxonomy (GTDB): domain Bacteria; phylum Verrucomicrobiota; class Verrucomicrobiia; order Chthoniobacterales; family Chthoniobacteraceae; genus DASYIS01. Next base: position 16,065 of record DASYIS010000478.1, read on the forward strand.
TACTCCGACGCGGTCGCCGGCGCGAGCGTGCGCCGCCAGGAGTAGACGAAATCGCCCGCGACCACGGGGTCGCCGTTGCTCCAGAAGGAGTTCGCGCGCAGATGGAACGTGTAGTGCCGGCCATCCGGTGAGATCTCCCATTTCTCCGCCACGCCCGGCACCGCTTTCGCCGTGCCGCTGAAAGAAGTGAGCCCCTCGAAGATCGCGTACGAGATGCGGCTGGTCGCCTGGGCCGTGATCAGCGGCGGATCGAGCAACTCCGGCTCCGCGCCATTGATGAGGACCATCTCCGCGCGCTGAAACGACCGGCCGCAGCCGGCGAGCGCGAGGGCGGCGGCGAGGAAGAGGAGCGCGAGGGATTTCAACACGGGACGGCTACTCTGGCACACGCAAGCGGACGGGGCCAAGTGCCGACTCGCGGTCCTGCCGAGTCTCGTCGCCGGCTCGACGTGCAGGGATTATCTTACTCCTGACGAAAGGCCTTACTCTCCACGACTTCGTGGACGAGGGCGCGGAGGCCGTAATTTTTGGCTCGCAGGCGGCCGACGATTTCCTCGACTTCAAATCGGTCCGGCCCGCTCAGGGCCGTGCCAACTGCGTATGTTAGGAGCTTGGTCGCGAGGTTGCGCGCGAGCTGGTCCGGTTCGGCCAGGAGGAGTTGTTTCAGTTCTTCGATGTCCCGGAAAGGCCGGCCCTTGACGGTTTCGCCGCTGGCATCCACCGGCGGCCCTTTTCGATTCAGGCGG
>DASYIS010000479.1:0-12278 GCA_035997375.1 Chthoniobacteraceae bacterium
AGCCGCCTTGGACTGCGGCAGCCTGCTGCCGCTTTTGCGGCAGTCGCAGCCTGCTGCGTGCGGGGAGGCCTGTTCGGAAACGCCGCGCCGGCCTGCTCCGCCCCACCCGCAGCAGGTTGCGGCCTCCGCAAAGCGGCAGCAGGCTGCCGCAGTCCAAGGCGGCAGAGCCGCAGGATCCGCGCGTCAGCCCCCGCACTCGCGGAGGGTTTCGAGGGCCATCTCGAGGTCGGGGGATCTCAAGTTCGCGAAAATTTCAATGGCACGTCGAGCGTGCGGCAAGGCTTCGCAAGAACCTCCCTGCCGCATCATAGCTTTAGCGATATTTAGGCAGTTGGCAGCGATCAGATCTTGGCGGCCCACCTTCTCCGATAGCGGGAGAGCTTCTCTCGCGAAAGCCTCGGCCTCTGGCCAACTCTGGCGAGCCAAGGCTAACTCGGCGAGGTGCCCCATATTGTAGGCAACCGCTTCTGCATCGTTTACGGCGCGAGCTACCCGCAACGCTGACCAAGTACCCATTTCGGCTGCCCCCAGATCGCCGTTCCTCATCTCAGCGTAAGCCAGCCAGCGCAATGCCATTGCGACCTCGCGACTCTCGTGTGAAGTGCCACCATGTAGTTCAATTGCTTCTCGAAAATCGACCGCCGCCGCCACGTAGTCCAAGTCTAGACAATGCCCCATTCCACGCAACAGGATAGCCATTGCGCGCTCACGATTGCCGGCCTTCGGACTTTGCCAATGAGCCCACGCACGTTCGACACATTCGCGAACAGCTTGCAAGTGACGCCACCGATAATGGGTCGTTCCAGCTCGATACGCCCGCCAGCCGGCATTGACAGGATCACCCGCGGCAATTGCTTTCGTTTCTGCTTGTAAGTTGAGCAATAGTCGCTCGTCGTACCGCCCCGTGAACTTTAGGAAATCCGCCAACGCGTCGCACGCGAGCTGTAGACGCGGATTCGGACCCGCTACAAAAAGTGGTAATGCCGCAGCGACCGAGGGCCACTCTGCATTCAGCGTCGGAAATCGGTCATGTTTATTGAATCCATTTTCGATAATGAGTTCGAAAACATGGCGTTCAAGTCGCACTCCTATCGCTGCGATTGCATCCGAGCAGCGTTTGCGTAGGAACTCTGCGACCATCGGCACCAGGGCATAGGCTTTCCCCTCCGAGTCGGGAACCACGAGTGAGCGGTTGGCGAGGGTGCGCAGGGCGTCCCACACGGACTCCCCTTCGAGTCCGCCAATGGGAGCCACATGCTCGACTTTGGCCGGGAGGGCGAAGTACGTGAGAGCGCAGAGGACACGGGTCTCGTCCGAGGTGAATTCTTTGACCAAATCGCCGAATATGAACTCCATCGGGTCATTCTCCGGCGGGCAGGAGCCGAGAAAGTGACGGGCGTCGGCAAAGGTGCGGCAACTGCCGCGGCCGAGCTGGCCGGCGGTCCAGCGGAGGAGGAGCGGCTTGCCGCCGGTCTCGCGGTAGAGGACGAGGCGCTCGGCTTCGCTGGTCGCGGCGAGGAGGGGGTTGTGCATGGCCAGTTCGGCCAGGGTGGCGAGCGCGGCGGCTTCGCTCAGCTTTTCCAGGATGAGCTCCTGCGCGCCGGAGCCGATGCGGCCGCGGCTGGTCAGGATGGCTTTGCAGCCGGCGGGGAGTTTGTTGACGAAGGTGAAGACGGTGTCGCGCTCGCGCTTGAGGAGGCTCTCGAGGTTATCAAGGAGGAGGAGGGTCTGCGTGCCGCGGAGGGCGTCGAGGAGGAGGCGCGGGCGCTGGTCCTCGGCGGACTTGAGGATCTCCGGGCGGCCGAGCTCGCGGGCCAGCTCGCCGAAGAGCTCGGCGAGGCCGCTGAGGATGAAGCCGCTCAAGTCGCGCAAGCCGTCGTCGTCGAGTTCGCGGGTCTTGAGGGAGACGAAGATGATCTTCTGGAAGACCGCGGGCGAAGCGTCGTACGCGGCGCGGACGGCGAGGGAGGTCTTGCCCATGCCGCCCGGGCCATCGATGAGCGCGCCCCAGCCGCGGCTCTCGGGGTCGAGGGCATCGGCGATCTTCGCCAGCTCCTCCTCGCGCCCGAAGAAAGGCTGGAGCGAGGGGAGATTGTGCGGGATGGAGGTGGTGGGGGGCGCGGGCGACGGCGCCAGGCGGGCGGCGGCCTCCGCGCTACGCCGGCGATCGACGGCGGCGAGGCGTTCGAGGATCAAGTCGGCGATCTCCTGCTCCGCCCGGCCATCGAGCTCGAGATAGCCGGCGGTGGAATAAAGGCCGGCGACCGTCGCACGGCCGAATCGGCACAGGAGCACCTCGTCATCCCGGCGGAGGCTGAGGAGATCGTGAATGGCCGTCCACTCCAAGCCGGTCCACTGCTTCGACTCGTAACCCGGCGAAAGCACGACGACGACGAGGTCGGCTTCCTTGTGGTAAAGCTCGGGCAGATAGATCCCAAGATCGCGCCGGGCGAATTCCGCCTCGTGGAACTTGTCGTAAAGCAGCGCCTTCCTGCCGAGCTCGCCGGCGAGCAAACCGGCGACCTTCTCGACAAACGCCCGCGTTTCCCCCGCAAAGGAGAAGGCCACGCGGAAACGTTTGGAGGGTTCACTCATGCGGGAAAGTGCGCTGGGGCCGGGGATGTGTTTGGGCGATCACGGGCGCGGGCGCAAGGTAACGATGAGCAGGGGGCGCGGGGAAATGTCAGCCGTCGCACTTGTGGAGGGTGGCGAGGGCGAGTTTGAGGTCGGGCGAGCCGAGGCGGGTGAAAAGCTCGACGGCCCGCTGCGCGTACGGACGGCCCTCGGCGGTCCTTCCCTGCCGTGCCAAGGCTCGCGCGAGCTCGCGACAGCATACGGCGATGAGTTCTTGCCTGCCGACGGCTTCGGCCACGGGCAATGCTTCACACGCCAGCGCCTCGGCACCAGGCCAATCCTCGCGATCATGAGCGAGCAACGCTAAATTCGTTAGATATGTAGCGATCCCTTCTGCGTACCCGACGGCCCGCGCCACACGTAGTGCTTCATAATAATCGCGTTCTGCCGCCGGGAAATCGTCCAAGAGCCGCTCTGCGTCAGCGAGGTCATTCAAGACGATTGCCACCTCGGCGCTCTCCGTCTCCGCGCTGCGCCGGAGCGCCAATACTTCTCGGAACGCCGTAATTGCCGCCGAGCAATCCCGCTTCAACTTTAGCGCGAGTCCGCGCAATCGAATCGCGCTGCCGCGGTCGAGTTCGCCAGTTTGGGTCAAGCCCCAGTGCGCTGACGCCCGAGCTGAACACGTCAAAACTTCATCCGCCTGTTCGCGAAAATAGCGTATAAAGCCCATTTCACAGGCGCGCCAGCCCGCGTTGCTGTCATCCCCTACCGCCACGGCCTTCGCCTCCGCCTGCTGACTGAGCGAGAGCGATTCATCCCACCGACCGGTGAAGTCGAGAAAGTCTCGAAGCGCATCGCACACGAGCTGGAGACGCGGATTCGGCCCAGCGAGAAAAAGCGGCAGGGCGGGCGCCACCGTCGGCCAAGCGGCGTCCAGTACCGGGAACCGGTCGTGATTGCTGAAGCCATTCTCAACGATGAGCGCGAAAGCGCGCTCCTCCAGCCGGCTTCCGGTTTCTGCGACGACCTCAGGCTTCTTCTTCCGCAGAAAGTCCGCGACCATCGGCACGAGGGCAAAGGCTTTCTCCTCTATGTCGGGGACCACGAGCGAGCGGTTGGCCAAGGAACGGAGCGCGGGCTCGACCGTCTGCGCTTCGAGACGGGCGATGGTGACGAGGTGCTCGACCTTCGCCGGGAGGGTGAAGTAGGTGAGGGCGCAGAGGACGCGGGTTTCGTCGGGGGTGAATTCCTGGACCAGGTCGCCGAAGATGAACTCCAGCGGGTCGTTGCCCGGCGGGCAGGAGCGGAGGAAGTGGAGGGCGTCGGTGAAGGTGCGGCAGGATCCGCGGCCGAGCTGGCCGGCGACCCAGCGCAGGAGGAGCGGCTGGCCGCCGGTCTGGGTGTAGAGGGCGATGCGCTCGGCTTCGCTGGTCTTCGCGAGGAGGGGGATGCGCCAGGCGAGGTCGGCGAGGGTCTCGAGCGCGGCGGCCTGGTCGAGCTTTTCCAGGATGAGGGTGTCGGCGCTGGAGCCGATGCGGCGGCGGCTGGTGAGGATGGCTTTGCAGCCGGGCGGCAGCCGCTTGACGAAGGTGAAGAGCTGGTCGCGATCGGACTTGGGGAAGGCCTCGAGGTTGTCGAGGAGGAGGAGGGCGCGCGCGGGGCGCAGGGCGTCGAGCAGGAGGCGGATGCGCTGGTCCTCGGGGGCCTTGGGGATGTCGGGCCGGCCGAGCTCGGCGGCGAGCTCGTTGAGCATCTCGAGGAAGCCGGGGAGGATGAAGGTGCCGAGGCTGCGCTCGCCGTCGTCATCGAGCTCGCGGGTTTTGACGGAGACGAAGACGATGCGGTCGAATTGCCCGGGCGGGCAGTCGTAGGCGGCGCGGACGGCGAGGGAGGTCTTCCCCATGCCGCCGGGCCCATCGATGAGCGCGCCCCAGGTGCGGCTTTCCGGGTCGAGGGCCTCGCGGATGACCGCCAGCTCGCTCTCGCGGCCGAAGAAGGGCTGGAGCCGGGGGAGGTTGTTGGGGGTGGCGCTGCGGAGGGGCAGCGGATCGGCCTTCGCGGGAGTCTGGTAGAAACCCTTGGGCCGGCCCTCGTTGAGGGCGAGGCGCTCGAGGATTTCCGCCGCCGCTTCCTCGGCGGTCAGGTCGTCGAGATCGGTGTAGCCGGCGAGCCCTCGCAGCCCCTTGCCCTCGACGCGCCCGAAGCGCGCAAGCATGACTTCGCCGACCTTGCGCGCCTTCAGGAGTCCGTAGATGGCATTCCACTCCAGACCGCACCATTCCTTGCTTTCGTAATCCGGGCAGAAGATGGCGACGACGAGGTCCGCCTCCTTTTCGTAGAGGTCCGGCAAATAGAACGCGAGGTCGCCGCGGGAGAACTCCGCGTTGTGGTATTTGTCGTAGAGGATCGATTCCTCGCTGAAGCGCTTCGCCAGAATGGCGGCGACCTTTTCGACAAATGCCCGCTTCTCCCCCGCGAAGGAGAAAGCCACACGAAAACGTTTGGAGGGTTCACTCATACCTTGGCATCGACGTCCGCGACTGGTGTCGGTGATTCAGGAGGTTCGGGCAAGCACGCGGTGGCGAGCGTGCCATTTTGCGGGGAACGCTCCTCGCGCCCCTGCCGGGGCGCATCCGGTTGCGGACGGGGTCCGGTGGTTCCGCTACGCTCCACCACCGGCTAATTTCTTGCGGTCCCTCCGGGACGCCGGAAGGCCGGTGCGCTGGTCGTGCCTGGGTCTGATGGCGTTTCGACGACGAGAACGATGACGACGAGAACGAGCCGACCCGCCTCCCTTTTTCGTGTCTTTCGTGTATTTCGTGGACCAAACTTCCGGGTCTTTTACGTTAGACGACTCCCATGCCAGCCAAGCTCATCCCCACCATCGGCCTCGAGGTTCATGTGCAGCTCAAGACGCGCTCGAAGATCTTTTGCGCGTGTCCCGTCGGGTTTGGGGCGGAGCCGAATACGAATGTTTGCCCAGTCTGCCTCGGGTATCCGGGGGCGCTGCCGGTGATCAATGAGGAGGCGCTGAAGATGACGGCGCTCACCGGCATCCTGCTCGGGTGCGAGATCGCGGAGGTCTGCAAGTTCGACCGGAAGAATTACTTCTACCCGGACATGCCGAAGAACTACCAGATTTCGCAGTACGACCAGCCGCTCTGCCTGCACGGCGGGGTGCCGCTCTTCGAGACGGCGTACCCGAAGGAGGTGCAAAAGCAGATCCCGAATCCGGAGAAGAAGGCGGTGCCGCTCACGCGCATCCACCTGGAGGAGGACGTGGCGAAGAGCTTCCACTTCGAGACGAGCACGGGGATCGATTTCAACCGCGCCGGCACGCCGCTGATGGAGATCGTCTCCGAGCCGGCGATCGACAATCCCGAGGAGGCGTTCGCGTATCTCACCGCGCTCCAGCAGATCCTCATTTACGGCGGGGTGAGCGATGCCGACATGGAGAAAGGGCAGCTCCGGTGCGATTGCAATGTCTCGGTGCGACCGGAGGGACAGGCGGAGCTCGGGACGAAGATCGAGATCAAGAACATGAACACGATCTCCGGCGTGCGGCGCGCGCTGGCGTACGAGATCGTGCGGCAGACGCAGGTGTTGGAAAGCGGCGGCCGGCTGGTGCAGGAGACGCGGCGGTGGGACGACGACGCGGGCCAGACCTTCTCGATGCGCAGCAAGGAAATGGCGCACGATTACCGCTATTTCCCCGACCCCGATCTGCTGCCGGTGAAGACGAGCGTCTTCATGGAGGAAGTGCTCGCGCGCCAGCCCGAGCTGCCGACGGAGAAGCTGGAGCGCTTTGTCCGCGAGTATGGCGTGACGCCGTACGACGCCGGCGTGCTGACGAGCAATCTCGCGCTGGCCGCGTATTTCGAGGACGCCGCGCGCGGCGCGAAGAAGCCGAAGAACGTGGCCAACTGGATCCTCAACGATCTCCAGAGCGCGCTCGCGAACCGCGGCCTCGCGCTCGCGGAGTCGCCGGTGAAACCGGAGGGGCTCGACGAGTTGGTGAACCTGATCGACGCGGGGACGATTTCGAGCAAGCAGGGCAAGGAAGTCTTCGCGGAGATGTTCGCCGGCGGCAAATCCGCGGCGGCCATCGTCGAGGAAAAGGGGATGAAACAAGAGAGTGATGTCGGGGCGCTGGAGGTGCTTTGCCAACAGGCGATCGAGGCGAGCCTGAAGGCGGTGGCGGAGTACAAAGCCGGCAAAAGCGCCGCGATCAACTCGATCAAAGGTCAGGTCATGAAGCTCTCGCAAGGGAAGGCCAACCCTGTTTTAGTGGGCGAAGTGCTTGCGCGTCTGCTCGCCTGACTTCTTGGTCTCCTGATGAAAATCGTTCCGCCGGCCCTCCTCCTCTGCCTCGTGCTGCCGCTCTGCGCCGAGGCAAAACCGAACGCGAAACATCCGCCCGCGAAAGCCGTGAACTCCGGGGAGCCGAAGCCGGTGAAAGGCAAGCTCATCGACATGACGGGGCCCGCCGGCGAGAACCCGGAGGGGCTCATCATCTCGACGACGCTCAACGGCCGCGACCTCGAGTTTTTCACGACGGCGCTGGAACTGGGCGCGGTGGAGAGCTGGCTCGGCGGGCAAGCCGCGAAGCGCGGGGAGGCCGACCGGGTCAAGGCCATCGGCGAGGCGCTCCAGGAGGCGCAGGCGGAAGAAAACCAGCGGCTGGCGGACCTGGCCAAGCGCAAGGGGGTCGCGCTCCCCGCCGAGACCGCGGTCTCCGCCGGCCGGCGCAAGATCGAGCAGCAGCTCGCCAAGCTCTCCGGCCCCGGCTTTGACAAGGCGGTGCTGGAGCAGATCAGCATCGTGACGGAACAGGCGCTCGCGGCCTACCAGGGCGGCGTGCTCTCGACCGACCCGGACGTGAAGAATTTCGCGACGCAGCTCCTGCCGCTGATCCGGGACAAGCTCGTCCTCGCCAACCGCTTGGCCGGCAAGGCGCTCCCGCCGGGCGCGAAGCCGGGCTTCCGCGAAAACGCCCCGCCGGTTCCGCCGCCGGCGCCGCGGTAAAGACGGGCGGCGAAGCCGCCTCTGCACACGGGACGATTGCAGCTTCGTTGCTTTCGGACCTACTTTGCCTCCAGCGCCGCCGTGCCGCTGTCATCCGCGCCGAGGAAGTACCCGAGGCCCGCATTCTGCCGCTGGAAAATGACGCCGCGCGCCCACGCCACCTTGCCGGTCATCGGGTGGACAAAGCTCGCGAGAAAGATACCGGTGGTCGGGCTGACCAAAACGCGCAGGCCCGGCAACGCGGGGTTCGCGAGCGTCACGTGGTTCGCGGCGTCGATCGTGACGGTCTGATCCACGTTGCCGGGGCTCGGGAGATTGCCGCCGTCGAGCGCCAGCGCGCCATTATTCGGCGCGGCGGCGGCATGGAGGACGCGCACGCCCGCCACCGGCGGTGTGTAAAAGGAGCCGAGCAACGTGCCCGTGGCGTCGATCGCCGCGGGATGGATTTTCACCGTGGGCCGGAGCGGTTTGGTCCAGTGGACCGTGCCGTCGAGATCGCTCAAAGGCCGGGGCTCGAGCGTGAGGCTGCCGGTGAAGGCGCCGAGGTTCGCATACAGCGGCGTGTAAAACGAGAGCATCCCGTCGCCCGAGAAGGTGCCGCTCGCGAGCAGCGTCGTCCCGTCGACCAGCCCGACCGTGAGCCGCGCGCGGCCGAGCGTGTCGACCGTCATCCGGCCGAAGCCGTTTCCTTGCGGAGCACCCGCGGTGGTGAAGGCCGGGACCGTGACCGTATACGCGCCTGCGCCGGCAAACTTGCCCGCCGCCGCGCGGTAGCCGGGCGTGGCCGCGGCGGTGCTGAGCCGGCCCGCGTCATCGACGCTGACTGAGACGCCGTTCGCCGTGGCGAGATCGAGCTGTAGCGAGACCGTGAGCGGCGTGAGACCGATCCGCGGAATGGTGACCGTCGCTGTGCCGTCCGATGCGAATTTCCCCTTGAGCGCATAGACGTTCGCGCCGTAGCGCAGCCCGCCAGAGAACACCCCGGTCGCCGCCACCGTCACGTTCGCCAGGCCGTCGCGATGGCCCGAGAGCAGACCCGAGTAGCCGCCGGCCCGCGCGAGGAACGGATTTGGAATGAAGTTCGCCGTCAGCGTGAAGCCGTCGGACATGGTGAAGGTCAGCGTCGCGGCCTTCGATTCGACACTCCCGGTCCAGCCCGCGAAGAGCGAGCCGGCCTTCGGGACGGCGGAAATGGCGTACGCTTTCCCCAGCTCGCGATCGGTCGTGCCGAGATACCCCGCGCTGATGATGCCGTCGCCGGCAATGGCCACCGTGAGCGGCTTGATCACGACATAGGTGATGGCGCGCGTCAGGTCGGCGACGATTCCGCCGGCGACATCGAGACTGCGCACGCGGATCGTGTTCACCCCCGGTTGCAGATTCGTCGCCACGCCGCTCCAGGTGCGGAGACCGGTTGCAGGAATGAACGCGCCGACGCCCGCGCTATTCTCCACGCGATAGTAGACGCTCGTCGCGAAGCCTTCGGTGCTCGTGGTGCCGGTCACGGCGACGGAATCCGTGGTGACGCGCGCCGCCGCAGTGGGGGCGGTGATCGCGAGCTTTTGCACCGGCCGCGGGGGGCAGGTGATGACGACCCAGTAGTAAGTGAATTTGCTGCCCGGCACCACGGCGTACCCGACGCCGTAGGAGGTGTTGCCCGCATCGAAGGAGGTGTTCGCGAGGATGTGATCGCGATGCGGCGGCGAGTTCATCCAGTCCGTCCAGGTGGCGCTCGCGGTCGAGCGGCCGCCCGCGATCGACTCGATGAAGTTGTCCTCCGGATTGGTTCCCCACCACGCGGGCAGCGGATAGCCGGCGGCGCGCACCATGTAATTGGGCCCGTGGCCGTCGGGGTTGACGTGATCGAAATAATTGCGGCGCCCCAGGTCGAGGGCGCGGGCTCGCGCCACCGCGACGAGCGTGTCATCGAGCACCATGAACGGGCGATGCTGGCCCGAGGCGTTGACCATCATACTGGCGATGGCCTGTTCCTGGGGAGTCAAGACGACCGCGCCCCGCGCCGGCAGCGAAATCACGCAAAGGGCGAGAAGCAGCAGCCACCCGGGCCGCAACGCTGAAAGAAGACGAGACATGAGTCCGCTGATCCAAAGCGCGAATCGTGCCACAATTGTCAAAGACAAACGGCGGGATTCCCCTGTATTCTGGCGGAATGCGTTCCCTCCAAGGTCTTTTCTGCGGTCTTTTCCTGTGCGCGGCATCGTTGAATGGCGCGGAAATTCGCACGGTTGCCGGAAATGGCAAACCCGGCGCGGGCGGCGACGGCGGCCCCGCGGTCGAGGCGCAGGTGAACGAGCCGTTCGGCCTCTGCCGCGGGCCCGATGGCGCGCTCTACTTTTGCGACACCAACAACCATCGCGTCCGCAAGATCGACGCGAAGGGCGTCATCACGACCGTGGCCGGCGACGGCTCGAAAGGCTACGCGGGCGACGGCGATGCGGCGGTGGTGGCAAAGATGAACGAGCCGTACGAAGTGCGGTTCGATTCAAACGGCTTGCTCTACATCGTCGAGCGGCTCAACGCCGTCGTCCGGCGCGTGGACTTCCGCACGGGCCTCATCGCGACGGTGGCGGGCACGGGCCAGGAAGGCTTCGGCGGCGACGGCGGGCCGGCGACCTCGGCGCAATTCAAGCAGCCGCATTCCATCGCCCTCGATCGCGAGGGAAACCTCTACGTTTGCGACATCTCGAACCAGCGCATCCGCAAGGTCGACATGAAGACCGGCATTATTTTCACCTTCGCCGGCACGGGCGAGAAGAAGCCGGTCGTCGACGGCTCGCCCTTCGCGACCTCGCCGCTCAGCGGCCCGCGCGCGATCGATTTCGACCACGACGGCAACCTGTGGCTCGCGCTCCGCGAGGGGAACGCGGTCTACAAGTTGGACCTGAAAACCGGCACCATCCATCACATAGCCGGCACGGGAAAAACGGGCTTCTCCGGCAACGGCGGGCCGGCGAAGGAGGCGACGCTCTCCGGCCCGAAGGGGCTCAGCGTCGGGCCGGATGGGAACATCTACCTCGCCGATACCGAGAGCCATTCCATCCGCATGATCGACCTGAAAACCGGCCTTCTCCAGCTCATCGCCGGTACGGGCCAAAAGGGCGACGGACCCGAGGGCAACCCACTCGGCTGCGCGATGAACCGCCCCCACGGCATCCTCGCCGAGGCCGACGCGCTCTACATCGGCGACAGCGCGGCGCATCGGGTGCGGAAGGTGACGCTGAAGTAGCCATCGCACTAAAGTAGCCATCACGCTCCGCGTGATGAGCGAAACGCCTGAACCCACGAACGACGACTAAATTTGCTTCGCGCTTTCTTTGCCAGCCACGCGCACAGCTCGTCACGCGGAGCGTGACGGCTACTATCTGAAATATGGCCACCATCGCAGTTTTCGGAACCATGGACACCAAGGGCGAGGAGCACGGCTTTGTCGCCGAATGCATCCGCCGGCGCGGACACCGCGCGCTCGTCGTCGATGTCGGGATCGCCGCCGCGCCGCAGATTCCGCCCGATGTTTCGCGCGAGGAAGTGGCACGCATCGCGCAGCTCGATCTCGCGGCACTGGTCAGCGGCAACGATCGCGGCGCGGCGGTGCTCGCGATGAGCAAGGCCGCGCCCATCGTCCTCTCGAAGCTCTACGCGGAGGGGACGATCCAGGGCGTGATCTCGCTCGGCGGCGGCGGCGGTACGGCCATCGCGACGGCGGGCATGCGCGCGCTGCCGATCGGTTTTCCCAAGCTGATGGTCTCGACGCTGGCGAGTGGCAACACGGCGCACTACGTCGGCGTGAAGGACATCGTGATGATGCCGAGTATCGTCGACGTGGCGGGCCTCAACCGGATCTCGCGCGAAATCCTGACGCGCGCGGCCGGCGCGATTTGCGGGATGGTGGAGGCGGAAGTCGTCGAGGCCGCGGACAAGCCGCTGGTCGTCGCCAGCATGTTCGGCAACACGACGGAATGTGTGCAGCACGCTCGCCAGGTGCTCGAGGCCGCGGGCTACGAGGTGCTCGTCTTTCACGCCACCGGCGTCGGCGGGCGGACGATGGAGTCGCTCATCGAAGCCGGCATGGTCGTCGGCGTGCTCGACCTCACGACGACGGAATGGGCGGACGAGCTGGTCGGCGGTTTCCTCGGCGCCGGCCCCACGCGCCTCGAAGCCGCCGCAGCCTGCGGCGTGCCCGCGGTCGTCGCGCCGGGTTGCCTCGACATGGTGAACTTCCACGCGCCGGAGACCGTCCCCGCGCGCTTCGCGGAGCGCGTCTTCTATCATCACAATCCACAGGTGACCCTCATGCGAACCAACGTCGCGGAGTGCGCCGAGCTCGGCCGCATCATCGCCGAAAAAGTGAGCGCCTCGCGCGGCCCGGTCGCGGTGATGATCCCGACCAAGGGCGTCAGCGTCATCAGCACGGAAGGCGGCCCGTTCCACGACCCCGAGGCCGACGCCGCGCTCTTCACCGCGCTGAAGCAAGGGCTGCGCAAAGACATCCCGGTGGTCGAGATGGCGAACCGCATCAACGACGTGGAGTTCGCGGAAGCAAGCGCGCACAAACTGATCGAGCTGATGGCGGGGAAGTGAACAAGCGTGGCTGCCGGCGGCGAAGCCCTTGGACTGCGGCAGCCTGCTGCCGCTTTGGCGGCAGTCGCAGCCTGCTG
>DASYIS010000480.1:0-4242 GCA_035997375.1 Chthoniobacteraceae bacterium
CGCTGAAGGACGGGCCGCAGGGAGTGGTCTGGACGCGCACGGGGAAGGTGAATTTTCGCGGGGTGAAGTTTGGCGAAGGCCGCGCGCTCGGCGTGCGGCACTTGCGCATCGGGTTCACGCAACCGGTCGCGGCCGGCAGCGTGCTCGTGCGCGGGGGCGGCGCGCTCAGCGTGCTGAAGGCCGGTGCGAAATACCCCGGCGATCTGGCGGACGACGCGCAATGGCTGCCCGCGGCGCGGCTCGTCGAGGACGCGGAGAAAAACGCCGAGGTCGACCAGGACGGCTACGCGCTCTGGGTGCTGCCGCCGGGGACGCAGACGCGCGCCTTGCGCTTCAGCCACGTGCCCGCGCCGGGCGATCGCGAGATGGCGGGCTGGCTCGGCGGCGTCTGGGTTTCGCCGGACCGCCTCGGCAACGTAGCGCCGCAAGCGCTCGCGCAATCCGAAGCGCGCGACGATTTCTCGGCCAAGCTCAACGACGAGCTCGCGAACAAGGGCTGGCAGGCGTGGGACAATGGCGAGCAGGGCGCGGCGCTCCCGCTGTCCCCCGAGCACCCGGCCGTCGTCACGCTCACCTGGCCGGCGCCGGTGAAGCTCAGCGGCCTCTGCCTGTTGTGGGCGGGGTTCAGCGCGGTCGAGATCGATGCCTTCACCGGACCGGCCGAGGGTGGCGTGCGCGACGCGGCCGAGACGAACTGGAAGAAGGTCGGCGAGAGCACGAAAATCGACCCGGCGTACCCGCTGCCGCTCGCGCCGAACTGGGTGAGCTTCGCCGAGCCGGTGAGCACGCGCGCGGTGCGCATCCGCATGACCAAGGGGCCGGTCTCCAATCACCCGCATCTCAAGGAAAAGGTGAAGGACGGCCGGCGCGCGTGGCTCGGTGAAGTCCTCGCGCTCGTGCCGCTGGACAAGGCGACGCTCGCCTCGCTCGTCCTGCCAAAGAGCGTGGAGGAGCCACCGCCGATTCCGGTGAAATTCACGCTCCCCGCGCCGGGCGTGGTCACGCTCGTCATCGAGGACACGACAGCCCATCGCGTGCGCAATCTAGTGAGCGAGACCCCCTTCCCCGCCGGCGCCAACACCGCGTGGTGGGACGGCAGCGACGACCTGCTGCGCGATCCGCAAGCCGCGAAGCACGGCCTCTATCACATCCCGACGCGGCCGGTCGCGCCGGGCACGTACAAGGTGCTCGGCCTCTGGCATCCGCCGGTGCAGTTGCACTATGAATTCAGCGTCTACAACGCGGGCAAACCCGCCTGGACCACCGAGGACAAAACCGGCGGCTGGATGACCACGCACACGCCGCCGACCAGCGTGGCCTATGTGCCCGGCACACGCACGGCGGATGGCCAGCCGCTGATCTTCATCGGCGCGTTCGTGGCCGAAGGCGGGCACGGTTTGCAATGGCTCCACGAGGACGGCACGAAGCTCGGCGGCCAGGGTTGGGTCGGCGGCACGTGGACCGGTGCGCCGACGCTCGCGGTGGACAACGGACCCGACGCGATTTTCGACAATCTCGTTTACGTCGGTTCAGTGTGGGAAGGCGAGCTGCGCCTCACCGCGAAGACGAAGAAGCTCGAGGACCGGCCCGTGGCCAAAATGCAGCTCGGCGACGACCCGCGCATTAAGAAACCGGCCGATGGCGAGAAGCCGCAAAAGCTCGAGGGCTTCGACGGCGGGGACAAGAATTTCGTCCTGTCCGGTTTGGCCATACGAAACGGGTACCTCGTCTGTTCCATGATCCGGCAGAACGAGTTGGTCTTCATCAGTGCAACGGACGGGCATGTCGTGGGCCGCCAGTCCGTGCCGAGCCCGCGTGGCGTCGCGTTCGATGCCAAGGGCGGATTGCTCGTTCTGACCGAGAAAAGTCTGGTTCGATTTCCGCGATTTACGCCAGAGCGTCTCGACCGCGGTTCCGGGAAGATCATCTTCAGTGGATTGGAGGATCCGCGCCAGGTCACCACCGATGCCGAAGGCAATTTCCTGATCACCGATCGCGGCCAGTCGCACCAGGTCAAGCGCTTCTCGCCGGAAGGCAAGCCGCTCCCGCCGATCGGCCTCGCCGGCGCGCCGGCGGTCGGGATGTACGAGCCGAAGCACATGAACAACCCCAACGGCCTTGCGCTGGATTCGCAGGGCCGGCTCTGGGTCGCGGAAGCGGATAACTTTCCGCGCCGCGTCTCGGTCTGGAGCACGAAAGGCGAGCTGGAGCGGGCCTTCTACGGCCCGACGGAATACGGTGGCGGCGGCGTGCTCGATCCGCAGGACAAGACGCGCTTCTTCTACAAGGGGATGGAGTTCAAGCTCGATTGGGAAAAGGGCACCGACCAGCTCGTGCGCGTCTTCCACCGACCTGATCCGCTGCTCGAAGCGCATGGTGGACACTTCTCGCCGGACACGCCGCTGTATCCCAATGACGGAAAGGGACCGCGCTACTTTACCAGCTGCTACACGCACAATCCGACCGGCGGAGATCACGTCGCATTTCTTTGGAGCGATGATGGCAAGTCGGCGAGGCTCGTGGCGGCCATGGGCGACGCCCGCGCTTGGAGCGTGCTTCTGCAGCCGGAATTTATCAGCTTATGGCCTGAGGGCAGTAAGCCGGAAGCGGAACACCCGAAGCCGGAGGAGACGGCGGTCTTTTTGTGGCAGGATCGCAATTGGGATGGGCACCCCCAGCCGAATGAGCTACGTTTTCAGAAAGGCGTTGCCCGCGGCATTACCGTTGCGGATGATCTTTCGTTTGTGGTAGCGCGTTTTGAGGAGCACGCGATCAGATTTCCCAGACTGCAGTCGATAGGGGTGGTGTCTTACTTTTATAACTTTCAGCCGCGCGGTCCGGAGGGAGACTTCGGCGGCCACATCCTCGGCCCCGCCGGTGGACAGCCGCAGTCGAGCGGCGGCGACCAGGCGCTCATGCAACCTGCCCGCTGGACCATCACCACCAACGCCCCGCTCCCCTTCTCCCCCTACGGCCTCGGCGGTGCCTACAACGGCGAGCCGCGCTGGAGCTACCCGAGCCTTTGGCCCGGCCTGCACGCGAGCCACGAGGCCGCGGTGCCGGATCGCCCCGGCGAGGTCATCGGCACGACACGCTTGCTCGGCGGATGGGTGACGCCGCCGGGCGAGGGCGGGCCGATGTTTTGCGTCAATGGCAACATGGGCAACATGTACCTCTTCACCGCGGACGGGCTGTTCGTTTCCACGCTCTTCAATGACATCCGCCTGCGGCCGAATTGGGCGGCGCCGGTCGCGATTCGCGACATGGATGTGACCGGCGTCTCGCTGCACGACGAGAACTTCTGGCCGAGCATCACGCAGACGCCGGACGGCAAGGTCTACCTCGTCGACGGCGCGCGGACCAGCCTGGTGCGGATCGATGGGCTTGATGGCATCAAGCGCCTGCCGGAGCAGACGATCACCGTCACCGCGGCCGATCTCGAAAAGTCGCGCGACTGGTTTGCCCGCGCCGAGGCGAAGCGCCAGCAACAGCGCGGCAGCGGCGTCCTCACCGTGGCGCTCCGCACGCAGCCGCCGCAGGTCGACGGCAAGCTCGAGGACTGGCCGGCGACCACCGACTGGGCGACGATCGATCGCCGCGGCACGAAGGCGAACTTCAACAGCCAGTCGAAGCCGTACGACGTGAGCGCTGCCGTCGCGGTGAGCGGCGACCGCCTCTACGCCGCCTGGCGGAGCAACGAAAAGGACCTGCTCGGCAACAGCGCCGAGACGCCGAACGCGCTCTTCAAAACCGGCGGCTGCCTCGACCTGATGATCGGCGCCGACCCCGCCGCGCCGCTCGACCGCAAGGCCCCCGCCGCCGGCGACCAGCGCCTGCTCGTCACGCTCGTCAAAGGGAAGCCGATGGCCATGCTCTACCGCGCGAAGGTCCCGGGCACGAAACAGCCCGTCGCCTTCAGCAGCCCGTGGCGCACGATCAACCTCGACGTGGTCGAGGACGTGACCGACCGCCTCGTCTTCGCCGCCGACGGCGCGGGCAACTTCGAGCTCAGCCTGCCGCTGGAGACGCTCCACTGGCAGCCGAAAGCCGGCCAGACCATCCGCGCCGATCTCGGCATCCTGCGCGGCGCCAACTTCCAGACCACCCAGCGTGTCTACTGGTCGAACAAGGCCACCGCGATCACCGCCGATGTCCCGAGCGAAGCCGAGCTGACGCCGGGGCTCTGGGGCAAATGGGTCGTGAAGGCGGAGTAATGTGGTCCGCACAGTCCCCTGTGCGGCC
>DASYIS010000481.1:0-8438 GCA_035997375.1 Chthoniobacteraceae bacterium
CGTGCTGGAAAAATACGGCGTCCGGATGATCGGCGCCCGCCCGGAGGCCATCCACAAGGGCGAGGACCGCGCTGCCTTCAAGGAGGCAATGCTGAAAATCGGGCTCGATATGCCGAAGTCCGGTGTCGCGCATACCCTGGAGGAGGCTCGCGTGATCGCGAAACAGATCGGCGCCTTTCCGCTCATCATCCGACCCGCCTTCACGCTCGGCGGCACCGGCGGCGGCATCGCTTACAATCGCGACGAATTCGAGGATATCGTCGAGCACGGGCTCGATATGTCACCCGTGACCGAGGTGCTGGTTGAGGAGTCGCTCCTCGGCTGGAAGGAGTTCGAAATGGAGGTGATGCGCGACAAGGCGGACAACTGCGTCATCGTCTGCTCGATCGAAAATTTCGACCCGATGGGCGTCCACACCGGCGACTCCATCACCGTCGCGCCGGCGCAGACGCTGACCGACAAGGAGTTCCAGGTGATGCGCGACGCGAGCTTTGCGGTCATCCGCGAGATCGGCGTCGAGACGGGCGGCTCGAACATCCAGTTCTCGGTCAATCCCGACAACGGCCGGATGATCGTGATCGAGATGAACCCGCGCGTCTCGCGCAGCTCCGCGCTCGCGTCGAAGGCGACCGGTTTCCCGATCGCGAAGATCGCCGCCAAGCTGGCGGTCGGCTACACGCTCGACGAGGTGCGCAACGACATCACGCGCGAGACGCCGGCGAGCTTCGAGCCGTCGATCGATTACGTGGTGGTGAAAGTGCCGCGCTTCACCTTCGAGAAATTCCCGCAAGCCGACGCCACGCTGACCACGCAAATGAAGAGCGTCGGCGAGGCGATGGCGATCGGGCGGACGTTCAAGGAGGCGCTGCAAAAAGCGCTGCGGAGTTTGGAGATCAAACGCTTCGGGCTGATCGGCGACGGCGCGGACAAGGTGGTCGATGACGATACCCTGCGGGCCAAACTGACGGTGCCGAATGCCGAGCGGATCTTCTTCCTCGGGCTGGCGCTGCAGCGCGGATGGACGGTGGAGGAGATCTTCGAGATGACGAAGATCGACCGATGGTTTTTGGAGAACCTGCGGCAGATCGTGGACGAAGCAGCGAAGCTCGGGGTGGCGCAGAAGCCCCGTGGCACGGGCGTCCCGCCCGTGGGGCCAGCGGGCATCCTGCCCGCTGAACATCTCCAATTCCGCTCGTTCAGCGAACACGATGACGTTATCATCAAACACCGGCACCTCCCACATTGGTCCCAACCAGGGGCTACATATTTCATAACTTTCCGATTAGACGACGCGGTCCCGCAGACTCTTTTGCGGCAGTGGGCTGACGAGCGCGATACCTGGGTAAAATTCCATCCCGAGCCATGGGACGCCGCAACGAAATACGAGTACCAGTCTCGCTTTCAGGATCAACGGGAGAAGTGGTTGGATTCGGGCCATGGAGAATGTCTCCTAAAAGACCCGGCGGTCGCGGGAATCGTGGCTGGAGCACTGAAGCACTTCGCCGGTGACCGCTACGTGCTGGACTGCTTCGTCATCATGCCGAACCACGTGCACGTGCTGGTTAAGCCTCTCGCCGATCGGACCGTTCCCGATATCCTCCATTCGTGGAAGTCGTTCACCGCGAAGAAAATCGGGCAGAAACTCGCACGCACCGGGGCGATTTGGCAGGAGGAAAACTACGACCGGATCGTCCGGGATTTCGAAGAGCTTGAGAATGTTCGGCGCTATATTGCGGAGAATCCAGAGAAAGCGGGAAGCGCCGGGGGCGAATTCTTGTTGAATACCGACTATGCATTATTGCCGGAAGTTTCGCCGGGCGAGATGCCCGCCGGCCCCACGGGCGGGACGCCCGTGCCACGACCGCGCGAGCTCCTTCGGGCGAAAAAGCTCGGCTTTTCGGATCGCCAGTTGGCTCTCGCCTCAGGCACGACCGATCGCGCAATCCGCGCCTTGCGCAACGAGCACGGCATCCAGCCCACCTATCGCCTCGTCGATACCTGCGCCGCCGAGTTCGAGGCCTACACGCCCTACTACTACTCCACATACGGCGACGAGAATGAGCGGCGCGAGTCGGGGAAGAAGAAGGTTATCATCCTCGGCGGCGGGCCGAACCGGATCGGGCAGGGGATCGAGTTCGACTACTGCTGCGTGCACGCGTCGTTTGCGCTGCGCGAGCTCGGGTTCGAGACCATCATGGTCAACTCGAATCCCGAGACGGTGTCGACCGATTACGACACTTCGGACAAGCTCTACTTCGAGCCGCTGACGCTGGAGGACGTGCTCAATATCTGCGAGCAGGAGAGCGAGAATTTGGTCGGCGTCATCGTGCAATTCGGCGGGCAGACGCCGCTGAATCTCGCCAAGGGCCTCGCGGAAGCCGGCGTGCCGATCATCGGCACTTCTCCGAAATCGATCGAGATCGCCGAGGACCGCAAGCTGTTTTCCGCGCTGCTCGACAAGCTCGGCATCCAGCAGACGCCTGGCGGCACGGCCCTCACCGAAGTCGAGGCGGTCGCGGTCGCGGAGCGCGTCGGCTATCCCGTGCTCGTGCGGCCGTCGTTCGTCCTCGGCGGGCGCGGCATGCAGCTCGTGCATACCGAGACCGACCTGCGCCGCTATGTGCGCGACGCCATCGAGGGCTCGCCCGGCGGTACCGCGGCGGAGCACCCGATCCTCGTCGATCGCTTTCTCGAAGACGCCACGGAGGTCGATGTCGACTGCCTCTCCGATGGCGAGACGGTCGTCCTCGGTGCGATCATGGAGCACATCGAGGAGGCCGGCATTCACTCCGGCGACAGCGCGTGCGTCATCCCGCCGTTTTCGTTGAGCGATGCGGTGAAGGCCGAGATCACGAGCGCGACCAAGAGGATGGCGCGCGAGTTGAACGTCATCGGCCTGATGAACGTGCAATTCGCGGTGAAGGAAGAGCGCGTGTATGTGCTCGAGGTGAATCCCCGCGCCTCACGCACTTCGCCGTTTGTATCGAAGGCGATCGGCGTTCCGCTGCCGAAGCTGGCGGCGAAGATCATGGTCGGACACAAGTTGTCCGACCTCGGGTTCACGGAGGAAATCGTGCCGACGCACTTCTGCGTGAAGGAAGCGGTCTTCCCGTTCACGAAGTTCCCAGGCGTCGACATCATGCTCGGACCGGAGATGAAGAGCACCGGCGAAGTCATGGGCATCGACGCCAACTTCGGCTTGGCCTACGCGAAAGCGCAGATGGCCGCGCAGCCGCCGCTGCCGAAGTCCGGCAACGTCTTTATCTCCGTGCCCGACGCCGCCAAGCCGCGCGCGGTCGAGATCGCGCGCGGGCTCGCGGAGCTCGGCTTCAAGCTTTATGCGACCGGCGGCACCGCCGCGGCGCTGAAGGCCGGCAAGGTCCCGGTGAAGAAACTCTTCAAGCTCAACGAAGGCCGGCCCAACGCGCTCGACATGCTGAAAAACGGCGAGTTGGCGATGATCGTCAACACCCCGCACGGCAAGGCCGCGCGCGAAGACGAGGTGCGCATCCGCTCCACCGCGAGCTCGCTCCGCGTACCGGTCATCACCACGCTGCGCGCCGCCGCGGCGAGCCTGGAAGGCATCCGCGCCTTACGGGAGCACGGGTTGCAGGTCAAGCCGCTGCAGGAGTATCACGCGAAAGTGCTCTGAGCCTCCGACCGCCGGTCTTCCTCATTTTCTTCTTCTTCTTCGTCTTCATCAACGGAAAGTGGCCTCCGCGTTGGGCCGCCACCAGCGCCGCGCCTGCGTGGTCAACAGGACGATGAACGCGAGCCACGCCACATTCATCCACGGCCCCCAGACGGCGATCTCCCCGCCTTTGGCCATCGAGAGCTCCCACGGGAACAGGTGCTGCGTCTCCGTCGAGTGATAGTACGCGAACAGATAGACTGATGAGCAGAGCGTGACCGCCACATACCAGCGCGGCCGCGCCCACGCGAGGAAGGGCGCGATCCAGACAAGATACTGCGTCCCGGCGCCCGGCGCGAAGACGTAGAGCACCGTGAACGCGGCGGCGAGCGTGGTGAAAAACTCCGCCCCGTCGACTTTGCGGCGGCGCCAGGCGAGCGTGAGCACGCCGACGATCATCAGGCACTTCAGGTCGAAGGCGACCCAGTTTTGCGCGTCGCTGAGTCCCTTGAAAGAGACGGTCCTGAAGACCTCCGCGCCCGTGACGTGGAGCCAGTAGGTGAAACCCCACGTGCCCCAGTAGCTGGCATAGCCGAAGACGTTATGCACAAAATCCGCGGGGCATTGCATGAGCGGCACGGCCCACCCGGCCAGCGTCGCGACCAACGCGGCGCCGGTGAATCTCGAAAGCGCCCGCTGATCCAGTTGCCACCACCAAGCCAGGAAAAGCGGCGCGAGCAGGACGGGCACGATCTTCACCTGGCAGGCGAGCGCAAACAGCACGCCGCAGGGCATCGGCCGGCGCACGACGAGCATCGCCACGGCCCACAAGAGGAACAGCACCATGAGTGGATCGACGTTCCCATGAAACCCGGAAACCATGATGGAAACAGGGCTCGCGGCAAACAGCGCCAGCACCCAGGGCGCCGGTCGCCCCGTCCTCCGCTGCACGAAAAGCAGCGCCGCGATCGACCCGAGATCGGCGAATGCCGTGATGATGCGGAACCCGGAGGCAAACGAAGCAAAGTCGCCGGCGGTCGCCCAATACAGCCCGCGCAGCAGCAGCGCCGTGAGCGGCGTATGGTTGAACATCGTGTTGTGCCGATACGTCTCTGCCAAGCCCGTCTCGGCCAACTGTTTCGCGAACGTGCTGAAAATCACGAGGTCGCTCGTCCCAAAGCTGGTGAGCGCCCACGCGCATTTCAGCGCGAATGCGACCAGCGCGGCCCCGAGAATCAGGATGAGGGCGGTCTGCTTTTTTGGGGGGGATACGGACATGTGGCGGATGCGAAGAGCTGGTCGCGTGCGCGATGGGGGTGCAAAGAACCGCCGGCCTGCGCGCTCCCGCCTACCCCCGGAATCGCTCCAGCAAGATCGATGTGAAGCAGCCGAGCAGGAACCGCAACTCCTCCTCCGGCTCGATTTCGCCGAGCTTCTCGATCTTGAATTTGCCCTCGAAGAACGCCGCCTCTTTCTTGATCCGGGCGATCGGCGTGCCGTCGGGGCGGGTCACGAGATAGCTGGGGTTGAACAGCAGTCCGCTGAACATGCCGGCGACCGGGATGTCTTTCAGGACGGTGTCGAGAACTTTGACCCAGCCGTTCTCCTCGTTGATTTTCATCACCGGATTGCCGTCGTTGTCGAGGGTGGTGTAGTCGGCTTTCCAAAGCGACCGGACGCCCGCGCGCTTCACCGAGCCGAGCGCGTCCCCGCTCATGTTCGCGAAGAAATATTGCGCGCTGAAGTCGATGATCTTGTTCGCCTTGATCGTGCACAGCGGCGTCTCCTGCGTCTGGTCGGTGAAGACCGTGATCGCCTCGCGCAGCTTGAACGCCTTCTGTTTCACGAAGAAGATAACGCTGCCGGTGGAGTCGGTGACCGAGCCTTGGTTGGCAAGGGCCAGGGTTTTGAAATGGATGCGCAGCGGGTAGTTCATGGGACCATGATGTCCCCGAGCGCGCGGATTCTTGCAAACATTTCCCAAGGAAGTTCCGCGCCCGGGGTCTTACTCGGTGTTCCGGGGGGAACAACGGGGTCGTCGGCACTTCGCCGGCGGCCCCGTATTTTTTCGGAAGTAATCAGTGATCAGTCTGGCAGTAATCAGTGGCCGGCGGCGCGCCGGCGTCCTCCGTGACTGATTACTGGCTCGTGACTGATTACTGGTTGCTGATTGCCCGCCCCGCCCGGCAAAGTCTCCGCCATGCAACTCGCCGTCCTCAACCCCGGAGGCAAAGACCCGAACCAGACGTTCCCCGACTTCGCGGGCGCGCCGAGCGACACCGCGCATCCGCCGGTCAATTTCCACGGGTACGCGGCCTGCACCGCGGGTGGGTTTTACCGGCACGATGAAGCCATTCCCGCGGAGCGGACCAACGTCCTGATGCTCATGCGCGGCAACCTCAAGAGCTGCCGCCAGCCGCTGATCGAGTTCAGCCGCGCGAAGAAAGTCACGGTCGTTTCGCTGAAGGAGTCCGGTCTCTTCCAGGCCGGCGCGCTGCTGAGCGACCCCGGCCGGCTGCAGTTGTTCCAGGAGATTTGCTGGCAGGCTGACGCCGCGATTTCGCCGGTGGAGGAGCTGCTGCCGATCTACCGCGCCGCCGGGATGCGCGTCGTCGAGTTCATCCCGACGCCCTACCCCGTGGAGGACGAGCGCTGGAACTTCTCGCACCCGCTGGAGGAGCGCCAGGGGATTTTCGTCGGCACGCGGGAGTTCGACGTGGAGTCGCGCAACCACCTCGCCACGCTGCTCACCGTGCTGCCGCTGGCGACCGCGATGGGCGAGCCGATCACCGTCATCAACACCAACGGCTGGCGCGGGCGCCGGCTGCTCGCGAAGCTCGGCTATCCCGAGGGCTGGCTGCGCGTCATCGAGGGCCGGCGTCCCTACCCGGAATACCTGCGGCTGATGGCGCGGCACAAACTCGTCTTTCAGCTCGATGCCAGTTGCGTCCCCGGCCAGGTCGCGGGCGATGCGCTCCTCTGCCGCGTCCCGTGCGTCGGCGGCAACGGGACCACGGAGCGGATCGCCTTTCCCGACCTGTGCGGACACGGGCGAACTCCGGAGCAGCTCTTCGACCTCGCCGCGCGTTTGCTCGAGCATCCGCACGATTGCGCGGAAGTCATCGAGCGCGCTTTGCAGGCCGCGAAGCACCGGCTCTCCTTTGCCGCCGCGGCGCGCGAGCTCGAGAGCCTCTTCCACCGCTTTGGCCGATGAAGTCCGCCCTTCCCAGCCTCGTGCGGCGCGTGGCCGCGGGCTCGCTCCGTGTCTGGCTGATCGCCGGCATCCTCCTGCGCATCACGAAACTGCGCGACGCCTGGCGGCCGCTCTCGCTCGTCTACTACAGCACGCCCTGGCCGGTCATGGCGGTCGGCCTTCTCATCCTCGCGCTGCACGCCCGGCGGGTCGGCCACGCGCATGCGAAGCGGCGTTATTTCATCCTCACCGGCGGCGCGCTCTTCACCTGGATCGCGCTCAGTTGGTTCTCCGCGCCGGCGCCCGCGGGGCCGCCGGCATTTCGTCTCGTCGCATGGAATACCGGGCATCCCGCCCGGCTTTTCGGCCCCGTGACGAGATGGCTGCAAGCGCAGGATGCCGACGTCATCGCGATCGCCGAGAGCACGCCGGAGGAACACGACAACCTGCCGCAGTGGCGCGCCGGCTTCCCGAATTACCAGGTGGTGCAAGCGCGCGGCGAAATGATCTGCCTCGCGCGCGGAGACATCACGATGGTGGAGGAAGGCTTGCTCGGGCTCGGCTCCTATTACGCGCTCTACCATGCGCGGATTCGCGGAGAGGACCTCACGATCCTGCAGGCGGACCTCACGCCCACGCAGCCGCGCCTCGCGCCGTTGCGCCGGCTCACGGAAATCGCGCGGGCGCACGCGGGGGAGAAGCTCATCGTGGTCGGCGACCTGAACACGCCGCGCGAATCGAAGGGCTTCGACGACCTGCGCGGCTTCATGAGCCACGCATTTGAGAAAGCGGGCACCGGTCTCGCCGAGACCTGGCCCACCTGGGCGCCCGCGCTCAGCATCGATCACGTCTGGAGCAGCGGCCCGCTCCCGCCGCGCGCCGCCCGCATCGGCTGGCCCATGTGGTCGGATCACCGGCCGGTGGTGGTGGAATTCTGAAGGTGCGAAGCATCGTCCCCAAGGTGTAGAGGCGGCTCTCCCTGAGCATAGGCGAAGGGGTGCCGCCTCCAATTTCTTGAGTGTCTCTAGCAACCAGCGCTGCCAAACCAAGGATGGAGGCGGCACTTTTCTTGAGCGCTGCTCGCGCGAAAGACGCTCAAGAAATTGGAGGCGGCACCTGTTCGCCTATGCTCACAGAGAGCCGCCTCTACACCTCGGGTCGAAGGCCTCCGCGCCGGCGCCGGCCGCACCCTTCCGACAAATCCTAAATCCTAAATCCTAAATCTTAAATATCTTAAATCCCAAATCACTTCACCCACTTCCCGCCCTCGCTCGAAAGAATCGGGAGTTCGTCGGTCATGTACTGTGTCTTGCCGATCGCGCCGATCATCGCAATGCCGGTGGCGGACTTGAACTTGTGGCTCATCTCCTCGCCGGTGTGGCAGCTCCAGCTCTTCACGAAGGCGTCTTTCATGAAGATGCCGCGGCGGAGCTGCTTCAAGTCGTCCTCGTGCAGCCAGCACTTGGAGGCGCTGTCGAGGTTGTTGGAGTAATCGAACATCCAGCAGGCGCGGTTCGAATGGCCGAAGAATTCGAAGTTCGCGATCTTCACCTGGTCGCGGTTCTGCCCGTAGTTGAGGTAATTGATGACCTCCTCGGCCTTGTTGAAAAAGAT
>DASYIS010000482.1:0-3076 GCA_035997375.1 Chthoniobacteraceae bacterium
TAAAGAAACCCGTTCGCCGTCAGCAGCGCCTGGCAGAACGTCGCGAGCGCCTGCAGCGCCGGGTCGGCGGGCGGCGGCGGCTCCTTGCCTTTCGCCACCGGCGCGGGCGGCGTGGGGTGCGCCTTGAAGTGTTCCGTCTGCTTTTCCAGGAACGCGACCGCGCCCTTCACTTCGTCGTCGCTCGGCGCAGTCGCGAGCACCAGCAGCCACGCGCGCTTCGCCTGCGCCGCGACGACGGGCCCGGCTTCGCGGCTCACCCGCTCGGCGAGGAACTTCGCCTGCGTCAGCGTGAAGTCCCCGTTCATCATCGCGAGCGATTGCGGGGCGACGGTGGAGGCGGTGCGCAACTCGCAATTCGGATCCATGCGCGGCAGGTCGAAGGTCTCCAGCATGCCGAGCGGCTGGCTGCGGCGCTCCATCACGTAGACGCTGCGGCGGAACTCCTCGCCGTTCAGCGGAATGAATTTGCCCGACGGCCGGCCCGCGGTGTCGTTCGTATTGATGCCGACGACGACCTGGCCGTCCGGGTCGGTCATCACCGGGACCGGCGCGCCGAACATCTTCGAGTTCAGCTTGCCGCTGACCGCGAGCATCGAGTCGCGCAGGACCTCGGCCTCGATGCGGCGGACGTTCATGCGACCGAGCAGCCGGTTGTCGGGATCGGCCTTTTCCTTGGCCGGATCGCGCACCGAGCTTTGGCGATAGGCGGTCGAGCAGACGATGAGCCGGTGCAGCTTTTTCATGCTCCAGCCGTCCGTCACGAATTGTCGCGCGAGCCAGTCGAGCAACTCGGGGTGGCTCGGCCGTTCGCCGATGGAGCCAAAGTCGCCCAGCGTCCCGACCAGCCCGTGGCCGAAGTGATGATGCCACGCGCGATTGACCAGCACGCGCGTGGTCAGCGGGTGCGTGCCGTCGGTCAGGCTTTTGGCGAGCGCGAGCCGCCGGCCGGTCGTCGGCGTCGCGGGATTCTTCTCCGGGATCTCGCTCGGGTGGAAGCTCGCGAGCACCGTGAGCTCGCCGGGCGTGTATTTATCCTTCGGCTGTCCCGGATCGCCGCGATAGAAGAGATGCGTCTCCGGCAGCGGCGCGCCGACCGGTTCGCTGAAGACCGGGATCAGCTCCTCCACCGGCTTCTGCGCGCGCACCTCGGCGATGCGCTCGGTCATCTTCTGGACCTGCGGTGCGCGCGCCTTGCCGTTGTTGCGGTCGTAGAGATAGAGCGAGCCGGCCGTGAGACTGTTCACGGTCGGGTGCTCTTTCAGCAGCTTCACCTGCTCGGGCGTGCGCTGCTTGAGCTCCGTGTTGTAGGCGGTGCGCAGCGGCTCGCGCAGCTCCTCCGGCTTCTTCTCGAGCTCCTCCTCCAGCGCTTCTGCGATCAGCTTGTTGGTCAACGCCAGGCGCTCCACTTCGAGCTCGTGCGCCTCTGCTTCCAGCTTCACGCTCTTTGCCTTGTCGTCCTCGCGTTGTAGCGAAACGAGCCGCGCCGGCGGGGTCTTCCAGGCCGCCGGATTCAGCCCTGGCTCGAAGATTGCGCGCATCCGGTAGTAGTCGGCTTGCGGGATCGGATCGAGCCGGTGATCGTGGCATTGTGCGCACCCGACCGTCATCCCGAGCAGCGAGGACGACACGACCTTGATCGTCTCCGCGACCACCGCGTTGCGCGCCGTCGTCTGGTCCTCGGCCGTCGATGTCCCGTCCGGCACGGTGCGCAGGAAGCCGGTCGCCGTCAGCTTCTCGATGTCGGCCGGCGCGAGGTTCTTGTACGGCTGCTTCACCATCTCGTCGCCCGCCAGTTGCTCGCGGATGAACTGGTCAAACGGCTTGTCCGCGTTGAACGCGCGGATCACGTAATCGCGATACTTGAACGCCCAGATCCGCACCGGGTCGGCATCCGTGTACCCGTCGGAATCGGCATACCCCGCGACATCCAGCCAGTGGCGGCCCCAGCGTTCGCCGTAGTGCGGCGAGGCGAGCAGGCGGTCGACCAGGCGCTCGTAGGCGTCCGGCGCGTCGTCGGAGAGGAAGAGATCGACCTCCTCGGGGGAAGGCGGCAGCCCCGTGAGATCGATCGACAGCCGGCGGAGGAGCGTGCGCTTGTCGCCATCGGGTGCAAACGAGAGCCCCTGCGCTTCGAGCTTCGCGAGGAGAAAAGCGTCGATCGGCGTCCGCACGCGCGCGGGCTCCTTCACCGCCGGCGGCGCCGCCGCGTGCAACGGCTGGAAGGCCCAGAACTCGCGCTCCACCTCGGTGATCCAGACCTTCGGCACCTGCTCCGGCTCGGGCCGCAGCGTCTTCGCGCCTTGCGCCACCCATTGCTCCAGCAGCGCCACCTCCGCCGCCGCCAGCGGCTTCGCCTTCTTCGGCATCTCTCCATCGCGCACGAGGCTCACCAATTCACTCTTCGCCGGCTCGCCCGGCACCACGGGGAAATGCCCGTCCTCATCCGGAAGCACCATGAAGCGCCGCAGCCGCAGATCGAGCCCGCCCTTGAGCTTCTCCCCCTCGCCGTGGCACTGGAAGCAGTGCTTCTTGAAGATCGGCCGCACATCGCGCTCAAAGCTCAGCTCGCGCTGTGCCGATCCCTCCGCTGCCTGCAAGACCGGGGCCAGGCAAAGCAACGAAAGAACGAAGAGCGGATGGCGAAAGCGGGAGGGCATGGCGCGACCGGAAAAGTAGCACAAGACACAACCCCGCCAACGGGAAATACTTAAGGGCGTTTTGAGGTTTGGCCGCGGCCGAGGGCCGATTCTCTTTGCTCGACCCAACCGCGCGTTCGCCGTACACACGAGCAACCCCAACCCCCATGAAGCTCCGCTCCTGCCTGCCGTTCCTCGTGACTACGCTCGCCCTCTGCGCCGCTCCGGCCTGGGGTGCTGACTATGCGCTGAAGAAGACCGCGATGAAGACCGGCGACACGCTCAACGTGGACTCCAGCATGACCCTCGACGACGCCAAAATGCTGATCAGCGTTCAGGGACAGGAGATCGCGGGCACCATGACCATGAGCAAGCACAAGGTCCAGGTGAACAAGATCACGGCGGCCGGAGCGGCGCAGAGGGCGAGCGTAGTCACGAGG